>NZ_JAODBE010000032.1 GCF_025463795.1 Amnibacterium sp.
GTCGCCGTTGGACCGGCCGCGGATCCAGATCGCCCGAATGCAGCCTGCATCGAGCACCGCGCAGCAAGAGGAAGGAGCCCACCTATGGCATTGGATGCCGATGTGAAGAAGGCGATCATCGAGGAGTACGCGACGCACCCCGGTGACACGGGCTCCCCGGAGGTCCAGGTCGCGATCCTCACCACGAGGATCAAGGACCTGACCGAGCACCTGAAGCAGCACAAGCACGACCACCACTCGCGTCGTGGGCTGCTCCTGCTCGTCGGCCAGCGCCGGCGACTGCTCGGTTACCTGCAGGAGATCGACATCGCGCGCTACCGGTCGCTCATCGAGCGGCTCGGCCTGCGTCGCTAGTCCGACCGCAGTCCTCGCTTCGAGAAGGGGCGTTCCGCTGACCAGCGGGACGCCCCTTCCTCGTTGTCGGTCGCGGGTGGTAGCCCTGGAGGATGCAGGGACACGAGCTCGCCGAGGACTGGGTGCGTCGGTACGAACGGGCATGGGCGACCAACGACCCCGACGACGTGCGGGCGCTCTTCGCGCCCGACGGCGAGTACCGCTTCCATCCGTGGGACGAGCCGGTCGTCGGCCACGACGCGATCCTCACGTCCTGGCTCGACGCGCAGGACGGTGCCGACGACCACACCTTCACCTGGTCGGTGATCGCGGTCGACGGGTCGACCGCGGTCGTGCAGGGCCGCACGACGTACACGGACGGCGACGTCTACGAGAACCTCTGGGTGATCCGGTTGGCCGAGGACGGCCGCGCCACGTCGTTCACGGAGTGGTACATGGAGCCGCCGGCCGGGGACGACGCCTGACGGCCGCCGTGTGCTCGTCGGCGCGCTGAGACGCGTGGTCGCGTTGGGAGGATCCGGTCCTCATCCGAGGGCGCGGAAGCACGTCCCATCCTCCGCTGCCGACGACGTCCTCCGCTGGCGACGGCGCGGAGTGGGGGCTCGCGGGCCTCAGGCCGCGGCGCCGAACTCGGACTGACCGGGCAGCACCGCGTCGTCGCGGACCTGCTGGTCCTGCGCGATGCGAGCACCGGCGCCGATGTGGGCGCGGGCGCCGATCTTCGAGTGGCTGCCGATGTGGGCGCCCTCCCCGACGATCGCGGCGGCGCCGACATGGACGGAAGCGCCGATCTCGGCGTGCGGTCCGACGACGGCCTCGCGATCGACCCAGGTCCCCGCATGGATGCGGGCGGAGCGACCGACGCGGGCGCCGGACTCGACGTAGACGGACGGCGCGAGGAATGCGGTGGGGTCGACCGAGGCGTCGGTGGCGACGAGTCCGCGCCCGTTGGGGTGCCTGCGGTACCGGGTGACGGTACCGAACTCGTCCTCGATCTCTTCGGCGATCCTGGGGGTCCTGCGCTGCATGTCCTGGACAACGGGGTCGCGCCCCCGTTCATTCCCGTTCCGCGCCCCCTCCCTGCCCGGGAATCCCATAAGAATGCGGCCAGGAGAGCATGAGAGCGGCGAGCCCCGGCGCTGGCAGACTGGGCGGATGATCTTCGGCCGCGGGAACCGCGACACGTCGTTCCCCAAGGGGGACCAGGGCAAGGGCTCGCTCGACGACTACAAGTTCGACCTCACGCCCGCCAACGGCAAGGTCACGATCCGACTGGCCGGAAGCGACCCCCACCAGGAGGTCCTCGCCTCGGCCGAGCGCGCGGAGCAGGTGGAGACGGCCATCGGGCGGCGCACGGACGACGAGGAGCGGACGGACGCGCCGATGCCGGTGCGGCTCTTCGTCGACGGCCGCATCATCGGCCCCGTCGGCATGGTTCCGCGAGGGCTCGAGGCGGCCGTGAGCGAGGCGGTGAGCCGCCTCGAGACCGCGGGCCGCAAGCCCCGCATCCCCGTCGAGGTCGTCCGCACCAAGCAGGGCCTCCGCGTCGACCTGCTGCTCGGTCACACCCGCTGAACGCCCAGCGCGGGCCGGGAGGATGACGGGCATGGACAGCATCCGCCTCGGCACCTCCGGCCTCGAGATCTCCCGCGTCGTGCTCGGCTGCATGAGCTACGGCGACCCGGACCGGGGCAACCACGCGTGGACCCTCGGCCTCGACGACACGAGGCCGTTCTTCCGCCGTGCCGTCGAGGCGGGCATCACCACGTTCGACACGGCGAACGTCTACTCCGACGGCTCGAGCGAGGAGATCACCGGCACGCTGCTGAAGGAGTTCGCCCGCCGGGAGGACGTCGTGATCGCGACGAAGGTGCACGGCCGGATGGGGCCCGGCACGAACGGATCCGGCCTGTCGCGCGGCGCGATCATGACCCAGATCGACGCGAGCCTGAAGCGTCTCGGGACCGACTACGTCGACCTCTACCAGATCCACCGCTTCGACCCGTCGGTCCCGATCGCCGAGACGATGGCGGCCCTGCACGACGTGGTGAAGAGCGGCAAGGCGCGCTACCTCGGGGCCTCGTCGATGTGGACGTGGCAGTTCGCCGAGATGCAGCACACCGCCGACGTCGAGGGCCTCACCCGATTCGCGTCGATGCAGGACCAGTACTCGTTGCTCATGCGCGAGGAGGAGCGGGAGATGCACCCGTACTGCCTCGAGACGGGCGTCGGCGTGATCCCGTGGTCGCCGCTCGCCCGGGGCAGGCTCACCCGCGACTGGGACGCGACGACCGCGCGCAGCGGCACCGACGAGTTCGGCAGGACGCTGTTCCGGCAGGCGGAGGAGGCGGACCGGCGGATCGTCGACGTCGTCGCCCGCATCGCCGACGAGCGCGGGGTCTCGAGGGCGCAGGTCGCGCTGGCGTGGGTGCTCGCCCGGCCGGCGGTGACGGCCCCCATCGTCGGCGCGACGAAGGCCGAGCACCTCGACGACGCGATCCGCGCCGAGGAGCTCGAGCTCACCGACGAGGAGCTCGAGCGGCTGGAGGCGGAGTACGTCCCGCACACCCCCACCGGGTTCTGAGCCGTCGGGCGGATTCCGTCCCTTCGCCGGGACCACCCCGGCGAAGCGGCTGCTGTTCTGGCTGCGGATCTCGTTCGTCGGAGATGCTCTGCTCGCCGCGATCGGCGCCCTGCTCGTCGCCGAGGGGGAGGGCGTCGGGATCGCCCTCCTGATCTTCACCGCGCTGCGCGCCGCGATCGGTGTGGTCGCACTCGTGCTGGCCGCGCGCGCGCTCGAGCGGCACGATCCGCACGACGACCAGCCGTCGGTGCTCGGCTGATCCCCCGGGCCGGGCTCAGTCCGGGTCCGCGGGATCCAGCGGCGCGTGGTGGTCGAGACCGGCGACGCCGGCCTTCCAGTAGCCGTGGAGCGACAGGTTCGGCTTCGGCAGGCCGGCCTCCTGCTTCAGCCAGCGGCGCACCGGGATCAGCGCGCCCGCCTCACCCGCGGCCCACACGAAGGTGTCGGCCGTGACGTCCTGGCTGCGCACGACGTCGAGCAGGTCGAAGTCGGCGGTGGGCGCGAGCTGCGGGGTGGCGGCGAACGCCTCGGCCGGGTCGAGGTGGTCGACGAGGCGGGTGTCGTTCCCGAAGAGCACGGCGTGCACGGGCAGCACGCCGGCGAGCGCGCGGATCCAGCGCCGCAGCGCGGGCATGCCCGCAGGATCGGCGAGCAGCAGCGCGTTCGCGAACCCCGTCGGCGCGAGCCGCGAGCCGCGCGGACCCGCGATCTCCAGCTCGTCGCCCCGGCCCGCACGGGACGCCCAGGCCGTCGCCGGGCCGGCGTCGCCGTGCACGACGACGTCGACATCCAGCTCGGGGCCGGACGAGGCGCCGATGGGCCGGTACTCGGCAGGCGTGTAGTCGCGGCCGACGATGCCCTCGGGGCCGGCGAAGAAGGCCTTCACGTGGTCCTCGGGGCCGAGGCTCGCGAAGCCCTCGAGGTCGCCGCCGAACGTGAACCGCACGAGCGTGTCGGTGAGCCCGGTGCGCTCGAGCACGACGAGGTGCCGGCGGCGCGCCCCCTCGTGACGGATGGCGTCACGGACGCGCGGCGAGGACGAGAGGGGGAAGGTGCTCACGCGCCCATTCTGGCCGAGCGGCTCAGCGGACCGCCGCGGCGCTGTCGAACGCTGCGCTGGCGCCCCGGTCCGAGATCCGCACGACGACGCGGCTTCCGTCGATGCTGCGCTGGTAGTCGACGGCGACCCCGGCCGGGATCGTCGCGATGCGATGGCCGGCGGTGTCGACCACCGACGTGCCGACCGCGACGAGGTCGGCGGGCCAGCCGCCGGTCACGGTGTGCTGCGCCTCCAGCGCGGCGGAGACGGTCGTGAGCGCCGCACGGACGGCGGCGGCGCCCGCCCGGTGCGCCGACTGCGTGCCGCCGAGCACGATCGCCACGGGGACGAGCACGACGAGGGCGGCGACGAGGAGGCGCGCCCAGGCCGCTGCGATCCGGCGATCGGGCCGGAGGCGCGACGTGCGTCCGGTCGAGACGGGGCCGATGGTCGAGGCGGTCATGTGGATCCTCGGGGTGAGCGCCGGATGGGTGGCCGGTCATCACCGTTCTACCGAAGCGGCGGCGGCCGGACCCAGCCCCAGAACGGGGTGACGGAATCCGCGACGCCCCACCCGCGTTGCCCTTCGCATGGCTCCGCTCGCGCTCTCCGTGCTCGATCTCGTCCCCGTCAGGAAGGGCCAGCGCTCGATCGACGCCGTGGCGGCGACGGTCGCGCTCGCCCGTCTCGCCGACCGACTCGGCCTCACCCGCTACTGGCTCGCCGAGCACCACAACATGCCGTCGGTCGCCTCCACGAATCCGCCGGTGCTCCTCGGGGTGCTCGCGGGCCGCACGGACCGGATCCGGCTCGGTTCCGGCGGGGTGATGCTGCCGAACCACGCGCCCTTCGTCATCGCCGAGCAGTTCGCGGCGCTCGAGGCCGCCGCCCCCGGCCGGATCGACCTCGGCATCGGTCGCGCGCCGGGCAGCGATCCGGTCATCAGCGCGCTCCTGCGCTCGACGGGTCACACGAGCGACGTCGACGCGTTCCCGAACCACCTGCAGGACATCGAGGCGCTGCTCGGCGAGGACGGCGCGGGCCTGCGGCTGGCCTCGGGGGAGCAGTACGTCGTGCGGGCAACCCCCGCCGCGGCAGGGCGCCCTGAGATGTGGTTGCTCGGCTCCAGCGACTACTCGGCCCAGCTGGCCGCCCGGCTCGGCCTGCCCTACGTGTTCGCCCACCACTTCTCCGGCGACGGCACCGCGCGGGCGCTCGACCTGTACCGGGAGGGCTTCCAGCCGAGCGAGCACCTCGACGCGCCGCGCACCTTCCTCACCGCGAACGTCGTGGCGGCCGGCACGACCGAGGAGGCCGAGCGCCTCGCGCTGCCGCAGCTGCAGCACATGGCCCGCCTCCGCACGGGCACGCCTCTGACGGCGCTCGACACCGTCGAGGACGCCCTCGAGGCGACGCTCACGGCGCCCCAGCAGGATCTCGTCGGGACGATGCGCGGCCGCTGGTTCGTCGGGAACGCCGACGACGTCGCGGAGCGCCTGACCGCGTTCGCCGAGCGCTTCGAGGTGGACGAGGTCATGGTCTCGCCCGCCGCCGGTGCGCACCGCGACGACTCCGTCGACCGCGTGCCCGGCCGCGAGGCCACGCTCGAGCTGCTCGCCGCGCGCCTGCCCCAGCGCGAGTCGGCGCTCGCCTGACGCCGCCCCGTTCCCGTCGTGCGAGGGCGGAATACCCGCCCGAGGACCACGGTTGACGTGTCATACAAAAGGACGGAGCGGGCATGACCGGCCAGCAGATGCAGTTCGGGATCTTCAGCGTCGGCGACGTGACGGAGGACCCGACGACGGGTCGCACGCCGACCGATGCGCAGCGGCTCCAGGACATCCTCACCATCGCGCAGCACGCGGAGGAGGTCGGGCTCGACGTCTTCGCGCTCGGCGAGCACCACAACCCGCCGTTCGTGCCCTCGTCGCCCACGACGGTGCTCGGCTACATCGCCGGACGCACCGAGCGGATCCTCCTCTCGACGGCCACGACGCTCATCACCACGAACGATCCGGTGAAGATCGCCGAGGACTACGCGACGCTGCAGCACGTGGCGGGCGGCCGCGTCGACCTCGTGCTCGGCCGTGGCAACACCGGGCCCGTGTACCCGTGGTTCGGTCAGGACATCCGGCAGGGCATCCCGCTCGCCGTCGAGCACTACGCCCTGCTGCACCGGCTCTGGCGGCAGGAGGTCGTGGACTGGGAGGGCCGGTTCCGCACGCCCCTCCAGGGGTTCACCACGACGCCCCGCCCCCTCGACGGCGTGCCGCCGTTCGTGTGGCACGGCTCGATCCGGAGCCCCGAGATCGCCGAGCAGGCGGCCTACTACGGCGACGGCTTCTTCGCGAACAACATCTTCTGGCCCGCCGAGCACTACCAGCGGCTGATCGGCTACTACCGGCAGCGCTTCGAGCACTACGGGCACGGGACACCGGCGCAGGCGACTGTCGGCCTCGGCGGGCAGGCGTTCGTCCGGCCGAGGAGCCAGGACGCGGTGGACGAGTTCCGCCCCTACTTCGACCACGCCCCCGTCTACGGGCACGGCCCGAGCCTCGAGGAGTTCACGGCGCAGACGCCGCTGACGGTCGGCAGCCCGCAGCAGGTCGTCGACCGGTACGCCGGCATGCGCGACCTGTTCGGCGACTACCAGCGCCAGCTGTTCCTCGTCGACCACGCCGGCCTGCCGCTGAAGACCGTGCTCGAGCAGCTCGACCTGCTGGGCGGCGAGATCGTGCCGGTCCTCCGCCGCGAGCTCGCGGTCGGGCGTCCCGCGGAGGTGCCGGACGCGCCGACCCACGCGGCGCGGGTCGCGGCGCTGGCGGCGCAGCAGGAGTCCGAGGCGGCGACCGTATGACGTCGGGTGACGGGAGACGGATGACCTGGAGGGGCGACATGACGAACGATGGACGGATGACGGCGAACCGGCGTATCGCGGTGCTCTCCGCGGGCCTCGGCACGCCCTCCTCGACGCGACTCCTCGCCGACCGGCTGGCGGCGGCCACGGTCGCGGCCCTCGCCGATCGCGGCATCGCCGCCGAGGTGGAGCACGTGGAGGTGCGCGAGCACGCGCAGGCCGTCGTCTCGGCGACCCTCACCCGCTTCCCCGGCCCGGATCTCGAGCGGGCGATCGCGAGCATCACCGGCGCGGACGCCCTGATCGCGGTGACCCCGACCTTCAACGCCTCCTACAGCGGCCTCTTCAAGTCGTTCGTCGACCTGCTCGAACCGGGCTCGCTCGACGACGTCCCCGTGCTGATCGGCGCGACGGGCGGCAGCGAGCGGCACTCCCTGGTGCTCGACCACGCCCTGCGTCCCCTCTTCGCCTACCTCCACGCGGTCGTGCTGCCCACCGGCGTCTACGCGGCCTCCGGGGACTGGGGATCCGGGGATGCGGCTGGTGCCGGCGCCCTGCCCGGCCGCATCGATCGGGCCGGCCGCGAGCTCGCGGCGCTGCTCGCGGGGCGCCAGGCCCGGCCGGTGCTCGAGGACGCGCTGGCCGTGGACGCGGACTTCGAGGACCTTCTCCGCTCCCTCGATTGAGCGGCGTCCTCCGCCGCGTCGCGGTCGCACCGCCCCGCTGTCCGTCGGTGGTGGGGGAGCCGATCCCCGCCTCGTCCCCACCTCGTCCCCGGCATGGAGGCGGTCGGGTGCGTGCTCGCCGTCCTCGTCGCCGGCCTCGCTGTGGAGCGCATCGCGGCACGCGGGCGGTCCATGCTCGGGGATCTGTCAACGCCCTTGACACGCCCTAGGATCCAGGAGTGAGCAGCGGGACCTTCGACGTGCTCGCCTACAGCGCCGACGCGCACGGCAGTCACCGTGCGGATCTGACGGGTCTCGGCGAGCCCCTGTCGCACGCGCTCCTCACGCAGCTCCGGTACCTCCGACGCTGCCTCTCCGGCACGACGTCGTGGCTCGGCCTCGTGCTCGTCACCCCCACCCACAAGAACGCCCGTATCACCGCGTTCCTGTCGAGCTGGGCCTACGAGCGGCTGTGGATGGCGGACGCGATCGACGCGCTCACCGGTGGGATCCCGGCGCCCTCCGCCGCCCACGCGGGGATCCGGGGGCTGCGCGACCGGTTCGCCCCGCTCGGCGAGGCCCTGGTCGCGAACGTGCACGGCACGGCGCTGTCGGCCGTCCACATGGCCGAGCGGGCCGTCGACGGCGTCTTCGTCGACGCGCTGCTCGCGCAGGCCACCGAGCAGGCGGGCGCCGCCGTCGCGGCCGACCTCGACCGGCTGCGCGCCGTGCTCACCCGCCAGCAGGCGTTCTTCACCGAGGCCGCGGGCGAGCTGCTCACCGCCTCCGCGCGCGCCCGTCGCCTGGCGCAGCGCAGGCTCACCGCCCGCGCCTGGCCGATCGGCGCCGAGGACGACCCCGGCGGCACCGCCTCCGCCCTCGCGGAGCTCGTCGCGGGTGACCCCGGATGGGCTCGGGCTGCGGATGACCGCATCGACGCGATCCCCGGTCTTGCCGGTCTCCGCATCGCCGAGCGCAGTGCGGGCAATCCCGGCAGGCCCGTGCTCCGAACGACTCTCCGACCGGTGGCGGCCCTCGGCCGGCTGGTGGCATCCGTCATCCGTCGGAAGGGATAGGGCGCGACCCGCGCCGGCAGGGAACCATGGCATTCGACATCGACACGTTCGCCGGCGACAGCGTCAGGGTCGGGTGGGACGACGTCGACCTCGATGCGTTCCGGCGCGACCCGCTGCCCGAGCGCACCCTCAGGACCCTCCGCTACATGTGCGACGTCGAGTTCCACACGGTCTGCTACCTGCGCGACATGCTCGTCACGCCGTCGCACACCGACGGCGACGTCTCGACGTTCATGACCATCTGGAACCGCGAGGAGTTCTGGCACGGGGAGGCGCTCGCCGCCGTCCTCGGCGTGCACGGCATCACCGTCGAGTTCGACGAGGTGAAGGCCAGCCGCATGAAGGTGGGCTGGAAGGACAGGCTCGACCCCATCAAGCAGTCGCTGCTCGGCAACATCGTCGGCAAGGACTTCATCGCCGTGCACATGTCGTGGGGCGCCGCGAACGAGCGCAGCGCCGCGGCCGCCTACCGCCGGCTCACCGCCCTCGAGCCCCATCCCGCGCTCGGCCCGCTGCTGAAGCGCATCGCGCAGCAGGAGACGCGGCACATCGCCTTCTACACGACCCAGGCCCGCAAGCGGCTCGAGGCGAGCGGCCGCGCCCGTGCCATCACCCGCTTCGCGCTGTCCCGGTTCTGGGGCCCCGTGGGCTCCGGCGTGATGGCGGAGGAGGAGGTCGATCACGTGATGGGCCACCTCTTCAGCGGCGAGGACGGCCTGCGCGAGGTGCACAAGCTCGACGAGCAGATCGCACAGCTCCCGGGGCTCGAGGGCCTGACGATCATGCGCGACGCGTTCGCGCGGCGGGGCCTCATCCCGGCCTGAGCGCGGCTGCCCTGGCGTCGAGCCGTGACGGAAGCGTGCGGCGACGAGCGGACGGCGCGGCTGGTGCTGCATCCGATCCGGCGTGCCGGGCCCGCACGACCGCTGGCACCCGGAGTACCCGTTCGAGGACGAGCTCGGTCCGCTGCGGGTCGCTGGCCGGGTCGGCGGCTCCGCATCCGGTGTTCACGCACCACCAGGTGCGCGACGCGGCGACCGGTCCCGCCGTCGGCGGCATCGGCTTCTCCGGGCCGCCGGATGCGGTCGGCGCGGTCGAGTTCGGCTACGGATTCGTGGCGGCGGCCCGTGGCCACGGCTTCGCGACGGAGGCCGTGCGGGCGCGGTCCGTCGGCGCGATGGCCGGGTCCGGACCCGCACCCGGTGGCAGAACCTGCTCTCCGCCCAGGACCCGGGCCGCTCGCATACGCTGGAAGGCATGGCATCGAGGATCCTCATGTACGGAGCCGCATGGTGCGGGGACTGCCGCCGGTCGAAGGCGGTGCTCGACGCCAGCGGCCTCGACTACGAGTACGTGGACGTGGGGGAGTCGAAGGACGCCGCGGACGCCGCCGTGGCGATCACCGGACGGACGAGCATCCCGGTGATCGTGCTGCCGGACGGCTCGCACCTCGTCGAGCCCTCCGATGCGCTGCTTCTGGACCGCATCGGGGTCTCCTGATCAGGCGAGCCGTTCCCGCACCCGATCGGCGAGCGCCGCGCCGCCGGCGAGCAGGTCGGTGTCGAGCGCGACCACGACGCGGGTGAAGCCGAGCCGGGTGAGCGCGGTGGCCCGTTCGACGCTCGGCCCGAACGCTCCGGCGAGCACCCCGGCGTCGCGGCACGCCGCGACGATACGGGGGAGCGGCGCCTCCGGGCGCAGGTCGGCGAGCAGCGCGTCCACGGTCGTCCCGAGTCGCAGGGAGAGGTCGAACGGCCCGACGAAGACCATGTCGAGCCCGTCGACGGCGGCGATCCCCGCGACGGCGTCGAGGCCCTGCGCGGTCTCCACCATGACTGCGACGAACGGGCGTGGAGGGCGGCCGTCCGCCCCGTCCGTCCGCTCGAGGCCCGGCAGGGGTCCCCAGCTGCGGACACCGCGCGGCGGGTAGCTCGCCGCGGCGACCGCCGCTTCCGCGTCCGCAGCGGAATCGACGAGCGGCACGATCACGCCGTCCGCGCCGGCGTCCAGCGCCCGGCCGATGAGCCCGGGATCGTTCGCGCGCACCCGCACGAGCAGCGGCACCCGTCGCTCGCGGCGGAGGGCGAGGGTGTCGCGCACCGCCCGGTCGTCGAAGTGGCCGTGCTGGGCGTCGAGCACCACCCAGTCGAGCCCGGAGGTCTCGAGCGCCGCGGCCGTCCTCGGCTCGCCGAGCGTCGCCCACGCCCCGAAGCGCACTGCAGGATCCGTCACGGCTCCATCCTCCCCGACCGGCCGATCGCCACCGTCCCGTCGACCTCGTCGTCGCCCACCACGTCGACCTCGAGTCCCGCATCGGCGAGCAGCACCGCCGTCCACGCCGCCTGCGAGCGACCCGTCTCGATCAGCACGGCCCCGCCGGGCGCCAGCCACCCGCCCACCTCGCCGGCGATGCGGCGGTGCACGTCGAGGCCGTCGACCCCGCCGTCGAGGGCGAGGCGGGCCTCGTGGTCCCGCGCCTCCGGCGGCATGGTGGCGATCGCGTCGGTCGGGACGTAGGGGGCGTTGACCGCGAGCACGTCGATGCGGCCGATCAGCTCTCTCGGCAGCGCCGCGAACAGGTCGCCCTCGCTGACCGAGCCGCCGACCGGCTCCACGTTGCGCCGTGCGCAGGCCACCGCCGACGGATCGAGGTCGGCCGCGTGCAGGGCGCCGGGGGAGGCGAGCGCCGCGATGGCCACCGCCACCGCACCCGTGCCGCAGCAGAGGTCGACCGCGGTGCCGCCGGGCGGCAGGAGGGCAGCGGCTCGCCGGGCCAGCAGCTCGGTGCGCCGGCGGGGCACGAACACGTGCGGTGCCGTGCGGATCCGCAGCCCGCAGAACGCCGCCCAGCCCACGATGGTCTCGAGGGGCTCGCCGGTGACCCGGCGGCCGACCATGACCTCGAGCGCGGCCGGGGTCGCCGCTTCGGCCGACAGCAGGGCCGCCTCGTCCTCCGCGAACACCGATCCCGCCGCCCGCAGGCGGGCGATCACGGCCTCCCGGTCGGTCACGCCGGCTGGAGGGCCGCGCGGGTGACGCCGCCGCGCCGCCACTCGACGATGCGCCAGCGCCGCCGCAGCGCCTCGCGGGCGAGACGGGCGTCGGGGTTCACGGCCGTGGCGGTGCCGACGAGCGCGAGCCACGGCAGATCGGCGGCGCTGTCGCCGTAGCCGTACGACCTGGTGAGGTCGAACCCCTCCTTCGCCGCATAGCGGGTGAGCCATGCCGCGCGGGCCTCGTCGACGAGCGGCGGTCGCGCCAGATAGCCGGTGAGCACGCCGTCCGTCTCGTGCATCTCGCTCGCGACCACCTCGTCGAACAGGGCGGCGACCGGAGCGGCGAGGGTGCCGATCGAACCGGTGAGCAGCACGGTGCGATGTCCCGCCGCGCGGTGCTCGCGCACCCGCTCGAGTGCCGCGGCGCTGGTGTGGGCGAGCAGGGTGTCGGTGTAGCCGCCCCGCACCACGGCCTCGAGGCGGTCGGCGCGCATGCCCGCGTAGCGGCGCAGGAAGGTGCGCACGAACTCGCCGCGGTCGCGGCGCTCGGCGGCCAGGTAGGCGGGCAGTCCGGCGAGCAGCGCCGCCGTCTCGGCGAGCGTCGGCACCGTGCCCGCATCGGCGTGCTTGACCCACAGGTACTGCAGCACGATGTTCGAGTCGACGACCGTGCCCTCGAGGTCGAAGACCGCGACCAGGTCCTGCCGCTCGGGCAGCGCCGGCGGCTCCGTCGCGGCGGGCTTCTCCCCGCTCCGGCGTGAGAACACGCGCATGAGCCCGGTGATCGCCGGGAAGTGCACCCGCTGCAGGTAGTCGTTCCAGTCGATCCGTGCCGGGTCGAAGCCGAGCTCGCCGGCGAGCTCCGGCGGGATCGCCGCGCCGAGCCGTCTGGCCTCGGTGTCGTCGAAGATCAGCTCGGTGCCGACGTAGGCGCGGTAGAGCTCCGAGAGGCTGCGCATCACCGCGAGGTCGCCGCGGCGCCGGTCGAGGTCGCGCTGCCAGTCGCGGGTGCGAGCGGTCGACGGCAGCCGCTGGAGCACCCGGTCGGTGATGTCCGCGCCGCGTTCGGCCCGGCGCAGCGCCTGCTCGATCCGCCGGTCGCCGGGGAACTGCCACGTGGGCATCCGCGCGGTGCCACGCACGTCGTCGGGGATGGGGTTCTCGGTGAAGTACGCCCGCACGTTCTCGTACATGGTGTGGAAGGGCAGCGGGTTCGAGGCTCCCGAGGCGCTGTGCAGGTAGCGGGGGGCGCCGGGCGCCGGCGGCGTCGCCGCGGCGGCGAGCACCGCGTTCACCACGAGGTCCACGGGGATGACGTCGAGGACCGAGTCGGGGACGCCAGGGAAGTCGGGCAGCTGCCCGCGCCCGAAGGCGAGGATCAGTGGATCGGCGACCTTGAAGCCGTCGATCCAGCCGGGGAACGGATGGGCGAGGGCGCTCTCGATGACGCTCGGCCGCACGATGGAGAGCCGGTGCCGGGCGCCCCACGACTCCTCCGCGACGCGTTCCGCGAACGCCTTCGTCAGCGTGTAGACGTCGGTCCAGCCGAGGCTCTGCGCCCGGGTGCGGCCGGCCTCGACGAGCCGGCCCTTCACGAGGTCGAGGCGAGCCGCCTCGGTCGCCTGCGCGACCGCCTGCGGGCCCTGCTTGCCCCGGGAGGACCGCGCCTCCGCCATCAGCCGCTTCAGCTGGGCCGGCTCCCTGGACGCGAGCTCGGCCCTGTCCCTGGCTCGGGCCGCGGCGTCGGCCTCCGCCCCCCAGTCCACCTCGTGCGGCAGCCGCGCCTCGGGCAGCACGCCCTTGCGGATGCCGCCGACGTAGCAGGTGGACACGTGGACGACGTGCGGATCCGCGCCGGTCTCGGCGAGCGCGGCGTAGAGCGCCATGG
This sequence comes from Amnibacterium sp., assembly GCF_025463795.1. Classification (GTDB taxonomy): domain Bacteria; phylum Actinomycetota; class Actinomycetes; order Actinomycetales; family Microbacteriaceae; genus Amnibacterium. Next base: position 13,460 of record NZ_JAODBE010000032.1, read on the forward strand.
CGCCGCCGACGTTGGTCGCGAAGGCCTCGTCGATGGGCGGATCGAACGAGACGGTCGAGGCGCTGTGGATCACGAGGTCGAGGTCCGCCGGCAGTGCGCCGGGCTCGGTGAGGGAGCCCTCGTGCGCGGTCACCCGCTCGGCGAAGATCCGGGCGGCCTCCTCGCGGCCGACGCGCTCCCGCCAGGGGCCGAACACCGGCTTGGCGAGCAGCTTCGTGATGCGGTCGGCGCCCGACATCGACCCCTTGCCCCGCACGAGCACGGTGATCCGGGTGTCGGGATGCGAGACGAGCAGCCGCTCGAGCAGCGCCTGACCGACGAAGCCCGTGCCGCCGGTCAGCAGCACGTGGCCGGAGAGGTGGCCCACGGCCGCGGGCTGGGCCGGGGAAGTCATCGTGCTCGTATCGTATGCGTTCATGGCGACCGCGCTCGTGACCGGGGGGACGAGCGGCATCGGTGCCGCCTTCGCGAAGGAGCTCGCCCGGCGCGGGTTCGATCTGGTGCTCGTCGCCCGCGATGCGGAGCGGCTCGAGCGCGAGGCCGAGCGCTACCGTGCGTCGGGCCGCCGCGTCGAGGTGCTCGTCGCCGACCTCGCCGATCGCGCCGACGTGCAGCGGGTGGCGGCGCGCCTCGAGGACTCCGGGCGGCCCGTCGAGGTGCTCGTCAACAACGCCGGGTTCTCCGTGCGGGCCCGGCTCACGGATCCGGACGTCGCCGAGCACGACCGGGCGTTCGAGGTCATGGTCAGGGCGGTGCTCGTGCTCGCGGGTGCCGCCGCGCGCGCGATGCGGGAACGGGGCCACGGCAGCATCGTGAACGTCTCGAGCACTGCCGGCTTCATCACGATGGGCGCATACTCCGCGATCAAGGCCTGGGTCACCGTCTACACCGAGGGGCTCGCCGGCGAGCTGCACGGCACCGGCGTGCGGGTGATGGCGCTCGCGCCCGGATGGGTGCACACCGAGTTCCACGAGCGGGCCGGCGTGCCCGTCTCCGGCATCCCCGAGGCCCTGTGGATCGACGCGGACCACCTGGTCGCGGCCGCGCTGAAGGACCTCGTTCGCGGTCGGGTCGTCTCCGTGCCGACGGTCCGGTACAGGTCGCTCATGTTCCTCGCGCGGCATGCGCCTCGCGGCGGAGTCCGAGCGGTTTCGAGGGCGCTCTCGGGTCGCAGGAGCAGTAGCCTGCAGTCGTGACGACGCGGCTCCAAACCGACCTGGACGCCCGCTCCGAACGACAGGACGTGCGGCTCGACCGGTACACCTCGAAGCCGATGGCGATGGCCAGGTACGTCGCGCAGCGGGTCCTGCTGGCCGGCGTGGTGCGCGGGGTCACGCGGGTGCAGGTCTTCGGCCGCAACGAGCTCACCTCCCTCCGCGGCGCGTTCGTCGTCGTCGCCAACCACACGAGCCACCTCGACGCGCCGCTCGTCTTCACGACCCTTCCGCGGCGCCTCGCCCGGTACCTCGCCGCCGGCGCCGCCGCCGACTACTTCTTCGACGTCGCGTGGCGCCGGGGTCTCACGACCCTGTTCTTCAACGCCTTCCCGATCCACCGCGGCGGCATGGAGCGGCGCAGCTCCGAGGCCAGGGCCCTGCTCGGCCGTGGCGTGCCGCTGCTCGTCTTCCCCGAGGGCACGCGCGGGAGCGCCGGGCGGATGGGCCAGTTCAAGGCGGGAGCCGCGGCGCTCGCCGCCCGCGCCGACGTGCCCTGCGTGCCGGTGGCCATCATCGGCGCGGACATCGCGCATCCCCGGGGCTCGAAGTGGCCGAAGAGCGGACGCCCGCCGGTGGCGGTGGTCTACGGCCGGCCCGTGTTCGCCGCGTCCGGCGAGAGCCCGGCCCAGTACATGCGGCGGGTGCGCGGCGAGGTGCAGCGTCTGCACGACGAGAACCAGTACCGGGTGCTCGTCGGCCGCCGGCCGAGCGTGCACCAGGCCCAGGAGAAGCGCCCGTGACCGACCTGTCCGACCTCGTGGAGCCGCCGGAGATCGAGCGGGAACCACGGGCGGACGCGGCGGAGCACGCGCATCCGGCGGCGAAGACCGCCATGGCGGACGTGCCCCACATGAAGTGGTGGGGCTGGGGCGTCCCCGGCGTCGCGTTCCACTTCGAGGACAAGCCCGCGTTCGCGCCGTTCGTGGCCAAGGCCGTCGGCCTCGATCTGCACGCGGTCGCGCCGCTGGATCCGCCCCGGTTCGAGGGCCTGCAGGTGCCGGCGAGCCGCGACGACGGCCGGGTGCGTTCCGCGGCGGCGGCGGTCGTCGGCGAGGCCGCGGTCACGGACGATCCGATGGACCGCGTCGTGCACACGTACGGCAAGAGCCTCCGCGACCTCGTCCGCGTGCGCGCCGGAGTGCTGCCCCGCACCCCCGACCTCGTCGTCTACCCCGGCACCGAGGACGAGGTGCAGGCGCTGGTCGCCGCGCTGGTGGGCGAGGACGTCGTGCTCATCCCGTTCGGCGGCGGCAGCAACATCGCCGGCTCCCTCGAACCCGACCCGGCGGAGTCGCGGGTCGTCGTGTCGGTCGACGTCGGCCGCCTCGACCGGCTCCTCGACATCGACGAGGCGTCCGGCCTCGCCCGCATCCAGGCCGGTGCGCTCGGGCCCGTGCTCGAGGCCCAGCTGAACGAGCGCGGCTGGACGATCGGGCACTTCCCCGACTCGTTCACCCACTCGACGCTCGGCGGCTGGGTCGCGACCCGGTCGTCCGGGATGCAGTCCGACAAGTACGGCGACATCGCCGACATCGCCCGCGGGATGCGCGTCGCGCGTCCGGGCGGCCTGCTCGACGTGCGGCCCTACCCGTCCGCCTCCACCGGCCCGAGCGTGCGGGAGCTGATCCTCGGCAGCGAGGGCCGGCTCGGCGTCATCACCGAGGTGACCGTGCAGGTGCACCGGGTGCCCGCGAAGCGCGTCATCCACGCCTACTTCTTCCCGAACTGGTCGGCGGGCCTCGCGGCCATGCAGGCCATCGCGGCGAGCGACGCGCATCCGACGGTCACCCGCGTCTCGGACGCCAGGGAGACCGGCTTCTCGCTCGCGACCGCGAAGGAGTCGAAGGGCCTGTCGGGTCTGGCGCAGAAGGGGCTCATGGCCGTCCTGAAGCGGCGCGGCTGGGACCTCGACGAGCTCTGCCTCTCGTTCATCGGCTACGAGGGCGAGCCCGACCACGTCGGCCGCCAGCGGAAGGCCGTCGAGCGGATCGTGAAGCGGCACGGCGGCATCGGCGTCGGCACCGGCCCCGGAGTGCTCTACGACCAGAAGAAGTTCGACACCCCGTACCTCCGCGACTTCCTGCTCGACCGCGGCACCGCGGGAGACGTCTCGGAGACGGCCGCGCCGTGGTCCAGGCTGCGCCCCGTCTACGACCGCGCGATCGCAGCGGCCGAGGAGGCCTACACGAGTCTCGGGCGCCAGGGCTGGATCATGTGCCACCTGTCGCACTCGTACCACGCGGGCGCATGCCTCTACTTCACGTTCGCGTTCGTCTTCGGCGACGACCCCGTTGGCGAGTACGACGTCGTGAAGACCGCCGTGCAGCAGGCGTTCGCGGACGAGGGCGGGTCGCTCTCGCATCACCACGGCGTCGGCCTCGAACACGCCGCCTGGATGCCCGACGCGGTCTCCGCCGAGGGCGTCGGCGTGCTGCGGGGACTCTTCGCGGCCACGGATCCCGGCTCGAACCTGAATCCGGCCAAGATCGTCCGCTGACCGTCCCGCCGGCACCGGGGCGTCCCGCCTGCCGTCCGGACCCTGCTCCGGGGTTCCCGCCCGGCGCGGCGGCGTACGGGCGGGGCGCGGGCGCCCTCGGATCCGGCGGTGGACGCCCGAGCGCGCGCAGGCTGAGAGCATGGTGACGTGGTGGAGCGGCGAGGTGGGGGTGCGGCCGCCTTCTGGACCCTCGGCGCGGTGTTCCTGCTGGCGATGTCGTTCACCACGATCCCGACCCCGCTCTACGCCGCGTTCGAACGCCAGGACGGCTTCCCCTCCTGGGTCGTGACCGTCGTGTTCGCCGCCTACGCGGTGGGTGTCGCCGTGGCCCTCGTGCTCGTCGGGCACCTCGGCGACGTGCTGGGCCGGCGGCCCGTCGCGGTCGCGGCGATCGCGGCGGAGCTCGTCGCCGCCGTGCTGTTCCTGGCCGCGCCCCAGCTGCCGGGCCTGCTCGTCGCCCGGTTCGTGTCCGGCGTCGGCATCGGTGCCCTGACCGCATCCGCGACGGCCCAGCTGTCCGAGCTGCACGACCGCTGGCGCGGGCCCGGCGCGCTGCCCGGCGCCGTCGCGACGGTGGCGAACATCGGCGGCCTCGGGCTGGGCCCGCTCGTGGCCGGTGTGCTCGCCGTCGCCGCTCCCGCCCCCCTCGTCCTCCCGTTCGTCGTCTACGTCGTCGCCCTCGTGGCGGCCGGTGTCGCCGCCCTCCTCGTGCCGGAGACGGTCGACCGCCCCGATCCGCTGCCGCCCTACCGGCCGCAGCGGGTCGCTGTGGCACCCGAGGCCCGCGGCGGGTTCCTCGCGGCGGGCGCGGCCGTGTTCGCCGGCTTCAGCGTCTTCGGGCTGTTCGGGGCGGTGACGCCGACCGTGATGGCCCGCATCTTCGGCGTGCCGTCGCCGCTCGCGATCGGCGCCGTGACCTGGTCCGTGTTCACCGCCGGAGCCCTCGCGCAGCTCGCCTTCCTGAAGGCGTCGCTCCGTGCCTCCCTGATCTCCGCGATGGTCGCCATCGCGGCCGGTCTCGCCGCGCTCGGCGTCGCGCCGATGCTCCGCGCACTGCCCCTGTTCGTGATCGGGGGGATCGTGGCGGGCGCCGGCGTCGGCCTCGTCTTCCGCGCCTGCCTCGGCCTCGTCGGGTCGATGGCGCCGGAGGAGCGGCGCGGGGAGACGCTCGCCGGGCTGTTCCTGCTCGCCTACCTCGGCCTCATCGTGCCGGTGCTCGCGGTCGGCGGCGCGCTCGCGGCCCTCCCGCCCGTCCCGGTGCTCGGCGTGTTCGCCGTCGCCGTCGCCGCGCTCGTGGTCGTCGCCGGGGTCCGCCTGGAGCGCCGGGCAGCCGGCTGACACGCCCGCCTGGTAGAATCGGCGAAGTCCCGCACGTGCGGGGCACGGAGCAGACCGGCAGGGAGCTGGTCGTTAGTGGTGGACCTCGGGCCGGACAGCACGTCCCGCGCTTCTCTACTGATGACCAGGAGCCGTTCCGGCGAGGCATCCGCGCGGTTCTCCGCGTCGATGCGCGCCTCGGCTTGCCACGCTCCTTCCTGCCGCTTGCTCCTCCACTGAATGTGAAGGAGAACGACCTCTTGGAAGGTCCTGAGATCAAGTCCGCCGAAGCCGTCATCGACAACGGCGCCTACGGCACCCGCACCATCCGTTTCGAGGCCGGCCGCCTCGCCCAGCAGGCGCAGGGCAGCGTCGCCGCGTACCTCGACGAGGACACGATGCTGCTGTCCGCCACCAGCATCGGCAAGCAGCCGAAGGAGCAGTTCGACTTCTTCCCGCTGACCGTCGACGTCGAGGAGCGCTCCTACGCCGCCGGCAAGATCCCGGGCTCGTTCTTCCGGCGCGAGGGCCGTCCCTCGACCGAGGCGATCCTCGTCTGCCGCCTCATCGACCGTCCGCTGCGCCCGTCCTTCGTGAACGGCCTCCGCAACGAGGTCCAGATCGTCATCACGGTCCTGTCGATCGCGCCCGGCGAGTTCTACGACGCCCTGGCGATCAACGCCGCGAGCGCCTCGAGCCAGCTGTCCGGCGTGCCGTTCTCCGGCCCGATCGCCGGTGTGCGCCTCGCCCTCGTCGAGGGCCAGTGGGTCGCCTTCCCGAAGGTCGACCAGCTCGAGCAGGCCGTCTTCGACCTCACGGTCGCCGGCCGGGTCGTCACGAACGCCGACGGCTCGAGCGATGTCGCGATCATGATGGTCGAGGCGGAGGCCACCGAGCACGCCGTCGACCTCATCCGCGCGGGCGCCAGGAAGCCGTCCGAGGAGGTCGTGGCCGAGGGTCTCGAGGCCGCGAAGCCGTTCCTCCGCACGCTGGTGGAGGCGCAGGCGAAGCTCGCCGAGCAGGCGGCCAAGGAGACCCGGGAGTACCCGGTGTTCCTGCCCTACACGGACCAGACCTACGCCGTCGTCGAGGACCTCGCGCTCGAGGACCTGAAGGCCGTCTACCGGATCGCCGGCAAGGTCGAGCGGCAGGACGCCGACGACAACCTCAAGTCGCGCGTCAAGGACGCCGTCCAGATGATGGTCGACGGTGGCGAGCTGCCCGCATCGGCCCTCTCCGAGGTGTCGGGTGCGTACAAGGCCGTCACGAAGAAGGTCGTCCGCGGCCGCATCCTCACCGAGGGCGTCCGGATGGACGGTCGCGGCCTGAAGGACATCCGCCCGCTCGACGCCGAGGTCGCGGTCATCCCGCGGGTGCACGGCTCGGCGATCTTCCAGCGCGGCGAGACGCAGATCCTCGGCGTCACCACGCTGAACATGCTGAAGATGGAGCAGCAGATCGACTCGCTGTCGCCCGTCACGAAGAAGCGCTACCTGCACCACTACAACTTCCCGCCCTACTCGACCGGTGAGACCGGCCGCGTCGGGTCGCCGAAGCGTCGCGAGATCGGGCACGGCTTCCTCGCCGAGCGCGCCCTCGTGCCGGTGCTGCCGTCCCGCGAGGAGTTCCCCTACGCGATCCGCCAGGTCTCCGAGGCCCTCAGCTCCAACGGGTCGACCTCGATGGGCTCGGTCTGCGCCTCGACCCTCTCCCTGCTGAACGCCGGTGTGCCGCTCAAGGCGCCGGTCGCCGGCATCGCGATGGGCCTCGTGTCGGACACGGTCGACGGGGAGACCCGCTACGCCACCCTGACGGACATCCTGGGCGCGGAGGACGCGCTCGGTGACATGGACTTCAAGGTCGCCGGCACGGCCGACTTCGTCACCGCGATCCAGCTCGACACGAAGCTCGATGGGATCCCCTCGTCGGTGCTCGACGGTGCGCTGAAGCAGGCCCGCGAGGCCCGCCTCACCATCCTGAACGTGCTGAACCAGGCGATCGACGCGCCCGACGAGATGGCGCCCACCGCGCCCCGCGTCATCAGCGTGCAGATCCCCGTCGACAAGATCGGCGAGCTGATCGGCCCGAAGGGCAAGACGATCAACGGCATCCAGGACGAGACCGGAGCCGACATCTCCATCGAGGAGGACGGCACCGTCTACATCGGCGCCGTCGACGGCGCGTCCGCCGAGGCCGCCCGCCAGGCGGTCAACGCGATCGCGAACCCGCACAACCCGGAGATCGGCGAGCGGTTCCTCGGGACCGTCGTGAAGATCGCCGCGTTCGGCGCCTTCGTGTCGCT
>NZ_JAODBE010000185.1 GCF_025463795.1 Amnibacterium sp.
GTCGAGTCGGCGCGGGCCGACGCCGAGACCCTGCTCGCGCACGAGCTCGGCGCGAGCCGGGGCCGGGTGCAGGCGCTCGCGGTCGCCGGCGGCGACGTGGACCCTGATGTGCTCGCCCGGTTCGCCCGCCTCGTCGAACGCCGGGCCGAGCGCGAACCGCTGCAGCACCTTACCGGCCGGGCCGGCTTCCGGACGATCGACCTCGCGGTCGGCCCCGGCGTCTTCGTGCCCCGACCGGAGACCGAGGTCGTCGCCCAGCTCGCGATCGATGCCGCGCGCGGCATGCAGTCGCCCGTCGTCGTCGACCTCGCCACGGGCAGCGGCGCGATCGCCCTGGCAGTCGCCGCCGAGGTGCCCGCCGCGACCGTCACCGGGGTCGAGCGCAACCCGGCCGCGCTCGCCTGGGCGGAGCGGAACGCCGCCGGCCTGGCCCTGCCGAACGCCCGGATCGTCGGAGGGGACCTCGCCGACGCCGTGCCGGACCTCGACGGCCGCGTGGACGTCGTGATCTCGAACCCGCCTTACATCCCGGACGGGATGATCCCGCGGGACCCGGAGGTGCGGCTCCACGACCCGGCGGACGCGCTCTTCGGCGGCTCCGACGGGCTCGACCCGATGCGCGCGGTCGTCGCGACCGCGACACGGCTCCTGAAGCGGGGCGGCCTCCTCGTCGTCGAGCACGGCGAGCACCAGGGCGCGGAGGTGCGCGCGCTCCTGCCGGCGACCCACTGGCGCGACGCGGCCACCCACCGCGACCTCACCGACCGCGACCGAGCGACGACGGCCCGCCGCCGCTGACCCCTCGTCCGGCGGTCCGTCTCCGACTGTTGCCATTTTCTGCGGTCATGAGCGGGCGACGACCGCAGAAAGTGGCAACCGTCGTGTGGGGGAGCGGAGGCCGGAGGCGCGCCCGGTACCATGACGGCATGGCGACGGTGGTCGACTGCGCCGACCCGGTCTCGTTGCTTCCGGGCATGCGTGAAGCCCGCGCCGCGATCTCCCGCGGCGATCTCGTCGTCATGCCCACGGACACCGTCTACGGCATCGCGGCCGACGCGTTCCAGCCCATGGCGGTGCGCCGGCTGCTGATGGCGAAGGGCCGCGGCCCGGATGCGCCGCCGCCCGTGCTCGTGCCCACCCGCGGCACCCTCGACGCGCTCGCCGAGACCGTGCCGGAGGCGGTCACCGCGCTCGTCGAGCGGTTCTGGCCCGGCGGGCTCACCGTGATCCTCCCCGCCAGGGCGACCCTCGCCTGGGACCTCGGCGACACCAACGGCACCGTCGCGCTGCGGATGCCCGACGACCGCATCGCCCTCGAGCTGCTCGCCGAGACCGGTCCGCTCGCGGTCAGCTCCGCCAACCTCACCGGGCAGCCGCCGGCGACGACCGCCCCCGACGCGGTCGAGCAGCTCGGCGACGTGGTCGACGTCTACCTCGACAACGGGTCCACGCCGGGCGCGGTGCCGTCCACCATCGTCGACGCCACCGCCCTCGCCGACGGCACCGGCCCCCTGCGCATCGTCCGCCTCGGCGTCATCTCCGAGGAGGACCTCAGAGCGGTCGCCGCCGAAGCGTTCGATCTGCCGGAGGCCGCGCCCGAGAACCCCGACGAGCCCGACGAGGTCCTCGCCGAGACCCCCGATGCGCCGCAGCCGTCGGACCAGGCCGCCGCACCGTGATCGTCACCCTCCTCGTCGCGCTCTGCGCGGCGGTGGTCACCTTCCTCATGTCGCTCGTCATGTGGCGGGTGGGGGTGAAGTACAAGCTCTATCCGAAGATCCGCGAGCGCGACGTCCACACGACGCCGACCCCGCGCCTCGGCGGCATCGCCATGTTCTGCGGCGTGCTCGCCGCGCTGCTGCTCGCCTCGCAGATCCCGTTCTTCCACATCGTCTTCGCGAACCAGAAGCAGATCGTCGCGGTGCTGCTCGCCGCGACGCTCATCGTGGTCATCGGCGTGCTCGACGACTTCTTCGACCTCGACTGGTCCACGAAGCTGATCGGCCAGGTGCTCGCCGCGGGCCTGCTCGCGTGGCTCGGGGGACTGCAGATCGATTCGCTGCCCGTCGGCGGCGTCTTCGGCATCTTCGTCGGATCCACGTGGGCGTCCCTCGCCCTCACCCTCTTCATCGTGGTCGCCGTGATGAACATGCTGAACTTCATCGACGGGCTCGACGGCCTCGTGGCGGGGGTCGGGGTCATCGCGAACGGGACCTTCTACCTCTACAGCTACATGCTGATCCGGCTCGTCGACCAGACGAACTACTTCAACCTCGCGTCGCTGATCTCGGCGATCGTGCTCGGCGCCTGCCTCGGCTTCCTGCCGCTGAACTGGCATCCCGCGAAGCTGTTCATGGGCGACGCCGGCGCCCTGCTGGTCGGGCTGCTCATGTCGGTGTCCGCGATCAGCGTGACCGGCTCGATCGACCCGGCCCAGCTCTTCCCGGGCAACCGGGCGGCGTTCGCGCCCGCGTTCCTGCCCCTGCTGCTGCCGTTCGCGATCCTGATCGTGCCGATGCTCGACTTCAGCCTCGCCGTCGTGCGACGCCTGGCGGCCGGCAAGAGCCCCTTCAGCGCGGACCGGAAGCACCTCCACCACCGGCTGCTCGACATGGGGCACACCCGCTTCCACGCGACCTTGATCTTCTACGCGTGGACGGCGGTCATCTCCGTCGGCTCCCTGCTGTTCTTCGTCGCGCGCCCCTACTGGCTCGCCTGGATCTTCATGGGCGGCGGCCTGCTGCTCTGCGCGGCCGCCACGCTCGCCCCCCTCAGCCACCGCAAGCGCCGCGAGTACGAGGTGCAGCGCGAACCGGTGGCCACCACCACGACGGAGATCGCCGTGCTCGATCCGCTCGACAAGGCCACGAACACCACCCCGGTGCAGGGGAGGCACGCATGACCGTCGCACCGGCCTCCTTCGACACGAGCCGCACCGTGCTGCGTCGTGCCCTCATCGGCGGCGTGGTCGTGAGCGTCGCGATCGGCGTCGTCGCGGGGGTCGTCGGACTGCTCGTCGCGGGCGCCGGCGGCCTCGCATCCGGTCTCGTCGGTGCGGCCTTCGCGTTCGCCTTCCTCGGCCTCACGATCGCCGGGCTGCTCGTCTCCGGGCGGATGATCACGACCGTGAACCCGGTGCCGGCCCTCGTCGTCGTGCTCGGCAGCTGGTTCGCCAAGGTCGTGCTGTTCATCGGGGCGATGGTCCTGCTCGGCAGGCAGCCGTGGGTGCAGCCGATGGTCCTCTTCCTGGCCCTGGTGACCGCCGTGCTGGCGTTCCTCGTGCTCGACGTCGTGGTCGTGGCGAGGGCCCGGATCCCGGTCGGCAGCGCCGAGTCCTGACCGTCCCGGTTCGCCGCGTACAGGGGCGGATTGATAGGGTGGTCGCCGCAAGAGTTCACCTGTCGCGCGCCCGCGCACCATCGGTTCGGAGACACTGCTGATTCCCCACCTAGTGCCAGCCGCCGCTGCCGCGAGCGGGTTCGAGCCACCGACGATCCAGGACTTCTTCCCTGCGGCGGTGCTCTTCCAGGGCACGCCGTTCGCCCTGAACCGGATCATGCTGATCCGCCTGCTCGTCGTCGCGCTGCTCGTGCTCTGGCTCTGGCTCGGCACCCGCCGCATGCAGCTCGTCCCTGGCCGAGGTCAGGTGATCACCGAGTTCCTGCTCGGCTTCGTGCGCAACAACATCGCGATCGAGACCCTGGGCGAGCAGGACGGCCGCCGCTTCATGCCGGTGATCATGACGATGTTCTTCCTCACGTTCGGGATGAACATCACGGGGGCGATCCCCGGCCTGCAGATCGCGGGAAGCGCCGTGATCGGCCTGCCCCTCGTGCTCGCGATCATCGCCTGGGCGCTCTTCATCTACGCCGGCTTCAAGAAGCTCGGCTGGACGTATCTGAAGAACGCCCTCTTCCTGCCCGGCGTGCCGTGGCCCCTCTACTTCCTGCTGACGCCGCTCGAGATCCTCTCGACGTTCATCGTCCGCCCCATCACGCTCACGATGCGACTGCTCATGAACATGGTCTCCGGGCACCTGCTGCTCGCCCTGGTCTACGCCGCGTCGTCCTTCTTCCTCTTCACGCTGCTCCCGTCGGGGAACCTCTTCGGGCTGATCGGCGTGGGCACCGTCGCGTTCGGCGTCCTCTATCTCGGGTTCGAGATCTTCGTCGCCGCCCTGCAGGCGTACGTGTTCGCCTTCCTCACCGCGATCTACATCCAGCTCGCGGTGGCGGAAGAGCACTGACCGCCTGCCGCCGCAGGCCCCACTGACCACACCGAAAGGAACCCCTGAATGCATATCGTCGGCTATCTCGCCGCCTTGGGCTTCGGCATCGCCGCTATCGGCTCCGGTATCGGCGTCGGCATCATCGTCGGCAAGACGATCGAGTCCGTCGCCCGCCAGCCCGAGCTGCAGGGCCGCCTCACCTCGCTGATGTTCCTGGGCATCGCGCTCACCGAGGCCCTCTGCTTCATCGCGATCGCGATCGGCTTCATCCCCTTCCCGTCGCCGTAGGACCGGTCACGAGGAAAGGGGAGGAGTCGAACATTGCACACCCACATCGTCGCCGCGGCCGAGCAGGGCAACCTGCTGATCCCCAGCGTTCCCGACCTGGTCTGGGGCACGTTCGCGTTCGTCGTGATCCTGGTGCTCTTCATCTGGAAGGTGCTGCCACGCCTCAACCAGCTGCTCGACGACCGCAGCAAGGCCATCGAGGGCCGGATCGACGAGGCCAAGCACGCCCGTGAGGAGGCCGAGCGCGTCCTGAAGCAGTACCAGGAGCAGCTCGCCGAGGCACGGACCGAGGCCGGCCGCATCCGTGACCAGGCTCGTGAGGACGGCAAGCGCATCATCGCGGAGCTCCGCGAGCAGGCGCAGACCGAGGCCGACCGGGTGACCGCCCAGGCTCGGGCGCAGATCGAGGCCGAGCGCGCGAGCGCCGTGCAGTCGCTCCGTGCCGAGGTCGGCTCGCTCGCGATCGATCTCGCGTCCGGCGTGATCGGGGAGCACCTCGCGGACGACAAGAACGCCACCGCGCTCGTCGACCGCTTCCTCGCCGAGCTCGACCTGGACCAGGCGCCGGGCGCGACGTCCCCCGGCGCGTCCCGCTGATGGGCGCCGCGACCCGGGAGTCCACCGAGGCGGCCGTCCGCACGCTCGAGGACCTGCTGAAGCCCGGCCTCCTCGGCCGGCGGCGTGCGGGATCCGACGCGGTCGGCGCCGAGCTCCTCGCCGCGGCCCGCGCCATCGCATCGTCTCCGCAGCTCACCGGCGTCCTGGCGGACGTCGGCGTCGCCGGGAAGCAGAAGGTCGCGCTCGTGCAGCGGGTCTTCGGCGGCACCTACGACAAGCGCACCGTCCAGGTGCTCGAGTCGATGGCCGCCTCCCGCTGGTCCGAGGCCGCCGACTTCATCGCGGCGCTCGAGCAGCTCGGGCTCCGGGCGCTCGCGATCACGGCCGACGACGTCGACCTCGACGGCGAGCTGTTCGCGCTCGAGCGCGCCGTGAAGAGCACCCCGGAGGTCGAGCTCGCGCTCACGAACACCTCGGCTCCCGTCGCGTCGCGGGTCGCGCTCGTCGACCGCCTCCTCGCGAACGCCGCCGAGCCGACGCGCATCATCGCCCAGCACCTCGTGCAGCTGCCCCGAGGCCGCCGCATCATCGAGGCGCTCCAGGACGCCGAGCGGCGCATCGCGCAGGCGCGCGACCGGCTCGTCGCCGTCGCGAACACCGCGCAGCCGCTGACGGACGCCCAGGTGTCCGCTCTGGAGGAGCGCCTCGCCGCCGCCTACGGGCGTAAAATCGTGGTGAACCAGGTGCTCGAACCGGCACTGATCGGGGGGATCCGGATCACGATCGGCGACGACGTGATCGACGGCACGGTCCGCACCCGGCTCGACGACCTGCGCCTCCGTCTCGCGGGCTGACGCCTCCCTGCTTCCGAAGTTAGGAATCCTCACCGATGACCGATCTCAGCATCAGCCCCGACGACATCCGGAGCGCGCTCGCCGACTTCGTCGCCTCCTACGACCCCGGTAAGACCACGGCGACCGAGGTCGGCACGGTGATCGACGCGGCGGACGGCATCGCCCACGTCGAGGGCCTCCCCAACGTGATGGCGAACGAGCTCGTCACCTTCTCCGACGGCACCTCCGGCCTCGCCCTCAACCTCGAGGAGAACGAGATCGGCGTCATCGTGCTCGGCGACTTCGAGGGCATCGAGGAGGGCATGGAGGTCCGCCGCACGGGCGAGGTGCTCTCCGTGCCCGTCGGTGACGGCTACCTCGGCCGCGTGGTGGATCCGCTCGGCAACCCGCTCGACGGCCGCGGCGACATCGCGACCGACGGTGTCCGCGCCCTCGAGCTGCAGGCGCCCGGGGTGATGATGCGCCAGAGCGTGCACGAGCCGCTCCAGACCGGCATCAAGGCGATCGACGCGATGATCCCGATCGGCCGCGGGCAGCGTCAGCTGATCATCGGCGACCGGCAGACCGGCAAGACCGCCATCGCCATCGACGCGATCATCAACCAGCGCGACAACTGGGCGTCGGGCGACCCGAAGAAGCAGGTGCGCTGCATCTACGTGGCGATCGGCCAGAAGGGCTCCACGATCGCCTCCGTCCGCGGTGCCCTCGAGGATGCCGGCGCGATGGAGTACACGACGATCGTCGCGGCCCCCGCGTCCGACCCGGCCGGTTTCAAGTACCTCGCCCCGTACACCGGCTCGGCCATCGGCCAGCACTGGATGTACCAGGGCCAGCACGTGCTGATCGTGTTCGACGACCTGTCCAAGCAGGCAGCCGCCTACCGCGCCGTCTCGCTGCTGCTGCGCCGCCCACCCGGGCGCGAGGCGTACCCCGGCGACGTCTTCTACCTGCACTCCCGCCTGCTCGAGCGCTGCGCGAAGCTGTCCGACGAGCTCGGGGCCGGATCGATGACGGGCCTGCCGCTCATCGAGACGCAGGCGAACGACGTGTCGGCCTACATCCCGACCAACGTGATCTCGATCACCGACGGCCAGATCTTCCTGCAGTCCGACCTGTTCAACGCGAACCAGCGTCCCGCGGTCGACGTGGGCATCTCGGTGTCCCGCGTGGGCGGCGACGCGCAGGTGAAGAGCATCAAGAAGGTCTCCGGCACCCTGAAGCTCGACCTCGCGCAGTACCGGTCGCTCGAGGCGTTCGCGATGTTCGCGTCCGACCTCGATGCCGCCAGCCGGCGCCAGCTCGCCCGCGGCGCCCGCCTCACCGAGCTGCTGCGCCAGCCGCAGTACTCGCCGTACCCGGTCGAGGATCAGGTCGTCTCGATCTGGGCCGGCATCAACGGCAAGCTCGACGAGGTGCCGGTCGAGGACGTGCTGCGGTTCGAGCGCGAGCTTCTCGACTACCTGAAGCACAACACGGAGATCCTCACCACGCTCCGCGAGAGCAACGTGCTCGACGACGACACCGTCGCGGCACTGGACGACGCGGTCGACGAGTTCAAGAAGCAGTTCACGACCGGTGAGGGCAAGCCGCTCGACTCGGTCGGCAAGGAGTCCTTCGAGGCCGCCGACCGCGACGACGTGGAGCAGGCCCGGATCCAGAAGAACCCGAGGTAGGCCCTCGTGCCAGCACAGGTCCGGGAGTACCGGGCGCGCATCCGCTCCGCGCAGACGACGAAGAAGATCACCCGCGCGATGGAGCTGATCTCGGCGTCCCGGATCGCGAAGGCGCAGCAGCGCGTCGCGGCGAGCCTGCCCTACGCCCGAGCGGTGACGCGCGCGGTATCGGCGGTCGCCACGTACACCAACGTGGACCACGTGCTGACGCGGGAGAAGGAGAACCCGCGCCGCGCCGCGATCGTGGTGTTCACGTCCGACCGCGGTCTCGCCGGCGCCTTCAACTCGAACGTGCTGCGCAAGAGCGAGGAGCTCGCCGAGTTGCTGCACCGCGAGGGCAAGGAGGTCGTGTCCTACCTCGTCGGGCGAAAGGCGGTCGGCTACTACCGGTTCCGGCGGCGGGACTTCGTGCGCGAGTGGGTGGGCGGCACCGACAAGCCCGAGGTGGAGACGGCGCGGGAGATCGCGGAGACCGTCGTCGAGCACTTCATCCAGGACACCGACGAGGGCGGCGTGGACGAGATCCACATCGTCTACAGCCGGTTCGTGAGCATGCTCACCCAGACGCCCGAGATGCTGCGCCTGCTGCCGCTCGAGGTCGTCGAGGGCGTCGAGCAGCCCGGCGAGCACGCCGCGCTGCCGCTCTACGAGTTCGAGCCCGACGCGGGCGAGGTCCTCGACGCGCTGCTGCCGGTCTACATCGAGTCCCGCATCTACTCGGCGATGCTCGAGTCCGCGGCCAGCAAGCACGCCGCGACGCAGCGGGCCATGAAGGCGGCGAGCGACAACGCCGACACCCTCATCCGGGAGTACACGCGCCTCGCGAACAACGCGCGGCAGCAGGAGATCACCCAGCAGATCGCCGAGATCGTCGGTGGCGCGGACGCGCTCGCCGGCTGAGGCAGAACAGGAAAGGCGAAAAGCCATGAGCTCAGCAGTCGCCGTGGAGACCCACCGGCACTCCGGGGAGGTCGGCGTCGGTCGGGTGGCACGAGTCACCGGCCCGGTCGTGGACATCGAGTTCCCGCACGACTCCATCCCCGAGATCTACAACGCGCTGAAGACCACGATCACGATCGGCGACGAGTCGAACGAGATCACGCTCGAGGTCGCTCAGCACCTCGGCGACGACCTCGTGCGCGCGATCGCCCTCAAGCCCACGGACGGCATGGTCCGAGGGCAGGAGGTGCAGGACACCGGATCCGCGATCTCCGTCCCGGTCGGCGACGTCACCAAGGGCCACGTGTTCAACGTGATCGGCGACGTGCTGAACCTCAAGGAGGGCGAGAAGCTCGAGATCACCGAACGCTGGCCGATCCACCGCAAGCCGCCGGCCTTCGACCAGCTCGAGTCGAAGACCCAGCTCTTCGAGACGGGCATCAAGGTCATCGACCTGCTCACCCCCTACGTGCAGGGCGGCAAGATCGGCCTGTTCGGCGGCGCCGGCGTCGGCAAGACCGTGCTCATCCAGGAGATGATCTACCGCGTCGCGGCGAACCACGGCGGCGTGTCGGTGTTCGCGGGCGTCGGCGAGCGCACCCGTGAGGGCAACGACCTCATCGGCGAGATGGAGGAGGCGGGCGTCTTCGACAAGACGGCCCTCGTCTTCGGCCAGATGGACGAGCCGCCCGGGACGCGCCTCCGGGTCGCCCTCTCGGCGCTGACGATGGCGGAGTACTTCCGCGACGTGCAGAACCAGGACGTGCTGCTCTTCATCGACAACATCTTCCGGTTCACGCAGGCGGGCTCCGAGGTCTCCACGCTGCTCGGCCGCATGCCCTCCGCGGTGGGCTACCAGCCGAACCTCGCCGACGAGATGGGCGTCCTGCAGGAGCGGATCACCTCGACCCGCGGCCACTCGATCACCTCGCTGCAGGCGATCTACGTGCCCGCGGACGACTACACCGACCCGGCTCCGGCGACGACGTTCGCCCACCTCGACGCGACGACCGAGCTGTCCCGCGAGATCGCCTCCCGCGGCCTCTACCCGGCGGTGGACCCGCTGGCGTCGACCTCCCGCATCCTCGACCCGCGGTACCTGGGCGAGGACCACTACCGGGTGGCGACGAACGTGAAGCAGATCCTCCAGAAGAACAAGGAGCTGCAGGAGATCATCGCGATCCTCGGCGTCGACGAGCTCTCCGAGGAGGACAAGATCACCGTGTCGCGTGCGCGCCGGATCCAGCAGTTCCTCTCGCAGAACACCTACATGGCGACGAAGTTCACCGGTGTCGAGGGCTCGACGGTCCCGCTGAAGGAGACCGTGGAATCGTTCGACGCGATCGTCAAGGGCGAGTTCGACGACGTGGCGGAGCAGGCGTTCTTCAACGTCGGCTCCATCTCGGACGTCGAGGAGAAGTGGGCGCAGATCCAGAAGGAGAACCGCTAGACCATGGCCGACCTCGAGGTCACCGTCGTCTCGGCGGACGAGCAGGTCTGGGCGGGGCGCGCCAACATGGTCGTCGCCCGCACCCAGATCGGCGAGATCGGCCTGCTCGCGGGCCACACGCCCGTGCTCGGCATCCTCGCCGCCGGCGAGGTGCGCATCCACACCAGCGACGGCGGCCGGGTCACGGCCAAGGCCGACGACGGGTTCATCTCCCTGCAGAACGATGTCGTGACCATCGCGGCGCGCTCCGTCGAACTGGTCCGGTGACCGCGACGGGCACCCGTTCGTGAAGCTGCTGCTGCCGCCGTCCGAGTCGAAGTCGGACGGCGGCAGCGGTCGTTTCGCGCTCGGCCGGCTCAGCCGTCCCGCGCTGAACCCGGCCCGCTCCGCGGTGCTCGAGGCGCTCGTGACGCTCGCCCGCGACCCGGGCGAGGCCGCGCGGGTGCTGCATCTCGGCCCGAAGCAGGTGGGCGAGATCGACCGGAACGCCCACCTGCGGCGGGCGCCGGTGCTGCCCGCGGTGGAGCGCTACACCGGCGTCGTCTACGAGGCGCTCGACGCCGGGACCCTGCCCGACTCGGCGCGGGCCTGGCTCGACGGCCACCTGCTCATCGCATCCGCGCTCCTCGGCCTCGTCGCGCCGCACGATCCCATCCCCGCGTACCGCCTGTCCGGTGGGTCCGCCCTACCGGGGCTGCCGTTGAAGCGGCACTGGTCGGAGCCCCTCCGCCGCGCGCTCGCCCGTGAGCGCGACTGGGTGCTCGACGCCCGTTCCGCCGCCTACGCCGCGCTCGGCCCCGCACCCGCGGGGAGCGCCGTGCTGCTCGTCGAGGACGCGACCTCGGGCCGGGCGCTCAACCATTGCAACAAGCACGCGAAGGGGGATCTCGCCCGCCGGCTCGCACTCGAGGGCCCCGAGATCCGGTCGCGTGACGACCTGCTCGCCTGGGCGCCGGCCGCAGGGCTCCGGCTCGAGCCGCGGGGCACCGCCGACGTGGCGCTGATCGTCCCGGCGACGGAGCCCACGGCTGCGCACGGATAGCCTGTGGACCGTGGCGAGGATCTCGGAGACGCGCGCCCTCGAGGCGGTGGAGCGGGCTCTCGAACTCGCTCCGATCATCGACGGTCACAACGACTGGGCCTGGGAGACGCGGCTGACCCGCGGCGGCACGGTCGAGGGCCTGGAGGGTCCGCTCGCGGGCGACACGGACGTGCTCCGGCTGCGCCGCGGTCGGGTCGGCGGGCAGTTCTGGAGCGTCTTCGTCGAGGACGAGTCCCGCGGCTCCGACCACGTGGCGCAGACGCTCGAGCAGATCGACTGGGTGCACCGCGTCGCCGAGGCCTACCCCGAGGACTTCCTGCTCGCCCGCTCCGCCGCCGACGTCGAGACGGCCCGCGCCACCGGCCGAGTGGCCTCGTTCCTCGGCGCGGAGGGCGCGCACAGCCTCGACGACTCGCCCGCGGTGCTGCGGATGCTCGCGGCCCTCGGCGTCCGCTACCTCACGCTCACGCACAACCGGAACTCGGCGTGGGCCGACTCGGCGACGGACGAGCGGCGCCACGGCGGTCTCTCCGAGCGGGGCCGCGAGATGGTGCGCGAGCTCAACCGGCTCGGCGTGCTCGTCGATCTCTCGCACGTCTCGCCCGAGACGATGCACGCGGCGCTCGACATCACCGACTCGCCCGTGATCTTCAGCCACAGCAGCTGCAGGGCCCTCACCGACCATCCGCGGAACGTGCCCGACGACGTGCTCGTGCGGCTCGCGGGCAACGGCGGCGTGATCATGATCGCGTTCGTGCCGCAGTTCGTCGACCACGAGTACCGGCACTGGTTCGACGGCGACCGCCTGGATGCGCCGCCCGTCGTACCGATGTCCCGCGTCGCCGACCACATCGAGCACGCCCGCGAGACCGCCGGCGTGCGGCACATCGGACTCGGTGGGGACTTCGACGGCACCGACGAGTTCCCCGAGGGCCTCTCCGGTGTCGATTGCTATCCGGACCTGCTCGCCGAGCTCGCGCGCCGCGGCTGGAGCGCCGCCGACCTCGCGGCGCTCGCGGGCGGCAACGTCCTCCGCGTGCTGCGCGCGACCGACGCCCGGTTCGCGGGCGCCCGCACGCCGACCGCGCTCCCGCGCTGACCTCGACGCGCCCCGTCATGAAACGCGGGTGAAACGCCCGCACGCCTAGCCTGGCTGTTCCTGCACCTGTCCTAGAGGAGACGCATGTCCCGCGTACCCGTCCGTCCCGCCGCGCTCGGCGCAACGGCTCTCGCCGCCGCGCTGGTGCTCGCCGGCTGCTCCGCCGGGGGTGGTTCGTCGAACAGCTCCAGCGGCGGCCCCACCAAGACCCTGGTCGTCGACAACACCTTCGACCTGAAGACGTCCGATCCCGCTCGTGCCTTCGAGCTCACCGGCTCCATCGTCGACAAGGCGATCTACGAGACCGCGCTGACGTTCCAGGGCGACGACACGACCAAGCCGCTGCCGCAGCTCGCCACCTTCAAGGAGTCCTCGGACAACAAGGTGCTGACCCTGACGCTGAACGGCAAGCACGCGTTCTCGTCGGGCAACCCGGTCACGATCGACGACATCGTCTGGTCCTACAAGCGGGTGCAGGCGATCGCCGGCAACCCGTCGTTCCTGCTGACCGATCAGTCGACCGGCAAGAACCTCGACATCGCGAAGACCTCGTCGACGACGATGACGATCACGGACACCAACCCGAACCCGGCGCTCCCGTTCATCCTGCCGAACCCGTCACTCGGCGTGCTCGACTCCAAGGTGCTGACCAAGCACGGCGGCACGACGACCAAGTCCGACGGGGCGGAGCAGTACCTCAACGGCCACTCGGCCGGCTCCGGCCCCTACGCGCTCACCTCGTACAGCGCCACCACCAAGGTCGTCTTCGGCCCGAACCCGCACTACGTCGGCAGCAAGCCCACGTACGGCCGGGTCGTGCTGCAGAACGTGACCGGCCCCTCACAGAAGATCGACGTGCAGGGCAACCAGGCGCAGATCGCGACCGGACTGAACGCGCAGCAGGTGCAGGGCATCGGCTCGAGCCTCAAGGTGCTGAAGAGCACCTCGCCCGACGTCGGCTACCTCTGGCTGAACCAGAACCCGACCTACGGCAAGGGCGTCACGAACAACGCCGCCTTCGTCACCGCCGTGCGCAAGGGCCTGAACTACCAGGACATCCTCGCGGTCGCCGGCACCGGCTCCAGCCAGCCGGGCGGCATGGTGCCGTCGCAGTTCCTCGGCTCCATCAAGCCGGATGCGACGAACACCTACGACGCGTCGGCGGCGAAGGCCGCGCTCACGAAGGCGGGCTACAAGGGCCAGACCGTGACCCTGTCCTACCCGACGGACGCCACGCTGTCCGGCGTCGAGTTCTCGACGCTCGCCCAGAAGGTGCAGTCACAGCTCGAGGCCGTCGGCGTCAAGGTCAAGCTCGCCGGCACACCGATCTCCACCCTGCTCGACGCCTACCGCGCCGGCAAGCTGCAGGCCGGGATCATGTACTGGGGCCCCGACTTCCCGGACCCCTCGGACTACACGACCTTCAGCCCGGGTGAGGCCCTCGGCCTCCGCGCCGGGTGGGCGGCGTCCATGTCGCCCGAGGTGACGAAGGCGAAGCAGGCCGCCGAGGCCTCGACGGGCACCGGCCGTGCCGCGGCCTACGAGGCGTGGCAGCGTGCGGCGAACCAGAACGGCCCGTTCGTGCCGCTGCTGCAGCCGGCCCGCTACTTCGTGACCGCGTCCTCCGTCACCGACGTGAAGCCGAACGCCGTGTGGACGGTGGATCTGGCCGCCATCAAGTGACGCAGCTCGACGAGCGCGCGGAGACGGCCGCCCGGGCCTCACGCCCGGGCGGCCGCCTCTCGAGTCCCCTCGTCCGCTACATCGCGATCCGGCTCGTCGTCTCGCTGCTGCTGCTCGTCGGCGTCACGATCGTCACCTTCGTGCTCACCAACCTCGTGCCGGCCAGCCCCGTCACGGCGGCACTCGGCGAGCGGGCCTCATCGGATCCGAAGATCGTCGCCGCGTTCAAGGCGGCGCAGGGCCTCGACAAGCCCCTGCCCGTGCAGTACGCGATCTACCTCGGCCACCTGCTGCAGGGGAACCTCGGCACGTCGATCCAGACCCACGACGCGGTGACCCAGGACCTCGCCGCCGCGTTCCCCGCGACGGTCGAGCTCGCGCTCTTCGTGATCGTGCTGTCCGTGATCATCGGCCTCGGCCTCGGCCTGATCGCCGCGCTCCGCCACAACCGGCTGCCCGACCAGATCATCCGCGTCGTGTCCCTGCTCGGCATCTCGGTGCCGACCTTCTGGCTCGCGGTCGCGGTCTACTTCCTCTTCTTCTTCGTGCTGCACTGGGCACCCGGCTCCGGGCGGCTGGATCCGGCCGACACACCACCGCCCACGGTCACCGGCCTCTTCACCGTGGACGCGCTGCTCGCCGGCCAGCCCGCGGTGTTCTTCGACGCGCTCTCGCACCTGGTGCTGCCCGGTCTCGTGCTCACCCTCTACACGGTCGGCCTGCTCGTGCGGTTCGCCCGCTCCGCGATCCTCGACGTGCTCAGCCAGGACTACGTCCGCGCGGCCCGGGCGAAGGGGCTGCCCGGCGGCCAGGTCGTGTTCCGCTACGTGCTGCGCGGCGCGCTGCTGCCCATCCTGACGATCGTCGGCCTCGCGTTCGGCTCGCTCCTGTCCGGCACGGTGCTCACCGAGCAGGTGTTCGCGTGGGGCGGGATCGGCCAATACGCCTTCCGGGCCGCGACCGCGCTCGACCTGCCCGCCGTGCTCGGGGTCGGCCTCATCGTCGGCGTCGTCTACATCGCCACGAACTTCGTCATCGATGTCATCTACGGCGTCGTCGACCCGAGAGTGCGTGTCGGATGACCGTCGCCGTCGCCCCTCCCCGCCGCCGGATGCGCCTCCCGGCGGCCTGGCGCCGTCCCCTCGCGATCGTCGGCGCGGCCGTCATCGTGATCTGGGTGCTGATCGCCCTGCTCGCGCCGGTGCTGCCGCTGCAGGATCCGCTGCACCAGTCCTCGGCCGTGCTCGCCTCCCCGAGCGCGGGGCATCTGCTCGGGACCGATGAGCTCGGTCGCGACGTGCTGTCCCGCACCCTGTGGGGCTCGCAGGTCTCGCTGCCGCTCGCCGTCGTGCTGGTGCTCGCCTCGCTCGTCATCGGCAGCGTGCTCGGCGCGGTGGCCGGCTACATCGGCGGCATCGTCGACGAGGTCATCATGCGCATCGCGGACCTCGTGTTCGCGTTCCCGACGATCATCCTCGCCATGGTCGTGGCGGCCGCTCTCGGGCCGAGCCTCACCAACGCCGTCATCGCCCTCACGTTCGTGAACTGGCCGAACTACGCCCGTGTGATGCGCGCGCTCGTGCTAGGTGCGCGCGGCCAGGAGTACGTGATCGCGGGCCGGCTGCTCGGGTCGGGCCCCTTCACCTCGCTGCGCCGGGACGTGCTGCCGAACGTGGCCTCGCCCATGCTCGTGCTCGCGACGCTCGACTTCGGCAACCAGATCCTCCTGCTCTCCGGCCTGTCGTTCCTCGGGCTCGGCGCCGTGCCGCCGACCGCCGAGTGGGGCTCCATGGTGGGCGACGGGGTGCAGCAGTTCTCCAGCTGGTGGCTGGCCACCTTCCCGGGCCTCGCGATCTTCTCCGTCGTGGTCGGGTTCAACTTCCTCGGCGACGCACTCCGCGACGCGCTCGACCCGCGCACCGCGGGCGCCGTCCAGGGGACGACGGTATGAGCGGGCTGCGGATCGAGGAGCTGCGTCTCACGATCGGGCGCTCCGAGGTGCTTCGGGGCATCAGCCTCGACGCGCCGGGCGGCGTCATCACCGGCCTCGCGGGGGAATCGGGCTCCGGCAAGACGATGACGGGGCTCGCGGTCATCGGGTTGCAGCCCGCGGGCTCGCGCGTCTCCGGCACCATCGCGTTCGACGACGGCGCGGCCGGCGTGCCGAACCTGCTCGACCTGTCGCCCCGTGCGATCAACCGGTTGCGGGGCCGACGGATCGCCATGGTGTTCCAGGACCCCACCGCGAGCCTGCAGCCGATGCTGTCGATCGGCAGCCAGCTCACCGACCACCTGCGCCACCACCTGCACCTCGACAGGCACGCGGCACGGGACCGGGCCATCGAGCTGCTCGAGCGGGTGAAGGTGCCGGATCCGGAGGCCGCGGTCCGGCGCTACCCTCACCAGTTCTCGGGCGGCCAGCTGCAGCGCATCGCCATCGCCATCGCGATCGCCTGCGAACCGGCGGTGCTCATCGCGGACGAGCCGACCACCGCGCTCGACGTGACCGTGCAGGCGGGGATCCTGCGGCTGCTGCGCGAGCTCACGGACGACCTCGGGCTCGCCGTGCTGCTCGTCACCCACGACCTCGGGGTCATGTCGGCCGTCGCGGACACCGTCGCCGTCATGCGGTCCGGCACGGTGGTGGAGCACGGCAGCCGCTACCAGGTCATCCGTGAGCCCCGGACCGCCTACGCGAAGGAGCTCATCGCCGCCCTGCCGCATACGCCGGCCCCTGGGGCCGGCGTGGACGAGCGGAGCCCCGCCCCTGGGGCCGGCGCCGATGGGGAGGGCTCGTCGGCCGGCGCCGACGACGAGGGGGAGGCGCGATGACCGACCGGCTCGAGATCGACGAGGCGACGGTCACCTACCGGCAGCCCGGCCGCCGCACGTTGACGGCCGTCGACCACGTGAGTCTCACCCTGGGCGCCGGGGAGGTGCTCGGCCTGGTGGGGGAGAGCGGCTGCGGCAAGTCGACGCTCGCGCGGGCGGTGTGCGGCCTCGAGCCGCTGGAGTCCGGTGCCATCCGCTTCGACGGCGAACCGGTCAAGAGGCTGGGCCTGCGGCCCCGCGAGGCGCGGCAGCGGCGGATCCAGATGGTGTTCCAGAACCCCTACGCGTCCCTGAACCCGAGGCGGCGGGTCGGCGCGCAGATCGAGGACGCCCGTGCCGTCGCGGGTCGCGAGGCGATGCCGGTCGCCCGGCTCCTCGAGCAGGTCGGCCTCGAACCGGCCGTCGCGAGCCGCTACCCGTACGAGTTCTCGGGCGGTCAGCGGCAGCGGATCGCCATCGCTCGGGCGATGGCCGCGGCGCCCGAGGTGCTCATCGGCGACGAGCCGATCGCGTCGCTCGACGCGAGCCTGCAGGCGCGGATCGCCTCGCTCATGCGCGACGTCGCCCTCGAGCAGGGCGCCTCGCTGCTGTTCATCAGCCACGACCTGTCCGTCGTCCGGGTGATCGCCGACCGGATCGCAGTCATGCAGTCCGGCCGGATCGTGGAGGAGGGGCCGACCGACCGGGTCTGGTCCGCTCCGCAGCACCCGTACACGCGACGCCTGCTCGCGGCCATCCCGATCGCGGACGGCCTCGGCCGCCTGCCGGGCTGAGCACGATCGTCGACGCCACCCGCGCACGCCGGGGTCAGCCGGCGACGGGTTCCGACGGCCGAGACGGCCCCTCGGCGCCGGCGTCGCGGCGACGGTCGGAGACGACCTTCGCTCCTGGCTCCAGCGCGCGCCAGCAGCCGATCACGTGGTCGTCGACGAGGCCCGCGGACTGCATGAGCGCGTAGACCGTCACAGGCCCGACGAACCGCAGCCCCTCGCGCTTCAGCGCCTTCACCAGCGCCACCGACTCGGGTGTCGAGGCGGGCACGTCCCCCATGCCGGTGGGGCGATCGCGGTCGTCCCGCGGCTGCGGCGCATGGGACCAGATCAGCCGGTCGAGCGCGCCGTCGCCGCCCCGCTCCCGGAGCGCGACCACTGCGCGGGCGTTCGCGACGACGGCCTCGATCTTCTGCCGGTTGCGCACGATGCCCGCGTCGGCGAGCATCCGCTCCACGTCGTCCTCGCCGAACGCAGCGACCCGCTCCGGGTCGAAGCCGGCGAAGGCCGCGCGGAACGCGGGCCGCTTGCGCAGCACCACGATCCAGGAGAGACCGGACTGGAAGCCCTCGAGCGAGAGCTTCTCGAAGAGGGCGGTGTCGCCGTGCAGCGGCACGCCCCACTCCTCGTCGTGGTAGCGGGCGTACTCCCCGGGTACCGCCCACGGGCAGCGGGCGATGCCGTCGGGGCCGGTCGTGGCGGTCATCGGGAAGGGGCCGTTCGCAGGATCGGGAAGCACGCGCCGGAGGCTAGGACCGGCTGCGCCGCCACGGGGGCGGGCCGCGACGACCCGGGAGCGCGGAGGCGTCCTGCGCGGCCTGGGGAGGAGCGGATCACCCGAGGGCGTTGAGGGCGGCGTCGCCCCAGTTCAGCGTGCTCGCGTAGAGGATCCACACCAGGTACGGCACGAGCAGCACCGCGGCGACCCGCGAGACGGGCCAGAACGCGGCGATCGTCGCAGCGACGGTGAGATCGAGGGCGAGGATCACGATGAGTGCGATCCAGAGGGCCGCCGATCCGATCAGCGCGTATCCGCCGAAGAAGATCGGGGTCCAGAGGCTGTTGAGCACCAGCTGGACGACGAACAGAGGAAGGGCGACGGACGCTCGGCGCTGCCTCCGGCGAAGCCATACCAGCCAGCCGGATACGGCGATCAGGGTGTAGAGCACCGTCCACACGGGTCCGAACGCCGCATTCGGCGGTGTCCACAGGACGTGGAGCGATCGTGCGTACCAGCCGTTCACCGCCCCGATCGTCGTGGCCGCCCCGAACGCCGCGACGGCGTAGGCGATCGCGAGGAAGGCGACGAGCATGCCGATGCTCGCCGCATCGATCCGCGGTCGTCGCGCGACGGTCTTGCGATCCGACGTGGTGTAGGACAGGGGTGCTCCGTTCGCCGCCGCCAGCCTACGAGCGTCCCGGGGCTACCGGAGTCCGAGACGCGACAGCGCGCCGGCGACGCGCGACGGCGCCCCCGTGAGCCGCTCCTCGGCGTCGGCCACGCCGCTCGCCGCGACGACCGCGTTCACGCCCAGCACGCGCAGCGGCTCCGGCTCCCATCTCGGCGGGACGTGACCGACCCACGGCAGCACCGTGAGCGGGGTGCGGCGATCGGTGACGAGGTCCGCGACGGTCCGTCCCGCGAGGTTCGCGGCCGCCACGCCGTCACCCACGTAGCCCCCCGCCCAGACGATGCCGCCCCGCAGCGGTACGACCGCCGGATGCCAGTTCCGGGGCACCCCGATCGGACCGCCCCAGCGATGGGTGATCCGGGCTGCGGCCGCGGCCGGGAACAGCTCGCCGAGCGCGCGCTCCAGGTGCGCGAAGACGCGCGTGGAGACGTCCCATTCCGGCTTGATCGTGCTGCCGAGGTGGTAGCGGGCCCCGCGGCCGCCGAAGGCGAGCCGGTCGTCGGCGGTGCGCTGCCCGTAGACGAGCAGGTGCCGGAAGTCGGTGACGGTCTCGCCGTGCTCGAGCCCGATCGAGGCCCACGTCGACTCCGCCAGCGGCTCGGTGGCGATCATCAGCGAGTAGAGCGGCAGCACGCGCCGCCGGAAGCCGGGGAGGCGGGCGGCCCACGCCTCGGCCGCGACGACCACCCGGTCGGCCCGGACGACCCCGTGATCGGTCAGCACCTCGTGCGGGTGCACGTGGAGCACCCGGGTGCCCTCATGGATCCGCACCCCGCGGTCCTCGGCGGCGAGGGCGAGCCCGCCGACGAGCTTGCCGGGCGAGATCCGGGCGCACTGCGGATCGAACAGGGTCGCGCCGAGCCCCGCACGCTCGCGCCACTCCGGCGCGGGCAGCCCGAGGGCGACGGCGTCCTCCAGCTCCGCCTCCGCACCGAGCCGCGCCGTCGCCGACCGCACGAGCGAGTGCGTACCGCCCTTCACGTAGTCGAAGTCGATGCCGAGCTCCGCTCCGGCGCGGCCCACCTCGTCGACGGTGTCGTGGAGCGCCGTGCGCATCCGGATCGCCGCGTCGCGGCCGTGCCGTCGGACGAGCTCGGCGCCCGACACCGGGAAGAGGGCGGAGCACCAGCCGCCGTTGCGGCCCGAGGCCCCGAAGCCCGCGAACGCCTGCTCGACGACGACCACGGTCGCGTCCGGCTCGCGCTCGAGCACGCCGAGGGCGGCCCACAGCCCGGTGAACCCGGCGCCGACGATGCAGACATCGGCGCGCGTGTCGCCGGGCAGCGGTGGGCGGTCCCTCCGCTCGATGTCATCGAGCCAGAGCGGCCGCCCCGGCGTCACAGGCGGGCCCACGCCTCCGTGAGCACCCCGCGCAGGATGCTCTCGATCTCGTCGAACTCGCGTTCGCCGATGGTGAGCGGCGGGGCGAGCTGGATCACAGGGTCGCCGCGGTCGTCGGCGCGGCAGTAGAGGCCGGCGTCGAACAGCGCCGTCGACAGGTAGCCGCGGAGCAACCGCTCCGACTCGTCGTCGTCGAACGACTCCTTCGTCGCCTTGTCCTTCACGAGCTCGATCCCGAAGAAGTAGCCGTCGCCGCGGACGTCGCCGACGATCGGGAGGTCGAGCAGCCGCTCGAGCGACGCCCGGAACTTCGGCGAGTTCTCACGGACGCGCGCGTTCAGCCCCTCCTCCTCGAAGATGTTGAGGTTCTCGAGCGCGACGGCGGCCGACACCGGGTGGCCGCCGAAGGTGTACCCGTGGGGGAAGGAGGCGGATCCGGTCGAGAAGGGCTCGTAGATCCGGTCGGAGACGATCGTCGCTCCGATGGGGGAGTACCCGCTCGTCATCGCCTTCGCGCAGGTGATCATGTCGGGCTCGTAGCCGTAGGTGTCGCAGGCGAACGTGTTGCCGATGCGCCCGAACGCGCAGATGACCTCGTCGGAGACGAGCAGCACGTCGTACTTGTCGCAGATCTGCCGAACCCGCTGGAAGTAGCCGGGAGGAGGCGGGAAGCACCCGCCGGCGTTCTGCACGGGCTCGAGGAACACCGCGGCGACGGTCTCGGGACCCTCGAAGAGGATCTGCTCCTCGATCCGGTCGGCGGCCCAGCGGCCGAACTCGACCGGATCCGTGGGCGCGTTCATCTCCTCGGCGCGGTAGATGTTCGTGTTCGGCACCCGGAAGCCGCCGGGGGCGAGCGGCTCGAACATCTGCTTCATCGCCGGGATGCCCGTCAGCGCGAGCGCGCCGTGCGGCGTGCCGTGGTAGGCCACGGCGCGCGAGATCACCTTGTGCTTCATCGGCTTGCCGACGACCTTGAAGTAGTGCTTCGCGAGCTTGAACGCGGTCTCGACCGCCTCGCCGCCGCCCGTGCAGAAGAAGACGTGGTTCAGGGCGCCGGGCGCCTCGGTCGCGAGCCGCTCGGCGAGCTTGATGGCCGACGGATGCGCGTAGGACCACAGCGGGAAGAACGCGAGCTCGGTCGCCTGCTTCGCGGCCGCCTCCGCGAGCCGCCGGCGCCCGTGCCCGGCGTTCACGACGAACAGTCCGGAGAGCCCGTCGATGTACCGCTTGCCGCGGTCGTCGAAGATGTGGTGGCCCTCACCGCGCACGATGATCGGGACGCCGTGCTGCTCGAGGACGCTCTGGCGTGAGAAGTGGAGCCAGAGATGGTCGGCTGCGCTCTTCCGCAGCGCTGCACCCTCGTCGTCGAGCGGCGCGCTCCCCGGGACCAGCTGGTCGGTGACGGTCATGGTGTTTCCCCTTCGGGGGGAGCCCTAGCGGGTGCCCCAATTGTAGAATTGCTTGCGGAGCTTCAGGTAGACGAACGTGTCGGTCGACACGACGCCGGGG
The DNA here is from genome assembly GCF_025463795.1 of Amnibacterium sp. GTDB lineage: Bacteria > Actinomycetota > Actinomycetes > Actinomycetales > Microbacteriaceae > Amnibacterium. Next base: position 21,682 of record NZ_JAODBE010000185.1, read on the forward strand.
AGGGTGCGGATCTCGGCGTTCAGGAGCTCGATGAGGTCGTCGTCGTTCTCGCAGACCACCTCGACGAGCAGATCGAACGTGCCGGCGGTCAGCACGACGTAGTCGACGGACGGCAGGGCCGCGAGGCGGTCCGAGATCTGGCGCACGTCGCCGGAGACGCGGATGCCGATCATCGCCTGGCGGTAGAACCCGAGCTGCATCGGGTCGGTGACGGCGACGATCTGCATGACGCCGGTCTCGGTGAGCCGCTGCACCCGCTGGCGCACGGCCGCTTCGGAGAGGCCGACGTGCTTGCCGATGTCGGCGTACGAACGACGACCGTCCTGCTGCAGCTGCTCGACGATCGCCTTCGACACGTCGTCGAGCGCGACCGGTCCCGGCTTCTCCCGCCCGCGAGGTGGCACGGAGGCGAGTCTGCCAGGCGCGCGGTCTCCATGACAACCGATTCCGTCGGATCCGTGTCCTCGGACCTGCGGAATCAGTCGTTCCGGGGGAACCGCTCCTGGCGTAGGTTGAGGCCATGGCGCTCTCCACCCTCGACAACTTCATCGCCGGCCGGCACGTCGCCGCAGACGCTCCGACCCTCGAGCTCGTCTCTCCCGTCGACGAGGCCGTCTACGGCACCGAGGTCGACTCGGGCCCGGACCAGGTCGACGCCGCCTACCGCGCCGCCCGCGACGCGTTCGGCGTCTGGAGCGAGACGACCCCCTCCGAGCGGCAGCTCGCCCTGTTCCGCATCGCCGACGCGATGGAGGCCAGGGCCGAGGAGTTCGCGGCCCTCGAGTCGAAGGACACCGGCAAGCCCCTCGCGAGCCTCGTCGCCGACGAGATCCTGGTCTCGGTCGACCAGATCCGCTTCTTCGCCGGTGCCGCCCGCGTGCTCGAGGGCCGCGCGGCCGGTGAGTACTTGAAGGACCACACCTCGATCATCCGCCGCGAGCCGGTCGGCGTGATCGGCCAGGTGACGCCCTGGAACTACCCGCTGAACATGGCGAACTGGAAGGTCGCCCCCGCGATCGCCGCCGGCAACACCGAGGTGCTGAAGCCGTCCGAGACGACCCCGTCGTCGACGCTGCTGCTCGCCGAGGTCGCCGCCGAGTTCCTGCCGCCCGGCGTGCTCAACGTCATCACCGGCGGCCGCGACACGGGTGCGGCGATGATCGACCACCCGATCCCGGCGATGGTGTCGATCACGGGATCCGTGCGAGCCGGCATGGCGGTGGCGAAGGCGGCGGCGAGCGACCTGAAGCGCGTGCACCTCGAGCTCGGCGGCAAGGCGCCCGTCATCGTCTACGACGACGCCGACATCGAGCTCGCCGTCGAGGGCATCGTGACCGCCGGCTACTTCAACGCCGGCCAGGACTGCACCGCCGCCACCCGCCTGCTCGTCCAGGAGGGCATCCACGACGAGTTCGTCGCGGCGCTCGCCGAGTACGCCCGCGACCACGCGAAGACCGGTGCGCCCGACGAGGACGTGCTGTTCGGACCGCTCAACAACGCCGACCAGTTCGCCCGCGTCGGCGGCTTCCTCGACCGGCTGCCCGACCACGCGACGGTCGAGCTCGGCGGGAGCCGCCACGGCGACCGCGGCTACTTCTACGACGCGACGATCGTGTCGGGCCTCACCCAGACCGACGAGGCCGTGCAGAACGAGATCTTCGGCCCGGTGCAGACCGTGCAGCGCTTCTCGACCGAGGAGCAGGCGCTCGAATGGGCGAACGACGTGCAGTACGGCCTGTCGTCGTCCGTGTGGACCCGCGACCACGGCAAGGCGATGCGGGCCGCCAAGCGGCTCGACTTCGGCTGCGTGTGGATCAACACCCACATCCCCCTCGTCGCCGAGATGCCCCACGGCGGCTTCAAGCACTCGGGCTACGGCAAGGACCTCTCGATGTACGGCTTCGAGGATTACACTCGCGTCAAGCACGTGATGTCCTTCATCGGCGCCTGAGCGCGGGCGGTTCCACCGCGGCCCGGGGCGCATCCGGGCATCCGGACTTCGGCAGTTCGCCGCGCATGCGGCCCATGGCATCGGGGGACTCCTTCTCACATGGCGAGCGCGTTCTACTCACCGGAGCCGCTTCCCGCCGGTGAGGAGTGGCGTCTGCTCGCCACGGACCGCTTCGTCGCGGCCTTCGGGCCTGACACCGGCATGCACACGATGGCGACCCTGTGGCGCATCGCGGCCGAGCCGACCCTCGGCCTCGAGGCGCTCGTCGGCGCGGTCCCGACGAAGGGGACGGAGGCGGTCCAGTCCTTCGCCATCGCGGGCATCGGGCGCAGCACCGTGTTCGTCGTCCGCGGCGGCGGATGCGCCGACGTGTCCGTCGCCGGGCGCATGCGGCGGGTGGACGCCCGCGGCGCGATGCCCTGGTACGTGGCCGAGCTCAACGAGGTCGACCGCTTCGCGCTCGGGCCGCTCGAGCGGTCGCCCGGCGACCTCCGGCCGGCCGAGGCGGACATGCCGCTCGACGGCGGCGTCGTGTTCGGGCCCTGGCTCGGCTGGGCGCGCGACGTCGTCGCGCCGCCGCCGCCGCGCCCGCCCGCCCCGCCGGCACCGGTCGAGCAGTCGGCGTACGACACCAATGTGCTCGGCGACCTCGGTCGTCGTGCCGCATCCCTCACCCGGCACCGCACCGAGCCTCCCCCCACGGCGCCCACACCGGAGACCGCGACCGCCTTCCGGGTGGGGGACCGGGCGCCCGAGCGGGTGGACGCCCCCGTGTACGTCGGCCGTCAGCCGCGCAGCCCGCGGGTGACCGGACCGATGCTGCCGAGGCTCGTCCGGGTCGACAGCCCGAGCCGCGAGGTGTCGGCCACCCACATCGAGCTGCGGCCGACGCCGCACGGGCTCGTGCTCACCGACCTCCAATCGACGAACGGTACGGTCGTCCGCCAGCCCGGTTCCGGCGTCCGCCGCCTCGAGTCGGGTGAGTCGCTTCCCGTCGCACCCGGTACGCTCATCGACATCGGTGACGGCAACGTCATCGAGATCCTCGCGTACCGCTGATCCAAGGGCCCGGTCGGGCCGGACCCGGAAGGTCGTCGTTGACCCACATCGGCCAGAGCAGCCCGGGCACCCGGCTTCCCCTGCCGCACAGCGGCGGGGCGATCACGCTCGCCTGGGGCGCGGCCACCGACGTCGGCCACCGGCGCCAGGTGAACGAGGACAGCTTCGTCGCGGAGCCCCCGATCTTCGCCGTCGCGGACGGCATGGGCGGACACGCGGCCGGTGATCTGGCGAGCGAGGCCGTCGTCAACCGGCTCGGCGGCGTGATCGCCGACGGCTTCGTCACCCCTGCGGCGATCGGCCTCGCGCTCGCGCAGGCCTCGCGGGACATCGCGCAGCTCGACGGCACGGCGCTCGTCGGTGCCGGCACCACCGTCACGGGCATGGCGCTCACGCTCTCCGGCGACGACCCCTACTTCGCCGTGTTCAACGTGGGGGACTCCCGCGTCTACCGCTACCTCGAGGGCGAGTTCGAGCAGGTCACCGTCGACCACTCGGTCGTGCAGGAGCTCGTCGACGCCGGCGCGATCACCCGGCGCCAGGCCGAGAACCACCCCGACAGCAACGTGATCACCCGGGCGATCGGGTTCAACGAGCCGCCGATGCCCGACTACTGGATGCTGCCCGTTGAGCCGGGGCTGCGGCTGCTCGCCTGCTCCGACGGGCTCAGCAAGGAGCTCGACGACGAGCGGATCGAGTCGTTGCTGGCCGCAGGCGCACCGGCCGCCGACACGGCGTCCGCGCTGGTGCAGGCCGCCCTCGAGTCCGGCGGCCGTGACAACGTGACGGTCGTGCTCGTGGACGTGCTCGCCGTCGAGACGCGCTGACCGCTCCTCCCCAGGTCGTCCGCCCTCCGGATCCGGCGGGCGGAGCCGCGAGCCGGTCCGCCGACCGGTGCAGCATCGGCGCGTGCCCGAGCCCCTGAAGCTGCCCGCCGCGCCCGCTCCGCCGGAGCCGCCGCCGTTCCCACTGGTGGGCGCGCTGGCGCCGCTCGCCGTCGCCCTCGTGCTGTTCGCCGTCGTGCGGGAGCCGACCGTGCTGCTGCTCGCGATGCTGACACCGGTCGTGGCCGTCGCCGGTGTGCTCGACGGGAGGCGGCAGGTGCGGCACCGTGCGCGGCGTGACGGGCTGCGGCACGTCGCGGCGCTCGAGGCGCTCGCCCAGGCGGCGGAGGCGCGGCGGGCGCAGCTCGAGGGGGTCGAGCGACGTGCCGCCCCCGGACCCGAGTCGTTCGACGGCCGCATCCGTCCGGGGGAGGGGCTCGTGATCGGTACCGAGGACCGGCCGATCGAGCCGCTCGTCGCGGGCACGCCGGGGAACGACCGGGAGCGGCGGCTCGTCGCGGCGAGCGCGGTGCTGCGCAGGGTGCCGCTGGTCCTGCCGGCGACTGCCGCCGTCAGCGCGTCGGGGCCGCCGCTGCTCGTCGAGGCCTTCGCCAGGGCGGTCCGCGTAGCGGCCGCGGCGGTCGCGGCACCGGGGGATCCGATGCGGTCCCCGGCGGCCGCGCCCTCTGCGGGGGTGGAGGTGCGGCTCGACGGGGCGCGCACCGCGGTGGTGGTCGGCGGCCCCGGCACGCTGCGGGGACGCCGGTTCCGTCCGGCCCTGCTGACCGCGAGGGCCGCGGCGGC
>NZ_JAODBE010000040.1 GCF_025463795.1 Amnibacterium sp.
GCAGTCCGCCTTCCAGCAGACGAAGGCCGACCACGAGTTCACGGTGCAGGAGAAGGAGCTCGACGAGAACACCGTGCTCACCCGCGAGATCCATCGGCTCACCGTCGAGCTGCACCAGATGCAGAAGACCGCGTCCGGGGGCGACTCGGCCTCGTAGGCTGCCCCCGTGCAGGTCGCCGTCGCCCAGTTCGCTCCCGGGTCGGATCCCGAGGCGAACGCGGCCGCCGTCCGTCGTCTCGCGACCGAGGCGCGGCAGCAGGGCGCCGACCTCGTCGCATTCCCGGAGTACAGCTCCTACTTCGAGCCCCGGATGGGTCCCCGCTTCGCCGAGCACGCCGAGGACCTCGACGGGCCGTTCACCGCTGCCGTGCGGGCCGTCGCCGCCGGCGTCGGGCTCACGGTCGTGTTCGGCCTCGTCGAGCGGGCGGGGGAGCGGTTCCGGAACGCCGCGGTCGCCGTCGACGCGCGCGGCGTGCTGGCCGTCTACCGGAAGACGCACCTCTACGACGCGTTCGGCGCGAGGGAGAGCGACTGGGTCGAGCCGGGCCCGCTCGACGAGCCCGCGGTCTTCGAGGTCGGGGGCGTGCGGATCGGCCTGCAGACCTGCTACGACGTGCGGTTCCCCGAGGTCACGAGGCGGATCGCGGACGCGGGGGCGGACCTCGTGGTGATGCCGGCCGACTGGGTGCCGGGCCCGCGCAAGGTGGCGCACTGGCGCACCCTGGTCACCGCGAGGGCGATCGAGAACACCCTCTACGTCGCGGCTGCCGGGCAGGTGCCGCCCGGCGGCGTCGGCACGAGCCTCATCGTCGATCCCCGTGGCGACCTCCTCGCCGAGCTCGGCGACGAGCCGGGCGTCGCGGTCGCGCGGGTCGATGCGCAGCTCGTCGCCGAGGTCAGGCGGGTCAACCCGGCGCTCGCCCTCCGGCGCTACACGGTCGTCCCGCGGGGCTGAGCCGCCCTTCAGCTCCGCCGTGTCCAGGACGACCCGTCCGACACGCCGCCGTCGGACCCCCATGGCCCTGCAGCAGGGAGCCGGATCCGGACGACGGCGGATGCGCGGCGCGCTCCGACGGCGCGGCAGGGCCCACCGCGCGGGTGAGCCTCAACGGAGCCGACCGCCCTCGATGCCGTCGCGCAGCACGGCGTCGACCGTCTCCGCGACGCTCAGCCGGGACGTGTCGAGCCACCAGCCGATGTCCCCGAGCTCGGTGCGAAGCTCGGCGTCCATGTGCCGGAACAGGTGGCCGACCTGCTTGGTGCCGCGGTCCCGGTCGCGCTGGAGGGTCACCTCGAGGGTCGGGGCGAGCACGATCAACGACAGCGGAGCGGGAGCCGTCTCGGCGAGGAAGCCGTCGATCCAGCTGCGCCGCGAGACGGCGTGCTCCACGACCGCCGTGAACCCGGAGGCCACGAAGGAGCGCGCGAGCAGGGCGCAGTTCGTCCAGCGCAGCGCGAGCTGCCGATCCGCCTCCTCCGCAGGGGACCCGCCCGGAGGCACGAGCCCGGACACCGTGAAGTGGTGCTGCACCAGGTCGCCCTCGATGCAGGCGGAACGGGGGAGGCGCTCCGCCACCGCCCGCGCGACGGTGGTCTTGCCGGCTCCCGGCACCCCGACGACGAGGACGACCGTGGGGGGCGTCATCGGCGGCCGAGGGCTGCGAGCCGGATCGCCGCCTCGGCGAGCACGGGCTCCGACTTGCAGAAGGCGAAGCGGACGAGGGACCGCTGCTCGTCCGCCAGGGCGGGCCCGCAGAACGCGGAGACGGGCACGCCGACGACGCCCGCGAGCTCGGGCAGCCGCCGGCACAGCTCCGCGCCGTCCGTGAAGCCGAGGGGCGCGGCGTCCGCGACGACGAAGTAGCCGGCCCTCGGCACGCTGACGCCGAACCCGGCCGACCGCAGCCCCTCGAGCAGCTGATCACGACGGGCGGCGAGGTCGGCGGCGATTCCTGCGAAGACCTCGTCCGGCAGCGCCAGCCCCGCCGCGATCGCGGGCTGGAACGGCGCCCCGTTCACGTACGTCAGGAACTGCTTCACGGCGAGGATCACCGAGACGAGCTCCGCCGGGGCGGTCAGCCAGCCGATCTTCCAGCCCGTGGTGCTGAAGGTCTTGCCGCCCGACGAGATCGACACCGTGCGTCCCGCTGCGCCGGGCAGCGTCGCGACCGGGACGTGCCGCGTGCCGTCGAACAGCAGGTGCTCATAGACCTCGTCGGTGACGATCACCGCGTCGTGCCGCTCGGCGAGCGCGACGACGCGCTCGAGCACCGCCGTATCGAGCACGGCGCCCGTGGGGTTGTGCGGGGAGTTGACGAGGATCACGCGGGTGCGGTCGGTGACCGTGGCCTCGAGCTCGTCGAGGTGGGGGGCGAAGTCGGGCCAGCGCAGCGGCACGGTGCGGTGCACCCCGCCGGCCAGACCGATCAGGGCCCCGTAGGCGTCGTAGTACGGCTCGAAGGTGACCACCTCGTCGCCGGGCTCGACCAGGGCGAGCAGCGTCGCGGCGAGCGCCTCGGTCGCGCCCGCCGTCACGAGCACCTCGCGCTCCGGATCGACGTGGAGCCCGTACCAGCGCGCCTGGTGGGCGGCGATCGCGCGGCGCAGGGCATCCGTCCCGCGGCCCGGCGGGTACTGGTTGAGGCCGGCCGCGATGGCCTCCCGCGCCGCATCGAGCACCTGCCTCGGCCCGTCGGTGTCGGGGAACCCCTGGCCGAGGTTGATGGCCCCGGTCGCGGTCGCCAGCGCACTCATCTCCGCGAAGATGGTGGTGCCGGGCGTGCCGTCTGCGCGGAGCAGGCCGGCACCCGCCGCTGCCCTGCGCCACGGACCCGTCGTCGTCACCCGACCGACCCTACGGGAGGGTCCCGGCGCGCGAGGATCGTAGGAACGCGACAGGGTGCTCATAAGATCCCCACAGGCGGCCGGCGCAAGCTGAAGGGCGCTTGGAAGGAGCACCATGACCGACAGCACTGACCGGCCCGAGGAGGGCCCGTCGGACATCGCCGGCACGCACGGGGAGCACATCTCCGACAACCCCTGGGCGGCCCCCACCCGGCCCGTCGCCGAGACGCCGACCGCCCCCGCCGACACGTCTGCACCGGCGACCTCGACGACCCGAACGGCCACCGAGGACGGCTCGTCGTTCCGGGCGCCCGCGCGGCGTCGCGGCCTGCTCGTTCCCGTGGTCGCCGCGGCCGTCGTCGCCGCGCTCATCGGCGGCGGTGCCGGCGCGGGCATCGCCCTCGCCGTGCAGCCGCACGACCAGGCCGCCACCGCCTCGTCGACCACGACCGGCGCGTCGAGCGTGACGATCAACAACTCGAAGACCGCGACCGCGATCTCCGCCGTCGCCGCGAAGGCCTCCCCGTCCGTCGTCACGATCTCCGTGAACGCGACGAACGAGTCGGGCACCGGATCGGGCATCGTGCTCTCGTCCGACGGCTACGTGCTGACGAACAACCACGTGGTCACCCTCGACGGGGCCTCCTCGTCCGGCACGGTCAGCGTGACCACCTCGGACGGCCACATCTACAAGGCGACCATCGTCGGCACCGACCCCGTCAACGACCTCGCGGTGATCAAGCTCACGGGGGCCGGCGGTCTCACCCCGGCGACCTTCGCGGACTCGAGCCGGCTGAACGTCGGCGACACCGCCATCGCGATCGGCGCCCCGCTCGACCTGCCCGGCACCGTGACCACGGGCATCGTCTCGGCCCTCAACCGCAGCATCAGCATCCAGTCGTCGGCCGTCCCCAACAGCAGCGGGAACTCGAGCGGCGACGGCAGCGGCGGCGGCAGCCCGTTCAACTTCTGGAACTTCGGCAACGGCGGCGGCTCCGGCAGCACCGGTTCCACGACCTCCACCACGACGATCTCGCTCGCCGTCATCCAGACCGACGCGGCGATCAACCCGGGCAACTCGGGCGGCGCGCTGCTCGACGCGCAGGGCCAGGTCATCGGTGTCAACGTCGCCATCGCCTCGACCGGCTCGTCGTCGTCGACGAGCAGCCAGTCCGGCAGCATCGGGGTCGGCTTCTCGATCCCGTCGAACATCGCCAAGCGGATCGCGGACCAGCTGATCCAGGACAAGAAGGCCACGCACGGCCTCCTCGGTGCGAGCGTCGGCGACTCGAGCAGCTCCTCGAGCAGCACCGTCGCCGGCGCGCTCGTCCGCAGCGTCACCTCCGGGGGGGCCGCAGCGTCGGCGGGACTGAAGCCGGGCGACATCATCACCCGCTTCAACGGGGTCGCCATCCAGAGCGCCACGGACCTCACCGCGCAGGTGCGCGCCCTCGCCGGCGGCTCGAGCACGCAGGTCGTGTACGTGCGCGGCGGCAAGTCGGCCACCGCGAGCGTGCAGCTCGGCACCTACAGCGGCTGACCCGCTTCCGTCCGGCCACGGGCCGTCCGCTCCTCCCCGAGCGGGCGGCCCCGGCCTTCATAGACTGGACGGGACGGATCGGGGACGCTGATGCTCACGCTCGCCCAGCAGGCCAGGGCCGCTCGGGCCTTCGTGGACGCGGCGCTCGCAACCGAGCACGCGCCGGTCGATCCGGTGCTCGCCGGACGGCTGGACGCGCACTTCCCGATCCTGTTCGAGCACTACTCGGCCGTCTACGGCGACCGCGCCGACTGCCTCGACCGGCTGGCGGATCTCGTGCGCCTGCTCGCCGACGCGTGGGCCGAGCGTGCCGACGACCTGAAGGTGCTCGACGCCGCGCGGGAGGCGGATCCGGGCTGGTTCCTGTCGAACCGGATGCTCGGCGGCGTCTGCTACGTGGATCGGTACGCCGGCGACCTGGAGGGCGTGCGCAGCCGCATCCCGTACTTCAAGGAGCTCGGGCTCACCTACCTGCACCTCATGCCGCTGTTCGCCGCGCCGGAGAGGAACTCGGACGGCGGCTACGCGGTCTCGAGCTACCGGGAGGTCGCCCCGGCGCTCGGCGACATGGCCACGCTGCAGAGCCTCGCGGCCGACCTGCGCGTCGCCGGCATATCGCTCGTGGTCGACCTGATCTTCAACCACACGAGCAACGAGCACGCCTGGGCGCAGCGGGCGCTCGCCGGCGAACCCGAGTACGAGGCGTACTACCGGATCTTCCCCGACCGCACGATGCCCGACGCCTACGACAAGACGACGCGGGAGATCTTCCCCGACGACCACCGCGGCTCCTTCGTGCAGCTGCCGGACGGCCGCTGGGTCTGGTCGACCTTCTACTCGTTCCAGTGGGACCTGAACTACGCGAACCCGGCGGTCTTCAACGCGATGGCGGGGGAGCTGCTCTTCCTCGCGAACGTCGGGGTCGACATCCTGCGGATGGACGCGGTCGCATTCATCTGGAAGGAGCTCGGCACGAGCTGCGAGAGCCTCCCGCAGGCCCACACCCTGCTGCGCGCCTTCAACGCCGTCTGCCGGATCACCGCGCCGTCCGTGCTGTTCAAGTCGGAGGCGATCGTGCACCCCGACGAGGTGGTGCAGTACATCTCGCCCGAGGAGTGCCAGCTCTCCTACAACCCGCTACAGATGGCGCTCACGTGGGAGGCGCTCGCCACCCGTGACGCGTCGCTGCTGTCCCAGGCGCTCGAACGGCGGCACGCGATCGACCCGGGCTGCGCCTGGGTCAACTACGTGCGCAGCCACGACGACATCGGCTGGACGTTCGCGGACGAGGACGCGGCCGAGCTCGGCGTCGACGCGGCCGCCCACCGCCGGTTCCTGAACGCCTTCTACGTCAACCGGTTCCCCGGCAGCTTCGCCCGGGGCGTGCCCTTCCAGGAGAACCCGCGCACCGGCGACGCCCGGGTGTCCGGCACCACGGCGTCCCTGGCCGGACTCGAGTCGGGCGAGCCGGGCGCCGCGCAGCGCATCCTGCTGGCCCACGCGATCGCGCTGTCCACGGGCGGCGTGCCGCTCGTCTACCTGGGCGACGAGGTCGGGCAGCTGAACGACTACGGCTACCTCGCGGATCCGGACCACGCGGGCGACAGCCGCTGGGTGCACCGGCCGCCCCGTCCCGCCGACCGCTATGCCGAGAGGAACGACCCAGACAGCGACGCCGGCACGATCTACCGAGGCATGCGGCGGCTGATCGCCGTTCGGCGGGCGACCGACGAGCTCGCCGGCGGCGCGCTCGTGGGGTTCCACACACACAACCCCCATGTGCTCGGGTACCAGCGGCCGGGAGCGTCCGGCGCCGTGCTCGTGCTCGCGAACGTGTCCGACGCCCCGCAGCTCGTGCCGGCCGAGGCCTTCTCCGCGCTGCCGGCGACCGCCGTCGACCTGCTCACCGAGGCCGAGACGAGCCTGTGGGCCGACCTCGAGCTCGCGCCGCTCGAGTTCCTCTGGCTGCAGGTCTGAGGTTCAGGACTCGTCGGGACCGGGCAGGCCCTTGCGGGAGCCGACGGTCACGCCGTCCGGGAAGGCGACCGGCGCGGGCCCGAAGGCGCTCCGCGTCGCGGCGACGACCTTCCGGCCGGCGAGGTGGTTGCCGGTCCCGCCGAGCACCGCGCCGATGCCGAACGGCACCGCGCGGAGCACGACCGAGGCGCCCTGCCGCGTCGCGAAGCGCTGCACGAAGCGACGGCGGATGCGCTGGGTCAGCCGGTTCAGCAGCTGCTTCGGCAAGCGCTGGGTGACCATCTCCCCCCAGTAGGCCGCCCGGTTCGGGCCCGTCCCGCTCGCTTCGCCGGCGAACTGCTCCACGAGGTTCGCGCCGACGGGACCGAGCATGAGCGCCATGACGAGGGTGCTCGAGCGCTCCGCGTCCTCGAGCGGCAACCCGTGCAGCTCCGCCACCGACTGCCCGAACATCGCGCTGGCCTCGAGGAAGCCCGCGGTCTCGGCGCCGCTGATGGCGATCGACGCCGCCGTGCCGACGCCCGGCATCAGGGCGACGGCACCGACAGCCGCACCGCCGGTCGTGACCGCAGTGAGGTAGCGCTGCTCGAGCACCGCGATCACCTCGGCGGGCGTCGCCTCGGGCTTCTGCTTCCGGATGGAGCGCAGGTGTGCGAGCACGACGGGCCGCTGCACGGACAGCAGCCGGTCGAAGCCCTGCTTGGTCCAGCCGGACTGCAGCCGGTCCGGATCGATCTTCGGTGCTTTCGCCATGCGGGGGATCCTAGGAAACCGCCCTGGCACCCCGCCGACCGTGCGCCGGATCCCCGCCGCACTCCGGTGCTAGCGTCGGTCGGTCCCGCCAGCGAGGAGCCAGTGCCCGTGCCCATCCCGTTCTTCGGCCCCGCCCAGACCGACGTGTTCATCCCGGCGCTCGCCTGGTTCTTCGTCGCGACGGTGCTCGCGGTCGTCCCGGTGGTGCTCGGTCCCCTGCTCGCGCGGATGCGACGCGGACGCGTGCTGACGACCGTCGCGGTCGCGCTCGCGGTCCTCGCCGTGGTCCCGGGGGTCGCGCAGGCCGTGCAGGCGTTCAGCACCCTCGGTGGGGAGCACGCGCTCGTGCAGAGCACCATGGCCGACCGCTACGGCGTCGCCGTGACGCCGGAGCAGACGTCGAGCCTCATCGAGGGCGGCAAGGTCGTACTTCCGACGACCGGCTCGTCCCACACCGTCCACCTCGAGGAGGTGGCACCGGGGCAGTACGCGCCGGTGCAGTCGGGCGTCGGGCCGCTGCCGGCCCGCTGACGGCCTCAGCCCGTGTAGTCCGTCTCGTACCGGTTGAACGCTTCCTCGATCCCGCCGTCGAACTGCAGCCGCCCCTTGTCCAGGTAGAGGCCGCGCTGGCAGAAGCGGCGGAGGTCGCCCGAGTTGTGGGAGACGAAGAAGAGCGTGCGGCCCTCCTCGAGCATCTCCTCGATGCGGGCGTAGCACTTGTTCCGGAAGCCGCGGTCGCCGACGGCGAGCACCTCGTCGACGAGCAGGATGGGCTCGTCCATCCGCGAGACGACGCTGAACGCCGCCCGCACCTTCATGCCGGACGAGAGGTGCCGGTACGGGGTGTTCACGAAGTCCTTGATCTCGGCGAACTCGATGATGTCGTCGAACTCGGCGTCGATCTCGGCCTTCCGCTTCCCGTGCAGGCCGGCCGACAGGTAGATGTTGTCCTTGACGGAGAGGTCGTCGACGAAGCCGCCGGTGATCTCGATCAGCGGCGCGACGCCGCGACGCACGGAGATGCGGCCCTCGTCGGGCAGCATGACCTCGGCGACGAGCTTCAGCAGGGTCGACTTGCCCTGCCCGTTGCGGCCCACGACCCCGATCGACTCGCCCTGCTGCACGTCGAAGCTGACGTTGCGGAGCGCCCAGAACTCGTCGGGCTTCGCCCGGCGCTCGCCGGTGGCGAAGAGGTCCTTGAAGCTGCGGGAGCGCTGCCGGTTGCGCTTGAACCGGATGCCGACGTCGTCGACGGAGATGACGGGCGTCGCCACCTCAGATCTCCTTCAGCACGCGGGGCACGCTGCGCCGGAACACGACCGTGCCGATCGCGAGCAGGATCAGCGACACGATGGCCGACTCGAGCACGTAGACCCAGTCGAGCACGGCCGGGAAGAAGCAGGCCCGGTACAGCTCGAGGAACCCGACCACCGGGTCGAGTCCGTACAGGAAATGCAGGACCGGGTTGCCGAGCTTGAACGAGTAGATGACCGGCGCGCCGTAGAACAGCACCCGGGTGACCAGCTTCACGACCCGCTCGAGGTCGCGGAGGAACACGGACGCCGGGGCGATGATCAGGTTGAGCCCGACGGTCAGCACGATCTGCAGCACGAGCGCCAGGGGCAGGTAGAGGAGCGCCTCGAGCACCGGGGCCTTCAGCGTGACGAGCGCGAAGAACGCGATCACCGGCAGGCTGATCAGGAACTCGATGCCCTTCGACGCGATCTGCCGGAGGATCCAGATGCTCCGAGGGATCTTCACCGAGCGGATGAGCTTCGCTTCCGACCGGAACGCCCGAGTCGCATCGGAGATGTTGCCGCTGAACCACGTCCACGGCAGCAGCGCCGACAGCAGGAACAGGACGTAGGGCTCCTGCCCCGCTCGGCCGTGCGGGATGATGAGCGTGAAGACGAACCAGTAGATCCCCGCCATCATCAGCGGATCGATGATCGACCAGAGGTAGCCGAGGGCGCTCGTCGTGTACCGGACCTTGAGGTCCCGCGTCGTGAGCAGCCAGAGCGCGTGCCGGTAGCGGGTCCAGTAGCCGGGGCGACGCGTGGCCCGAACCGGTCTGGTCGCGGTCACGGCTGCGGTCACGGGAGTCCGTTCGATGTCAGGGTCGATCCCGCGGCTGGGATCGGGCGCACGGCGACGGGCGGGCGCCGGGACGCCATGCTAATCGACCGCCCCGCTGTCGAGCGGTTCCGCGGGTTCCGGCGTGCCAGGTCGGCTCGTCGGAGCGGTTGCTAGCGTGCGGGTGTGACTCCAGCAGCCGACGGTGACCGGACGGATCGCGAGGAGCAGCAGCCTGCGCCGGCCGCGGACCCGTCGACTCCGCGACCCGCGGCGAAACGGCCTGCGAGAGCGAAGGCGGCGAGCGGCACGCCGGCCACCTCGAAGCGCACCACCGCGTCGCGGGCGAAAGCCACCTCCGGAGAACCCGGCGCCAAGCGCTCCGGCCCTCGCTCGACCGGGGGCACCGCGGCGCGCTCCCGGCCCGCCACCGCACGGGACGAGGTCGCGGCTGCGAACCAGGGAGCCGCGGTCCCGAGCCCTGACAGGACCCCCGAGCCGGCGCCCGCCGCGCTCGTGGACGAGCCGCCCACACGTGAGCTTCCCCCCGAGCCCGACGAAGCGACCCGCGAGCTCACGAAGGAGTTGCCGCCTGCCGTGCCCACGGAGCCGGGAACGCGGGCCCGGGCGGGGGAGACGACCGCGAGCCTGCCGGTCCCGGAGGACGAGCCCACCGTGAGGATGCCGGCGGCCGGCCCCGCCGCCGCTGCGACGGCTCAGGCGAGGGACGGGGGCTCGTCGCGCCTCAAGAATCGTCCCGTGCTGCGGATCGAGGGGCTCACGAAGCGGTTCGGACCCACCCTCGCGGTCGCGGGGATCGACCTCACCGTGCAGCCGGGCTCCTTCTGCGGGATCGTCGGCCCGAATGGCGCCGGCAAGACCACGACGCTCTCGATGATCACCGGACTTCTGCGGCCGGACACCGGCTCCGTGCACGTGCACGGGATCGACGTCTGGCGCGAGCCGGAGCGGGCGAAGCGCGCGATCGGCGTGCTGCCCGACGCGCTCCGTCTCTTCGACCGGCTCTCCGGCGCGCAGCTGCTCCACTACTCCGGCGTCCTCCGCGGGCTCGATGCGAGGACCGTCGAGCAACGCAGCGCCGACCTCGTGCAGGCGTTCGGGCTCGAGGACGCCACCGGCCGCCTCGTCGCCGACTACTCGGCGGGCATGACGAAGAAGATCGCCCTCGCCTGCGCGATGATCCACTCGCCGCGACTGCTCGTGCTCGACGAGCCCTTCGAGTCCGTCGACCCGGTGTCAGCGGCGAACATCGTCGAGATCCTGCAGCGCTACGTGCGCGCGGGCGGCACGGTGGTGCTCTCGAGCCACGGCATGGACCTCATCCAGCGGGTCTGCGACCACGTCGCGATCATCATCGGCGGCCGGGTGCTCGCCTCGGGCACCGTCGACGAGGTGCGCGGGGGCCAGAGCCTCGAGGACCGGTTCGTGGACCTCGCGGGCGGCCGGAAGGCGGCGGAAGGGCTCGAGTGGTTGCACAGCTTCTCCGACTGATCGGGACCGGTGCCGGAGACGGCGATGATCAGCGGTTCGCCTGCGGCGACGGTGCGATCGACGCGTCGGGCTGACGGGAACCTGGATGGGCGGTGCACGCCGCTCCGACCCGCAGCCGAGGACCCGCGGCGGCAGGATCGCGCGACCTATGCTTCCGGACGATGACGTCCACATCCGCGAAGACCCTGGCGCGTGCTCGCCCGATCGTGCGACTGCTCGCTCGGCATCTCAGGCGCGTGAAGCACGACATCGGGTTCCGAGGATCGCTCGTCAGGAGGGGCGGTCTCCTCGGCAGCGCCGTTCACGCTGCGAGCGCGCAGGTGGCGACGCCGCGACATCCGGACGTCGACGTCGTCGTCCTCGGCGATGAGGGCGTGGCACGACGACTGGGGCACCGGCCGGGTGTCCGGGTGCACCTCGTGGTTCCTCGCACAAGGGGCACTTCGCCGGCGCGAGCCGGGCTCGACGAGAGCGCCGACATCGACGAGATCCACCGGGCGCTGCGCCTGATCCCGAGGCTCGGGGTGCTCGTCGACGGCCTCGGCGGGAGCGAGCAGGAGCGTCGACTCCGCCAGCTGCTGTACTACCTGCTTCCTCATGGCCGGTACGTCGTTCTGCGAACCGATCCAGCCGTCGCGGAGCTCCTCGCTGAACTCGACCGCATCCGACGCGAGCCGGGGTTCTCCCCGAACGGCGAGGGCAGACTCGGCGTCGCGCATCGCGAGCCCGACGCGCGGGTCGCGACGCGCCGCCTCGCAGGGGCGGTGCTCGACCAGCACAAGGTCGGTGGGTCGGTCGTCCTGCACAAGGGCCTGAATCACCTCCTCAAAGTGCGGGAGGACGACATGACGGAGGAGTTCGTCCGGGCTCGCATGCAGGACTGGACGACGGAGCAGGTGATCGCTCCGGCCTCCACCGTCACCGAACTCGCCCCGCTCAGCCTGAATCGAGCGGATCTGAGGTGGAAGTTCCCGACCTCCTTCAGCCTTCCCCCGATGGTGTTCAGGACCTACGACGAGGTGTCGTGCGCGCCGCGACAGATCGTCTTCCGCGACAACCTGCTGCTGCCCGACGCGATCCGCCTCACTCGCCGCCCCTATCCCGAACAGGTCTTCACGAGGGACGTCGACCTCCGGTTCGTCCGCCTGCCGCAGCCGTACGGCAAGCTGCCGATCCTGAAGGGGTCGTACTACTACCTCGACGACGAGCATCCGAAGGTCTACGGCCACTTGCTGACGGACATGTCCGGGCGACTCTGGGGGTGGGACCGGGCGGTGCAGGAGGATCCGAACGTCAAGCTGCTCGTGTCGACGCCGACCGAGAAGGAGACGGAGCTCCCCGATTGGATGCAGAACCTGCTCGACGCCTACGGCATCGAGCGCGATCGGCTGCAGGTGCTCAACAAGCCGGCTCGCGTGGAGCGTCTGTACGGGGTGACGCCGCAGTTCGTGAACTTCTTCTTCGGCTACGCCGATCCATCGATCAGCCAGGTGTGGAACCGCTGGCGCGACCGGGTGCTCTCGATGCGACCCGTTCCGGAGACACCGAAGCGGGTGTTCGTCTCTCGGCCGCCCGGCGGGACCCGCGACTGCCGCAATGCCGCGGAGGTCGAGAGCTTCTTCGCCGACGCCGGCTTCGAGGTGATCCTCCCGGCCGAGCATGATCTGCACACGCAGGTCGCGATATTCGCCAATGCCGAACGGCTCGCGGGATTCGGAGGGAGCGCGATGCTGAACGCGGTGTTCCGCGGGCGAGACCGGCAGGTCCTCGTGCTGCAGCCCGAGAGCCACCATGCCATCAACGAGTTCCTGATCTCGTCCGTCTACGGTGATCCGGTCACGCAGCACTTCTCGCGGGCGGAGCTGGCGGGGAGCGGTCCCGGCAACGACCTGTACCAGTCACCGTTCACGGTCGACCTCGCGGGAGACGGGGAGCTGTTGAGGGACTTCGCCTCGTCCTAGTCCGGATCGCTCAGCCGGCCGCTGACGGCGGTGCACCATGACCATCTGCTCGGATCGCTGGGCTACGGTGGGGTGGGCATCCACACCACAGCGGCAAGTGATTCCTGATCAGGGGCGTGTTCTATCGTGATCGCGGAGTTCCTCCGACTGAAGCTGCAGCTCACCGCCAACGCGTTCCGCCGCAGCCCCTGGCAGGTCGTCGGCATCGCGATCGGCCTGCTCTACGGCGCCGCGGTCACGATCCTCGCCGTCGTCGCGCTGATCGGCCTGCGGTTCGCGCCGGTGTCCGTCGCCGGGCCGGTCGTCGTGATCGGCGGATCCATCACCGTGCTCGGGTTCCTCGTCGTGCCGCTCGTGCTCGGCGTCGACGACACCCTCGACCCCCGCCGCTTCGCCCTGTTCGGGCTCGACCGAACGCGGCTCGCCGTCGCACTCGGGGTCGCGGCGCTCGTCTCGATCCCCGCACTCGTGATCGCCCTCGTGGCGCTGGCGACGATCGTGACGTGGTCGCGGTCGCCCGGGGCGTTCCTCGTGGCGCTCCTCGCCGCGCCGCTCACCGTCGCGATCTGCGTGCTCGTCGCGCGGATCAGCGCGGCCGCGGCGGGGCTGCTGCTCGCCACCCGGCGGTCGAGGGAGGCGCTCGCCGCGATCGCGGTGGTGGGGCTCGTGCTGCTGTCGCCGATCATCGTGCTGCTCAGCACCGTGCAGCTCGGACCGTCGGGCGCGCACGACGCGGCCGTCGCCTCGGCGGTGCTGGGCTGGACGCCGCTCGGCGCCTCGTGGGCCGCACCAGCGGCCGTCGCCGCCGGCGACGCCGCCGGGGTCCTGCAGCTGCTCGAGGCGGCGGTGACCGCCGGCCTGCTGGCGCTCGCCTGGCGCGGGCTCGTGGCGACGACGCTCGTGAGCCCGACACGGCACGGTCGCCCGCAGTCCTACCGCGGACTCGGCTGGTTCGGCCGCCTGCCCGCGCGGCCCGGGTGGGCGATCGCGGCCCGCAGCCTCACCTACTGGAGCCGCGACGTCCGCTACCGGGTCAGCATCCTCGTCGTCCCGATCACGCCGGTCGTCATCGTGCTCGTGCTCGGCTTCGTCGGGCTGCCCGGCCGCTGGCTGGCGCTGCTGCCCGTGCCGATCGTGGCGCTCTTCCTCGGCTGGGTGTCGCACAACGACATCGCCTACGACAGCACGGCGATCTGGCTGCACGTCGCGGCGCACACCCGCGGCGTCGCCGACCGGCTCGGCCGCCTCACCCCGGTGCTCGCCGTCGGCGCCCCGCTGCTGATCGCCGGGTCGATCGTCGCGGGCGTGCTGTCCGGCGACCCCGCGGCGGGGTTCGGGGAGCTCGGCGTCTCCGGCTGCCTCTTCCTCACCGGCATGGGGCTCGGATCCGTCTCCTCGGCCCGCCTGCCGTACCCCGTGCCGCAGCCCGGCTCGTCGCCGTTCCAGCAGCCGAACTCGTCGAGCGGGCTCACCGCGGCGGTGCAGTCGCTGACGTTCCTCGGGCAGTTCCTCCCGGCGATCCCGGCGATCGTCTTCGCCCTGCTCGGCGTGCTCGACGGCGACGGCTGGTTCCTCGTGTCGCTCGTCGCCGGGCTCGGGATCGGGTCCCTAGTGTTCGCGATCGGGCTGCAGCTCGGGGCCCGGGTGTTCGAGCGCCGCGGTCCAGAGATCCTCGCCTCCGCCGTCCGGATGTGACACCGCGTCCGCCGACTGCGGCATACCCTTGGCGCATGCCTCGCGACAGCACCACCGAGCCCGGCGGCGGCACCTCCACGCTCGATCGCGAGCTCGAGGAGCTGCTCAACGGCGAGCAGATCGACGACGGCGACCACGACCGGTTCGCCCATTACGTGCAGAAGGAGAAGATCGTCGAGTCGGCGGTCACCGGCAAGCCGGTCCGGGCCCTCTGCGGCAAGGTCTGGGTGCCCGGCCGGGATCCGCAGAAGTTCCCGATCTGCCCCGACTGCAAGAAGATCTACGACACCCTGCGCGACTGAACCGGGGGCGTCAGGCGCCCTCGATCACGGTCGGGATCGCCGGGTCGCCGCTCGAGAGGCGTGTCGCCTCGGGGGGCAGCTCGCCGATGACCGAGGCGTGATGGTCGCGGGCGGCGCGCACCCCCGCGACGCCCAGGTGCTGGTGGTCGATGCGGCCGTCGACGACGAGGGGCACCACGAGGGGCCGTCCGCTGCCCGGATCCGGCTCGTGCTCGGCGATGACGACCCGCTCGGCGAGTGCCCGGCCGGCCTGGTCGAGGTCACGCACCGCCCACTTGCGGCCCCCGCGGCCCGCCTTCTCGCTCGACTGCTTGGCGACCCTGCGCCATCCGCCGTCCGAGTCGACGTGCTCGACGAGCTTGTAGACCAGGCCGGCCGCGGGATGCCCGGAGCCCGAGACGAGCGCGGTGCCGACCCCGTACGCGTCGACCGGCATCGCGCCGAGGGCGGCGATCGCGTACTCGTCGAGGTCGTTGGTGACGGTGATCCGGGTGCGGGTGGCGCCGAGGGAATCGAGCAGGCGGCGGACCTCCCCGACGACGACCGGCAGGTCGCCCGAGTCGATCCGCACGGCGCCGAGCTCGGTCCCCGCGACCCGGACCGCGGTGCGGATGCCCTCGGCGATGTCGTACGTGTCGACGAGCAGCGTGGTACCCACGCCCATCGCGGCGATCTGCGCCCGGAACGCACCCTCCTCCGAGTCGTGCAGCAGCGTGAAGGCGTGCGCGGCGGTGCCCATGGTGGGAACGCCCCAGCGGCGTCCCGCCTCGAGGTTCGAGGTCGCCGAGAAGCCGGCGATCCAGGCGGCGCGCGAGGCGGAGACCGCGGCGTGCTCCTGGGTGCGGCGTGACCCCATCTCGGCGACCGGGCGGCCCGCCGCGGACTGGACCATGCGGGCGGCGGCGGTGGCGATCGCGCTGTCCGCGTTCAGCACGCTGAGGAGCAGCGTCTCGAGCACCACCGCCTCGGCGAAGGTGCCCTCGACCGTGAGCAGCGGGGAGTAGGGGAAGTACAGCTCGCCCTCGCGGTAGCCGGTGATCGTGCCCCGGAACCGGTACCCGGCGAGCCACTCGAGGGTGTGGTCAGAGACGATCCGCTGCTCCGCGAGCCAGTGCAGCTCCGCCTCCTCGAATCGGAAGCGCTCGATGGCGTCGAGGAGGCGTCCCGTGCCCGCGAGCACGCCGTAGCGGCGGCCCCCCGGCAGGCGGCGGCCGAACACCTCGAACACGCTGCGCCGGTCGGCGGTGCCGTCCCCGAGCGCCGCATCGAGCATCGTCAACTCGTACCGGTCCGTCATCAGCGCGGTGCTGCTCACGGCAGCAGCCTAGGGACGGCCGTCCGTCGCGCGGATCCGGAGTTCTCAGGCGGCACGCCGCATCCCGGCCGGCGCGAGCGGCGTGTCCTTCCGTTTCTCCGGAACGGCGCGACGATGCGACGGGGAGGAAGCCCCCCACTACTGGGTACTCCCTCGCGGAGGGGCCCGTTCCGTACGCTCGACGGACGCCCGGTGCACCCACATCCGGCCATCCGCCGGCCACCCACCCGGTGCAGCAGCCTTTTCCCCGAAAGGTCCCTTCCCCCATGCTCGGATCCCCGAGCGTTCCCGCCTGGCTGACAGCCACGCCGGTCCACTCCTCCCCGTTCGTCCTCTGGGACTACGTGCCTGCGGCCGTCGTCGCCGTCGTGCTCCTCGCCTTCGCCATCACGCTCGTCGTGGTCGCCACCCACCACCGCCGCGACGTGGAGTAGCGGCCAGCAGCCGCACCGGCGCGGCCGTTAGGCTTCCCGCCCGTGACGGATGCACCGATCGGGGTCTTCGACTCCGGCGTCGGCGGGCTGACCGTCGCCCGCGCCGTCCTGGATCAGCTGCCCAACGAGGCGATCCTCTACGTCGGAGACACGGCGCACTCGCCGTACGGCCCGAAGCCGCTCGCCGAGGTGCGCGCGTACGCCCTCGCCGTGCTCGACGACCTCGTCGCGCAGGGCGTGAAGCTGCTCGTCATCGCCTGCAACACCGCCTCCGCGGCCATGTTCCGCGACGCCCGCGAGCGGTTCACCCTCGGCGCCGGCATCCCGGTCGTCGAAGTCGTGCTGCCGGCCGTGCGCGCCGCCGCACGCCAGACGCGCTCCAAGCGGATCGGCGTCATCGGCACGGTGGGCACGGTCAACTCGAACGCCTACGTCGACGCCTTCGTCGCGGATCCCGCCATCGAGGTGGTGCAGGCGGCCTGCCCGCGGTTCGTCGACTTCGTCGAGGCGGGCGTCACGACCGGGCCGGAGCTGTTCGCGGCGGCCGAGGAGTACCTCGCACCGCTGAAGGCCGCGCGCGTCGACACGGTGCTGCTCGGCTGCACCCACTACCCGCTGCTGTCGAGCGCCATCCGCTACGTGATGGGGCCGGACGTCGCGCTCGTCTCCTGCGCGGAGGAGACCGCGAACGACGTCTACCGGCAGCTCGTCGAGCACGACCTGCTGCGCACCGCGGCAACCCCGCCGCGCCACGTCTTCGAGGCGACGGGCACGAGCGCATCCGCGTTCCTGACCCTCGCCCGCCGCTTCCTCGGCCCCGAGGTGCCGTCGGTGGACCTCGTGCACACCGGCGCAATCTCCCTGCCGCACGCGACCCCCGGAGGACCACGATGACCGAGCGCCGCGACGGCCGCACCCCCGACCAGCTCCGCCCCGTCTCCATCGAGCGCGGTTGGAGCACCCAAGCGGAGGGCAGCGCCCTGATCTCCTTCGGGGAGACCCGCGTGCTCTGCACCGCGTCGTTCACGAACGGCGTGCCGCGGTGGCTGCAGGGCAAGGGCCGCGGCTGGGTGACGGCGGAGTACGCGATGCTGCCGCGCGCCACCAATGAGCGGAGCGACCGCGAGAGCGTGAAGGGCCGGATCGGGGGCCGCACCCACGAGATCTCCCGGCTCATCGGCCGCGCGCTGCGCGCCGTCGTCGACACGAAGGCGCTCGGGGAGAACACGATCGTGCTGGACTGCGACGTGCTCCAGGCCGACGGCGGCACCCGCACCGCCGCGATCACCGGCGCGTACGTGGCCCTCGCGGACGCGATCGCCTGGGGGCGGGACCGCCGGTTCCTCGGGCAGCGCAGCCAGCCGCTCGTCGACAGCGTGGCCGCCGTCTCGGTCGGCATCGTGGACGGGGTCCCGCTGCTCGACCTCGCCTACACCGAGGATGTGCGCGCCGAGACGGACATGAACATCGTCACGACCGGCCGTGGGCTCTTCGTCGAGGTGCAGGGCACCGCCGAGGGCGCCCCGTTCGACCGGCGCGAGCTCGACGCGCTGCTCGAGCTCGGCATCGCCGGCACGGCCGAGCTGACGCGGCTGCAGGTGGCGGCCCTCGAGGAGGGCGCGACCGGGACGGCGTCGTGACCGTCGCCGACCACTTCCCCAGGATCGTGCTCGCGACCGGGAACGCGCACAAGATCGCCGAGCTGCGCGCGATCCTCGAGCCGCTGCTGCCGGGCGTCGAGCTCGTCCCGTACGGCGGACCTTCACCCGTCGAGGACGGATCGACCTTCCTCGCCAACGCCCTGATCAAGGCCCGTGCCGCGCACGAGGCGACCGGCCTGCCCGCGCTCGCGGACGACTCCGGGATCGCCGTCACGGCCCTCGGCGGTGCGCCCGGCATCCACTCCGCCCGCTACGCCGGGACGGGCCGCGACGACGACAACCGCGCGCTGCTGCTCACCCGCATGGCGGGGGAGACCGACCGCCGCGCCCACTTCGTCTGCGCCGCGGTGCTCGTCGCCGACGTGGCGTCGTTCGAGGCGGTCGCGGAGTGGCCCGGTGAGGTGCTGACCGAGGCGGAGGGTGAAGGCGGCTTCGGCTACGACCCCGTGTTCCGGCCGGCCGGCGAGCATCGGTCCGCGGCCGCGATGACGGCGGAGGAGAAGAACGGGAGCAGCCATCGAGGGCTGGCGTTCCGGGCCCTCGCCGAACGGATCGGCGCCTGAGCCGCTAGTCCGTCGCCGGCTGCTCCCGGGCCGCCCGCTTGGCCTTGCGCCGGTTGCTGAGCAGGTGGATGGCGGTCGGGCCCAGGCTCAGCACCACGGCGCCGAGCAGGATCACGTCGATGTAGTGCACGACGAAGTAGCGCACGGGCGGGATGCCGCCGAGCAGGAACCCGAGGAACGTGATGCCGAAGCCCCACGCGATCGCGCCGATGAGGTTGTAGAGCGTGTAGCGACGCCGGGGCATGCGTCCGACGCCCGCGGCGATCGGCGCGAACGTGCGCACGATCGGCACGAAGCGGGCGAGGATCACGGCGAGCGCGCCGTACTTGTCGAAGAACCCGTTGGTCCGCTCGACCTGCTCGCGGCTGAAGAGGCCGGTCTCCCGCCGCTCGAAGATCCGCGGCCCCGTCTTGCGGCCGATGAAGTAGCCCGTCTCCCCGCCGAGGAACGCCGCGACGCCGATCGCGGGCGCCGCGACCCAGATGCTGACACCGAGGCCGTGCACGTCGTGCCGGGACAGCAGTCCCGTGATGATGAGCAGGGTGTCGCCGGGGAAGACGAAGCCGATCAGCAGGCCGGTCTCGGCGAAGATGATGAGGCAGACGCCGAGGATGGCGTAGGGCCCGAACGAGTGGATCAGCGATGTCGGATCGAGGAACGGGATCAGGGCGCTGAGGCGCACGTCGTCCATCCCTCGGCTCGTGCGGCATGCGCCGCGGCGGTGCGGCGAGTGCGGAAGGAGGGACTCGAACCCTCACGCCGAAGCACAGGAACCTAAGTCCTGCGTGTCTGCCAATTCCACCACTCCCGCATCGGGCTGGCTCAGTGTAGCGGCGGGGTGCGACGCGGCGGGGGTGCCGCGAGGGCGCTTCAGCGCCTGTGGAGAACCGCCGACGAGCGGATCCGCAGACGGTCACACTGACCCCGTGGCCGACCCCGTTCGACTGATCAGCGCAGCGGTGCGCGACCGTGCACGGCGTGGCGAGCTCGACGAGAACGGGCCGGTCGGCGCCGTGCGGGAGGAGTTGCGGCGCTACGCCGAGCACGCCGTCGGGTCGGGCGCCCCGCTGATCGCGGACGAGCGCCAGGCCGAGCGGCGCATCGTCGCCGAGCTGTCCGGCTTCGGCCCGCTGCAGCCCCTGCTCGACGACCCGGAGATCGAGGAGATCTGGATCAACGGGCCGACCCGCGTCTTCGTCGCCCGCAGCGGGGTCGCGGAGCTCACGCCCCTCGTGCTCGCCGAGCAGGAGGTGCGTGACCTGGTCGAGCGGATGCTCGTGACGAGCGGCAGGCGGGTCGACCTGTCCTCACCGTTCGTCGACGCCTCGCTGCCCGACGGTTCGCGCCTCCACGTCGTGATCCCCGACATCACGCGGCGGCACTGGGCCGTCAACATCCGCAAGTTCTCCGATCGCGTCGTCGACCTCGAAGCGCTCGTGGCGCGCGGATCGCTGCCGTCGACGGCGGCGGAGTTCCTCCGCGCGTCGATGCTCGCGGGCGTCAACGT
This sequence comes from Amnibacterium sp., assembly GCF_025463795.1. Taxonomy (GTDB): domain Bacteria; phylum Actinomycetota; class Actinomycetes; order Actinomycetales; family Microbacteriaceae; genus Amnibacterium. The sequence continues at coordinate 20,138 of NZ_JAODBE010000040.1, forward strand.
GCTCGTGTCGGGGGCGACGCAGGCGGGCAAGACGACGCTCCTCAATGCCCTCCTCGCTGCGGGTCGGCCCTCCGACCGCGTCGTCACGGTCGAGGAGACGTTCGAGCTGCGGTCGCCCGGGCGCGACGCGGTCGCGATGCAGTGCCGCCAGCCGAGCCTCGAGGGCGGCGGCGAGGTCACGTTGCGGCGCCTGATCAAGGAGGCACTCCGGATGCGGCCGGACCGCCTCGTGGTCGGCGAGGTGCGGGAGGCCGAGGCGCTGGACCTGCTGATCGCGCTCAACTCGGGCATCCCCGGCGCCTGCAGCATCCACGCGAACTCCGCCCGCGACGCCCTCACGAAGCTCTGCACGCTGCCGCTGCTGGCCGGCCGCAACATCGACGCCGCCTTCGTCGTGCCGACGGTCGCCGCGTGCGTCGAACTCGTCGTGCACTGCGAGATGCTGGCGTCCGGGCGCCGCCGGGTCGTCGAGATCCTCGCCCCGACCGGGTCCGTGTCGGAGGGCGGGACCATCGAGGCCGGTCGGGTGTTCGGTCTGGATGACGGCGTGCTGCGGCCGCGCACGACGGTGCTGCCCCGCACCTCGAAGTTCGACGCGGCGGGCATCGACGTTCGATCGCTGCTCGGACGGGCCGCGTGATCCCCGCGCTCGGGGCGCTGGGAGGAGCGGGCCTGCTGCTCGTCGTCTCGCCGATCCTCTGGCCGCGGTCGCGACGCGCGGTGATCGTGCGCCGAGGAGTCGGTCGCATCGTGGACCGGCTGGAGCAGGCGGGCGTCCGGGGGATCGCCCCCGGACTGTTCCTGCCCGTGTCGCTCCTGCTGGGGCTCGCTGCCGGGGCGCTCGCCGAGGCCCTCACCGGGCTGCCGGCCGTCGCGGCCCTCGCCCTTGTCGCGGCGGCCGTCGCCCCCTGGGCCGTGCTGGGCCGGCGTGCCCGGGGGCGGCTCCACGCCGCCCGTGCCCTCTGGCCGGCGGTCGTCGACGCCCTCGTCGCCTCGGTCCGTGCGGGCATGCCGCTCCCGGACGCGATCGCGGCACTCGCCACCGAGGCGCCCGCGCCGCTCCGACCCGGCTTCGCGCTCTTCGAGCGGCGCTGGCGGGAGACGGGGACCACGGAGGTGGCTCTGGACGCGGCGAAGGCCCGCTTCGCCGACCCGACCGCCGATCGCCTGATCGAGATCCTCCGCATGGCCAGGCAGGTGGGCGGATCCGAGCTGCCGTCGGTGCTGCGCGACCTCGCGATCCACCTCCGGGCGGACCTCGCCCTGCGGTCGGAGATGGAGGCGCGGCAGTCGTGGGTCACCGGCGCAGGCAAGCTGGGGCTCGCCGCCCCGTGGATCGTGCTGGTGCTGCTCGCGACGAGGCCCGAGGGCGCGGCCGCCTACGGGACGCCCGCAGGCGCGGTGCTCGTCGTCACCGCCGCCGCCGTCACGCTGATCGCCTACCGGGTCATGGTCGCCATCGGTCGGCTGCCCGAGGACCGGAGGTGGTTCCGGTGACCGGGGAGCTCGCCCTCGCGATCGTCTGCGGCATCGGTCTCGGCCTCGGCCTGTGGAGCCTCACGAGCCGGTTGCCCGCATTCGCCCGGCCGCGCCTCGCGACCCGGATCGCTCCCTACCTGCTCGACGTCTCGGCCGAGGCGCGGCGTCTGCGCGACCGCGTTCCCGCGGATCCGGTGCCGGTGATCGGGGTGCTCGCCGTCCCGCTCCTCGAGGCGTTCCAGCGGGCGTTCGGTGCTGTGCTCGGGTCCCCGGGCGGGGCGGCGCTCCGCCTCCGCCGTGCCGGCCTCGACCGCAGCGTCGAGGGCCACCGCCTGCGTCAGCTCGGCTGGACCGCCGCCGGCGCGGTCGTCCTCGGCGGCGTGGCGCTGCTCGGCGGGCTCAGCGGATCCGCGTCGCAGTTCGCGGTCGTCGCCGCGCCGATGGTCGGCGCGGGCATCGGGCTCGCCGCCTCGGACCACCTGCTGACCAGGGCCGCCCGCCGCCGAGCCGGTCGCATCGAGAGCGAGCTGCCGACCGTGCTCGAGTTCCTCGCCCTGAGCCTGGCGGCGGGGGAGGGCGTGCACGACGCGCTCGCCCGCATCGCCCGGGTCGGGAGCGGGGTGCTCGCCGACGAGATCGGCGCCGTCGTCGCCCAGACGGCGGTGGGCGTCCCGCTCGGCGCCGCCCTCACGCGGCTCGGTGACGAGCTCGCCATCCCGGCGCTCGCCCGCTGCCTCGCCCACGTGGTCGCGGCGCTCGAGCGAGGTTCGCCCCTCGCCGAGCTGCTCCGGGTGCAGGCGGCCGACGCGCGCGAGGAGGCTCGGCGGGCGATGCTCGAGAGCGCCGGCAAGAAGGAGGTGGCGATGCTCGTGCCGCTCGTCTTCCTGATCCTCCCCGTCACCGTCGCCTTCGCGGTCTGGCCGGGCGTGGTGGTGCTGCAGACGCGCCTCTAGCCGACGAGTCGCGGTGCAACCGGCTCGAGCGCGGCCGCGACCATGGCGGCGGGCACCTCGTGCCCGCCGCGGAACTCCCGGTAGTCGACGTCGTACCCCTCCTGCTCGAGCACCGGGACGAGGCGCCGGCTGCACCGGTCGATCGGGAGCACGGGGTCGTCGACGCCGTGCGAGACGAAGACCGACGGCCGCCCGGCGCGAGGGTGCGACGAGGAATCCGGGGAGAAGGCGAGGATCCGGCGGACGAGCGTCCCGTTGATGAGGCCGAGGGACAGGGCGTAGGAGGCGCCGTCCGAGAAGCCGGCGATCACGAGCCGCTCCGGCGCGACCGCGAACAGGTCGAGCACCTCGCCGAGCGCCCGGTCGATCGCCGCGACGTCCGGCCCGACGCCGCCACGGATCACGTCCCAGGTCGCGTCGCCGGACTTCGGGGCGAGCAGGAGCACCCCGCGCGCCTCGGCCTCCAGCTGCAGGAAGGGGATGATCCCCGCCGGCGTCCCGCCTGCGCCGTGCGGCAGCACCACGAGGGGCACCGGATCGGCGAGCTCGCGGGGCACGAACACGGCGGGCTGCTGGGCCCCGCGGACGTGGCGCCTGGCAACGTGCCCCGGGAGCGGTGCCGTGTGCAGGTGCTCGCGCCATGTGCAGGTTTGACTACCCCCATCCGACCTGCAGACGGCTCGCGAACCTGCAGACGGTCACTCGAACAGCGCGCTCCACCCGTCCAGCCGGCAGTGCCCGTGCGCCCAGCCCGCGATCGTCATCGTGCGGACCCACCGGTCCAGGCCCGCCCGGGTCACCGCCACTTCCGGCGTGGTGCCCGCGACGGTCCACTCGTCCGTCTCGGTCTCCGGCGCGCGCACCTCGACCTCGTAGTCGCCCTCGGTCTCGAGGTATTCCGCGAGCTCGTCACCCACCTCCTGCGTGGAGGCCGCGAACGCGAACTCGATCCGCACCGAGTCGGAGCCGGCCTCGGCGACGCTCTCGGCGCTGTCGGCGTTCATCTCCTCGAGCTCCGCGAGGTTCTCGCTCACCCACTCCGCAGGCGCCGCACCGTGCTCCGGCTGCGGAATCGTCTCCTCGATCGGTGTCGTCACGTCGATCCCCTTCCGGTCCTGCCCTCCATCGTGCCGCGAGAGGATGAGGTCGTGCCGATCGAGACCGATGCCGCCCCGTTCCGACTCGACGTCGGCGGCGATCCCGGCATCGACGCCCTCGCGCTCGCCCGCCGTGCCGCCGAGGCCGAGGGGGAGGGGTTCGACGGCGTCAGCGCGTCCGAGACCCGGCACGACCCGTTCCTCTCCCTCGCCCTCGCAGCCCGCGAGACCACCCGCATCGAGCTGCTCAGCACGATCGCCGTGGCGTTCGCTCGCAACCCGATGACGGTGGCGCAGAGCGCGTTCGATCTGCAGGCGATCTCCGCAGGCCGGTTCCTGCTCGGCCTGGGGTCGCAGGTGCAGCCGCACATCGAGAAGCGGTTCTCCATGCCCTGGTCGAGGCCGGCGGCCCGGATGGCGGAGTTCGTGCGCGCCGTCCGCGCGATCTGGGCGACATGGCAGACGGGCGAGCCGCTGCGCTTCCGGGGCGAGTTCTACACGCACACCCTGATGACGCCGTTCTTCAGCCCGCCCCCGCTGACCGAGGGCCTCCCGCCCGTCTGGATCGCCGCCGTCGGCGAGCGGATGACCGAGGTCGTCGGCGAGGTCGGCGACGGCCTGCACGCGCACAGCTTCACGACGCCGCACTACCTGCGGGACGTCAGCCTGCCCGCCCTCGCCCGCGGGGCGGCCGGGGCCGAGCGCGACCCGGCGTCCATCGGGGTGGCGCTCCCGGCCCTGATCGCCGTCGGCGACGACCAGGCGGCGCTCGACGTCGCGGTCCGCGCGACGCGGGCGCAGATCGCGTTCTACGGCAGCACGCCCGCCTACCTGCCGGTGCTCGAGGCCCACGGGTGGACGGGGCTGCACGAGCAGCTGCACCAGGCGTCGCGACGCGGCGACTGGGCGACCATGGGCGACCTCGTCCCCGACGAGGTGCTCGAGACCTTCGCTCCCATCGGATCCGCGGACGCCGTCGCTCGGGAGCTCCGCTCGCGGTTCGCGGGCGTCGTGACCCGCCTGTCGTTCAGCGCGAGCTACCCGATCGCGCCGGAGACGACGGCCGCCTTGGTGCGGGGGCTGCGCGCCGGCTGAGCCTCCGCCCTTGTGCAGACCCTCCTCGCACCCATACCTTGTGCTGCAATGCATAACGGTGCAAGGCATGGAGGTGGCATGGACAAGGACCTGGTCGCGGCGATGGCTTCGCCGCTCGTGCTCTCGATCCTCGCGGAGGGCGACACCTACGGCTACGCCATCCTGAAGCGCGTCCGGGAGCTCTCGCGCGACGAGCTCGAGTGGAGCGACGGGATGCTCTACCCGCTGCTGCACCGGCTCGAGCGCAGCGGTTCCGTCCGCGCGGACTGGGGCGCGTCGCCCGAGGGGCGTCGCCGGCGCTACTACGCGATCACCGACTCCGGACGCGCCCAGCTCGCCGACCAGCGGCGGCAGTGGGAGACGGCGAACCGCACGCTCGGGGGCATCTGGAGCCGCGCCGCGTCCGGCCCGTCCACCTCCCTGGGGACGACATGAGCGGGGCACTGGTGGATGACGACATCGCCGCATGGCGCGCGGCCGTGGCCAAGGGCGGCGCGGTGACGTCGGCCGACGCGGACGAGCTCGAGGGGCACCTCCGGGACCAGATCGCCGACCTGGTCGCGGCCGGACTGGCCGAGGACGAGGCCTTCCTCGTCGCGGTGAAGCGGCTCGGCGGGGTCGACGCCATCACCGCGGAATTCGCCCGGGCCCACAGCGACCGCCTGTGGAAGCAGCTCGCACTGACCCACGCGGCAGCCCCCGCAGCGGGAGAGCGTCTCCCGCTGCGCATGGTGGTCTTCGCGGCCGTGGCCGCCGTGCTCCTCGACCTCGCGCAGGCGATCGCTCGCCTCGGGGAACCGGGCGGATGGGTGCTCCGCGACCTGGGGCTCTTCGTCCTCCCGGTGCTGGCCGCCTACTTCGCCGTCGCCCGGCGGATCCCGCTCCGCAGGGCGGCGGTGCTCGTGCTCCCCGTGGTGCTGGTCGCCGTCGTCGTGAACCTCTACCCGTTCCGGGCGGGTGGCGACAGCGAGCTGCTCGTCGCCGAGCACCTGCCCGTCCTGCTCTGGTTCGTCGTGGGCGTCGCCTACCTCGCCGGGGAAGGCCGGTCCAGCTCGAGGCGGATGGATTTCGTCCGCTTCTCGGGGGAGTGGGCGATCTACTTCGTCCTCATCGCGCTCGGCGGCGGCGTCCTCGTCGGCCTCAGCGGGCTGGTCCTGGCCCCGCTCGCGCCGTCCGCCGGGGACGCCCTCGCCACGTGGGTGATCCCCGCCGGCGCCGGCGGAGCGGTCGTCGTCGCCGCATGGCTCGTCGAGGCGAAGAAGAACGTCATCGAGAACATCGCGCCCGTGCTGACCGCGATCTTCACCCCGCTCTTCGCGCTCATGCTGCTCGCGGCCGTCGTCGTGTACGGCGTCCTCGGGATCGGGCACGCCTTCGACCGCAACCTGCTGATCGTCTTCGACGCGTTGCTGCTCGTCGTGCTCGCTCTCGTGCTCTACGGACTGAGCGCTCTGGACCCCGTCCGCCCGGGCGGCGCGACGGACGTCGTCCGGACCGTCGCGGTGGTGGCGGCGCTGCTGCTCGACCTGCTCGTGCTCGGATCGATGGTGGCCCGGATCGGCGAGCTGGGGTTCACCCCGAACCGGGTCGCCGCGCTCGGCCTGAACGTGCTGCTCGTCGTCGACCTCGCCGTCACGGCCTGGCTCTCGGTGCAGCTGCTCCTCGGCAGGACGACGGCCGAGCGGCTCGAGCGGTGGCAGACGGACTACCTGCCGGTGTTCGGCGTCTGGACGGCGGTCGTCGTGCTCGTGCTGCCGCCGGTGTTCGCATTCGCCTGATCGGCTCAGTCCTCGGGCGGCGCGCCGTTCCTGCTCGCCCGGATCAGGGTCGCGATCCCGGCGACGATCACGAACGCGCCGATGATGCTGACGACGACCCAGAGCGTCTGCGCGAGACCGTCCGTGGTCGCGAGCTGTGCGATCACCCCGACGAACAGCACCAGCACCCCGAGCAGGGTCAGCGCGACGCCGAGGCGGGACGGGCGGGCGGGCATCCGATCACGGTACCCGGCACCCGCGCGTTGACGGCCCGCGGGAGCCGGCCGGATGCTCCGGGGCTCACCAGTCGGCCCGGCGCGGTGCGCGGTGGCTAGCCGCCGATGGCGAGCAGCACGCAGAGCACGGTCAGCGTTGCGGTGATCGCTCCCATGCCCCACCTCTCGAGCGGATGCCGGCCGGTGAGGTTCCCGGCCGTGTTGAGTGCGAACAGCGCCGCGACGACCCAGACGGCCACTCGGACGACCGGGCCGGCGAGAGGGGCTGCGGCGAGCAGGCCTCCGTGGAGCAGGAGCAGCCAGCCGATGCCGGCGAGCACGGCCGCGGTGACCAGGCTGGCGAGGCGGTAGCCCGGCGGGAGCCGGCCGTCGGACTGCGCCGCGCGGCCACCGTACGCGGCGGCGGCGAGTGGGGCGCCCGCGCTCAACCCCAGCTGGAAGGCGACGCCGATCAGGAGCAACGCGCACGCCCCCAGGGTGAGGACCTCGACGACGGCGTGGGTCGTGTGGCTTCTCCGATGTCGGCGGCCCTGGTCGGAGCGGGGGTGCCTGGTCGGCCCACGGTAGCCGGGGATGGCCCCGGCCGCCGACCGCGGACGCCGGCTCCTCCGGGTGAGGACGAGGTCGCCTGTGGACAACTTCCGCGGCGCGGACGGGATCACGGGAAGACTCGCCTCGATCCGAGGGAGGCCCGACATGAAGACGCTGCTGAGCGGTGTGAGAACGCGATTCCGTGACGAGCGCGGCGACGTGCCTGGCTGGGTGCTCGTCACCCTGATGACCGCGGGTCTGGTCGTGCTGCTCTGGGGCGTCGCGGGTCCGGCGTTGACGAACCTGTTCCAGCAGGCGATCACGAGCGTCTCGGGCATATGACCCCGCTCGCCGAGCGCGGATCCGCTCCGGTCGAGTTCGTGCTGGTCGGGGTGCTGCTCGTCGCGCTCGTGCTCGGGGTGCTGCAGGTCGCCGCGGTGCTGTTCGTGCGGAACACCGCGCTGGACGCCGCGGCGGAAGGGGCGCGGTGGGCCGCGATCGAGGGCGCCCCGTCGGCCGGTGCCGCCCGCACGGCGCAGGTGCTCACCGCTGCGCTCGGACCGGCCTACGCCGCCGATGTGCGGGCCGGCGTGACGACCGAGGCGGGCCGGCCGGTCACCGTCGTCACCGTCCGAGCGCCCCTGCCCGTCCTCGGGCTGATCGGTCCCGCCGAGGGGCTCGAGGTGTCCGGCCATGCCGCGCTCGAACCCGTTCCCTGAGGCCCGGGCGGAGGCCGGTTCCGCCGCCGTCGAGTTCCTGACGGTCGGGATCGTGCTGCTCGTGCCGCTCGTCTACCTGGTGCTCGTGCTGGCGTCGCTCCAGGGAGCGGCGTTCGCAGCGGAGGGTGCGGCGCGGCAGGCGGCGCGCGAGGTGGTCCTCGCGGGCAGCGACCCGGCCGGGCGGGCGGCGGTGGCCGGCGCGGTGCACACGGCGCTCGCCGACTGGCGCGTCCCCGAATCGGATTCGGCGGTCGAGCTCACCTGCGCCCCCGATCCCGGGAACTGCCTCCTCGCGCGAGGGACCGTGCGGGTGACCGTTCGGGTCGCCGTCGCGCTTCCCCTGCTGCCGCGGGCCCTGGCGCTCGGCGCGCCGGGTGCCGTTCCGGTCGAGGCGCACGCCGTGCAGCGCGTGTCGATGTTCCAGGCGGCCCGATGAGGTCCCGATCCGACGAGGGGTCCACGCTGCCGCTGATCCTCGTCTTCCTGATGATCGCGGCCGGGTTCGTGATCGTCACCGCAGGCGCGACCGCGCTGCACCTCGAGAGGCTCCGGCTGCTCACCGTCGCGGACGGCGCGGCGCTCGCGGCGGCCGAGTCGTTCCGGATCGGCGACGCCACGGTGCAGGGCGGTACGGTCGTGCCGCGACTCACGGACGCGGGCGTGCGGGCCGCTGCCGCCGACGCGGTCGGCGGCGCGGATGCGGGCGGTCTCGCCGACCTGCGGCTCGTGGAGGCCCGTACGCCGGACGGCCGCAGCGCCCTCGTGCGGCTGGCCGCGACCTGGCATCCGCCGATCGCGGGGCCGCTGCTGCCGATCGCCGTCCCGGTGACCGTCGAGTCGACGGCCGCCGCACGCTTCCGCTGAGGCGCCCTAGGGCCCGACCACGAGCAGGCTCGAGGTCGCCGTCGCGTAGACGGTGCCGGCGGCGTCGGTCAGTGCGGCCTCGGCGAACAGCACCCGACGGCCGCGCTTGATCACCGTCCCCGTCGCGGTGACCGGGCCGGCGGACGGCAGGATCGGCCGCAGGTAGCTCACGGTGATGTCGATGGACGTGTAGCCGGTGCCGGCCGGCAGCGTCGAATGCGCGGCGCAGCCGAGGGCCGTGTCGAGCATCGTGCAGGCGAGGCCGCCGTGGACGGTGCCGAGCGGGTTGAAGAACGCCTCGCGCGGATCGCAGGTGACGCTGAGCCGCCCGTCCTCGATGTCGCCGAACCGCATGCCGAAGACCTGCGAGATGGGCGGCGGCGGTAGCACGCCCTCGCGCACCTGCCTCAGGTACTCGATCCCGGGAAGGTCCGCGTACCGGGGCAGCGCCTCCGCCGGGTCGGTCCATTCGACGAGCATCCGGCGATCCGTGTCCATACCGGGACGCTAGCCGACCAGCGCCACATCTCCCGGAACGTTGCATCTCGCGCCACCCGACGGGGAAGACGGCGCATCCGGCAGGCGTGACCTATCGTCTCGTCCGTGCCGGGGGGCGAGGAACGACGGGGGCGGCTGCGCGCCATGACCCTCGGACTCGGACTCGCCGCACTGGCGCTCGCGTTCGGTGCGCCGATCGCTGCAGGGGCCGACGAGCTGCCGGCGCCTGCTGCCGGTTCGAGCTCGGACCCGGGCACGAACTCGGGCACGGCATCGGCGGATCCCGCCCCGGCCGTCACGGACGCGCCTCCGACGGGCTCTCCGGCAGCGACCGACAGCCCGACGCCGACCCCGAAGCCGCCGCTTCCGTTCGCGATCGTCCTCCCGGCGGCTCCGGTGCTCACGCTGCCGAACGGTGACGGGTTGCGCGACTCGCTCACCGTGCACCTGACGGCACCGAGCACGTCCCCGGTCACCCTGACCGCAGTGAGGGGCACCCGCACCGTGCTCATCGCGAGGTCCGCGCCGCTCGCCGGGGTGCCGGGTGGGGGATCGGCGGCGATCCGCGTGCCGATCACGTCGCTGACCGTCGGTTCCTGGACCCTTCACGCGAGCACCGCCGGGCACAGCGTCGCGGCGCCCCATCCGGTCCGAGTCGGCTCCGGCATCGTCCGCACCCTGACGCTGAGCACCGATCGGACGACCTACTACCCGAAGACTCCCGGCGCGCCATCGCGGGTCGGCGCGACCGTGCGGGCCGCCGACGAGACCGGTGCGTCCATCGCGGTGCACGGCTCCGCCACGATCGCGGCGGGGACCGTCATCCACAGGTCCCCGATCAGCCGCGCCGATCCCGGGACCGCCCGACTGACCGTCTCCGGCCTCCGCGGCACCAGCGCCGCGCTCTCGGCTCGCGTGGCCGGGCCGGCCGGCTCGGCGCGCAGCGTCCGCCGGTCGGTGACGCTGGCGCCGACCGTGATCACCCGGGCGACGGTGAGCAGCACGTGGCCGACCGTCCAGCCGGTGATCGACGACCAGCTCGACACCGTCACCCTCTCCGCCGGGGCGAGCGCCAGCTCGGGCGTGACGGTCCCCGTGCATGGCGAAATCCGGGTCAGCCGCAACGGCACGGTCGTGCGGTCCTGGTCCCTCACCACCTCGGCGACGCACCGCGTGCTCTGGGACGGCCGTGTCGGCGGTCGCATCGTCGTCGGCACCTACACCGTCACCGTGCGCGAGCGCGGTCCCGACGGCGGCACCGTCACCCGGACGACGAACGTCGCCGTCAGCGCGGACCACCTGCCCTACCGGATCCGGATCGTCGCCGTGCTCGGGAGCGGCAACGAGCAGGGCCTCGCCATCGGTCGCGTCGACGGCGCCACCCGACTCTTCGCCGGGGTGGACGTGGGCGGAGGGGACGCCCGCATCGACGAGTACGACCTCACGGGCAGGCACCTCGCCTCGTCGGCGCCCCTGCCCGTCGGGCATGCGGCTGAGATCGCCGTCGGCGACGACGGCCTGCTCTACGTCGCGAACGGCAGCGCGACCGCGCCCACCCGCATCGGGGTCGTCGACCCGAACGGCTGGACCCTGAAGCGGACGATCGACGCGGGCGCCCTCGGCGTGAACGGGATGATCGCGTCGAATCCGGCGGGCGGGTTCCTCGTCTTCGCGAACCTCCCGGGTCAGCCGTTCACCGTGACGCCGATGACCGGGGATGGGAGCCTCGGCACCTCGGTGCCCGTCCCCGATCCCGGCGGTCTGCCGCAGGGCCTCGAGGTCGTGCACGGGCAGTGGTGGGTGTACTCGAGCCTCACCCAGGGCAATCGCATCACCAAGATCGATCCGGCGACGGGGAATCGCATCGACACGATCGAGCTCGCCATACCGGGCGAGGGTGAGGGCGAGGCCATCGATCCAGCAACCGGCCTCGTCTACGTCGGCTGCCACAGCCCCGACCGGTTCGGCGTGCTCGAGCCGGTCACCCCGGGCTGAGCGGTCAGGCGGAGCGCGCCCGGGGGATGTAGCGGGGCACCCAGCGGGCGATCAGTCCGGCACCGACCAGACCGACCACCCCGATCACGCCGGCCGCCACCGCGACGGAGCTGACCGCCGTGACACCCGCGATCACGAGCGGTGCGGCCGCGTTTCCCGCGTCGCCCGTGAAGCGGTAGGCGCCGAGGAACGGCGCCGGATCGTGGCGCGGCGCGAGGTCCGCGCCGAAGGTCATGAGGATGCCGCTGCCGATGCCGTTCGCGACCGACAGGAACATCGCGATCGCGATGAACCAGATCACCGCGGAGTGCAGCCCGGCCGTGGCGAGCAGCGCGAGGTGCCCGATCGCCAGGCCGATCATCGACGGGAGGGCGCTCCAGAGGCGCCCGAACCGGTCCATGATCTGGCCGCTCGAGAAGAACAGCGCGAAGTCGATCGCCCCCGCGACGCCGATCACGAGCGCGATCGAGCTCTCGGGCATGTGCAGGCTCACGGCGAGCAGGGGGAGGACCACCTGCCGACTGGAGCGCAGCCCGCCGATGAGCGCCGCGTTCGTTCCCATCCGGGCGAGGACGCCTCGATGCTCGCGGATGGTCCGGAAGAGGCCAGCCCGCTGGGGAGGTGCCGGCTGATCGAGCGCGTCGACCTGCGGTCGGGCCGCGCTCGAGCGGATGGCGGCCTGCCGCCGAGCGGCCAGCACCGCGGTCGGATCCGGGAGGGCGAGCAGCACCGCACCGGCGGCGAAGCAGGCGATCGCGTCGATCCAGAACGCCGCCTGCGTGCTGCCGGCGAGCCCGATCACCGCCGCGGCGAGGAACGGACCGAGGAAGTAGCCCGCCCGGAACATGCCGCCGAGCAGCGACAGGGCCCGCGCGCGGTACGAACGCGGCACGAACGAGGTCATGAAGGCCTGCCGCGCCAGCGCGAACGAGGCCGTCGCGATGCCGACGAGGAGCACCCCGACGGCGAGCACGAACGGGTTCGGCGCGACGAGGGCGACCACGAGCCCGAGCAGCGCGGCGGTCGCCGACCAGAGCATCGCGTTGCGCTCACCGATCCGGGCCACGATCCAACCGCTGGGCAGGTCGCCGATCAGCTGGCCGACGGTGATCAGCGCCGCGATGAAGCCCGCGAGGGCGAGGGAGGCGCCGAGGTGCACCGCGGCGACGGGGATGATCGGGATGATCGCGCCCTCGCCGGTCGCGAACAGCAGCGACGGAAGGTAGACGGGGAGGGCGACCGAGCCGAGGCGGAACGGCTCGGTCGACGTCATCCTGGCCAGCCTACGACCGCCAATAGACTGGCCGCCCTCATGGTGCAACTCGACTACGCTGCCCGGCTCGCCTCCCTCCGCTCGACGCTCGCCGATGTGCTGTCCGTCGTCGGCGTCGACGACCTGCGTGCGCGCATCGCCGACCTCAGTGCGCAGGCGTCCGTCCCCGACCTGTGGGACGACCCCGACGCGGCGCAAAAGGTGACGAGCGCGCTCAGCCACGCGCAGTCGGAGCTCGCGCGGATCATCGCCGTGCAGCGCCGCCTCGACGACCTCGAGGTGCTCGTGGAACTGGTGAACGCGGAGGACGACGAGCAGCAGGCGCAGTACGCGGCCGAGGCCGAGTCCGAGCTGGCCGCCGTCCAGGCGAGCGTCGGCGAGCTCGAGGTGCAGACCCTGCTGAACGGCGAGTACGACGCCCGTCCGGCGGTCGTCACGATCCGCGCGGGCGCGGGCGGCGTCGACGCCGCCGACTTCGCCGAGATGCTCCTGCGCATGTACCTGCGCTGGGCGGAGCAGCACAGATATGCCGTGACGGTGATGGACACCTCCTACGCGGAGGAGGCCGGGATCAAGTCCGCGACGATCGAGGTGGACGCCCCCTACGCGTTCGGCACGCTCTCCGTCGAGGCCGGCACCCACCGTCTGGTGCGGATGAGCCCCTTCAACTCGGCGGGCAAGCGGCAGACGAGCTTCGCGGCCGTCGAGGTCATCCCGCTGCTCGAGGAGAGCGGCGAGATCGAGGTGCCGGAGAGCGACATCCGCATCGACGTCTTCCGCTCCAGCGGTCCCGGTGGCCAGAGCGTGAACACGACGGACTCCGCGGTGCGCATCACCCACCTGCCGACCGGGATCGTCGTGTCGATGCAGAACGAGAAGAGCCAGATCCAGAACCGCGCTGCGGCGATGCGCGTGCTCCAGTCGCGGCTGCTCATCCAGCGCCGCGAGGAGGAGGCGGCGAAGAAGAAGGAGCTCGCCGGCACGATCACCGCGAGCTGGGGCGACCAGATCCGCTCGTACGTGCTCGCTCCCTATCAGATGGTCAAGGATCTGCGCACCGAGCACGAGGTGAACAACCCGTCCGCGGTGTTCGACGGCGACCTCGACGGGTTCCTCTCCGCAGGCATCCGCTGGCGGAAGAGGTCGGCGGTCTGACGAGCGAAGGCGATCTCTCGCCTTCGCGCCGCCGCCCGCGGCTCCACGTCTCGGCCTGATCGGCGCCTGCACGGACCGGCGCGCCACGCCGGGGGAGTAGTCTTCCGGCCACCCGACCCGAACCCCGATCCGGCCAGCCTGCACCCGGCCCTCGCAGGATGTGCCTAGGCTGCCAGCCGTCATGATCCGCTTCGATTCCGTCACCAAGCGCTACCGCGGTGCTCCGCGGGCCGCCCTCGACGACGTCTCCCTCGAGATCGGCAGCGGTGAGTTCGTCTTCCTCGTCGGTGCCTCGGGCAGCGGCAAGTCGAGCCTGCTGCGCCTGATGCTGCGCGAGGAGCGCCCGACCTCCGGCGAGATCCACGTGCTCGGCCAGCGCCTCACGTCCATCTCGAGCCGAAAGGTGCCGTACTTCCGGCGCAGCCTCGGCGTCGTGTTCCAGGACTTCCGCCTGCTGCCGAACAAGACCATCTTCGACAACGTCGCCTTCACCCTGCAGGTGATCGGCAAGTCCCGCGGCTTCATCCAGGCGACCGTCCCGGACGTGCTCGGCATGGTCGGGCTCGCGGAGAAGGCCCAGAACATGCCGAACGAGCTCTCGGGCGGCGAGCAGCAGCGCGTCGCCATCGCCCGAGCCGTGGTCAACAAGCCGGCGATCCTGCTCGCCGACGAGCCCACCGGCAACCTCGACCCGACCACGAGCGACGAGATCATGAAGGTGCTCGACCGGATCAACGAGGCCGGCACGACCGTCGTCATGGCCACCCACGACGTCACCATCGTCGACCGGATGCAGAAGCGCGTCATCGAGCTCGTCGGCGGCCGCATCATCCGCGACGAGGAGGAGGCGACCTACGTCACCTCCTCGATCCCGATCCAGCGCCCGCAGCAGCCGCCGGTCACCGAGGGCGACACCGGCACGGTCCCCGTCTGGGCCCGCCGTGGCCGCGATCGGCCCGAGCCGCCCGTCACCACCGGCCCCACGCGCCCGCCCGGCACACCGCCGCAGACGGTGTGGCAGCAGCCGCCGCTGACGGCCGCACCCGCCGCACCGCGTCCCGCGACCGGTCCGCTTCCGACGGTGCAGCCGCCGACCGGCCCGAGCTCGCGCACGGAGGAGCAGCCCGAGCCGTCGCGGGCACCGGTCTGGGCGCGCACCGACACCGGCCCCGTCCGCACGGTCCCCGCCGACGCCGACCGGACGCCGTGGCGTCGGGGGGAGCCGGCGCCGCAGCCCGCGGCCCGCCCCGAGACCGATGCGGCGAGCCTGTTCTTCGCCGCCCCGTTGCCGCCGGAGCCACGGCCCGACCCGGGCCTCGACGCGGCGGAGCCCCGTCCGCGGTTCCGCCGCCGCGGCTCGGAGCCCGAGGTGGAGCAGGTCGATCCCGGCCGCGAGGAGCGTCCGGACGCACGTCGCGGCGTCCGCACGATCACCGGCGAGATCGACCTCGACGACACGGGCGACCCCGAGGGTCTCGAAGGCCGCAACGGTCGCCACCGCACACCGCCGCTGCCCGATCACCTCGACTTCATCACCGGACTCGGTCTCCGGGACCGCGATGCCGACGACGAAGGGGTGGGACCCTCCTCATGAGACTCGGACTCGTCCTCTCCGAGGCCGCCAGCGGCCTCCGCCGCAACCTCTCGATGGTCGTCTCGATCGTGCTCGTCACGTTCGTCTCGTTGACGTTCGTCGGCACCGCGGCGCTGCTGCAGCTGCAGATCGGCCAGATGAAGAACTTCTGGTACGACAAGGCGCAGGTGGCCGTGTACCTCTGCAACGGCGAGGTGCCGAGCACCCACTGCGGCAACGGCAGCGCGACCGCGGCGCAGATCAAGGCGATCGGCGACGCTCTGCACTCGGCGCAGCTGAAGCCGTTCATCAAGCAGTCGTACTTCGAGAACCACCAGCAGGCCTACAAGAACTTCGAGGCGCAGTTCAAAGGCAACCCCGTCGCCGACTACGTGACGCCGGACCTGCTCAACGAGGCCTACTGGGTGAACCTCAAGAACCCGAACCAGTCGGCGATCATCGCGGAGGCGGTCGCCGGTCTGCCCGGCGTCGACGCGGTGACCGACCAGCGGCGCCTGCTCGACCAGATCTTCGCCGTCCTGAACACGGCGTCGATCACCGCGGCCTCGATCGCGGCGCTCATGCTCGTGGCGGCGGCGCTGCTGATCTCCACGACCATCCGGCTGTCCGCCTTCTCCCGGCGACGGGAGCTCGGGATCATGCGCCTCGTCGGCGCGTCGAACCGGTTCATCCAGACGCCGTTCATCCTCGAGGGCGTGCTCGCCTCCCTCATCGGATCGGTGCTCGCCGGCCTCGCGACCGTGGGCATCGTGCAGTTCTTCGTGCAGGGCTTCCTCGCCCAGGCGCAGAAGGACATCGCGTTTGTCACGGTCTCGGATGCGCTCGTCGTCGTGCCGATCCTCATCGGTGTCGGCATCGTGCTCGCCGCCGTCTCGGCGAACGTGGCGATCAGCCGCTACCTGAGGGTGTAGCCGCCGCGGGCGCACGCCGCCCGTGCCGCCGGCCGGCTCCTCCCGTTCCGTCCCCGTGCCGCGTGCATGCTGGTGGACCGAGGGGGGTCCGAATCTCCGGAGCGGGTATGGAGCCTCGGCAGTAGACTGTCGGGCTGATCGATCAGCCGAGGAGGTGGTTGCAGTGCCCAGGGAGCAGGGTCGCAAGGTCGTCGCGAGCAACCGCCGGGCGCGCCACGACTACACCATCGAGGACACCATCGAGGCGGGACTGGTGCTCACGGGCACCGAGGTCAAGTCGCTGCGGCAGGGTCGAGCGTCGCTCATCGACGGCTACGCGTACATCGACGGGGGCGAGGCCTACCTCGACGCCGTGCACATCCCCGAGTACAACCAGGGCACGTGGACGAACCACCCGCCGCGCCGCACCAGGAAGCTGCTGCTGCACAAGCAGCAGATCCTCAAGCTCGGCAGCCGGGTGAAGGAGGGCGGCTACACACTCGTGCCGCTGTCGCTGTACTTCAGCGACGGCAAGGCCAAGGTCGAGCTCGCGCTCGCCAAGGGCAAGCGCGAGTACGACAAGCGCCAAGCGCTGCGTGAGCGGCAGGACCGCCGCGAGGCCGAACGCGCGATGTCCACTCGCCGGAACCTCGGCGAGTAGTCCTCATGGCTCCGGACCCCGGCGCCGAGTCCCGCACGACGCTCAGCGGTGTGCCGGCCGTGCCGACGTCGGATGTCCATACGCCTGGATCTCGGCGACCAGCCCTCGTGGACGGTGGAGTCCGCGCGCCGGAATCTCGGCCCGGCGCCGGGAGGCTGCAGGCGCGGCGTGACGACCCGCGGCGGCCCGACGTCGTCGCGGTGCTCACCGAGCATCTCGCCGACATGCACGCCACCTCACCGGCGGAGAGCGTCCACGCGCTCGACCCGGACGGGCTGGTCGCCCGGGGCGTCGCGTTCTGGACCGTCCGCGACGGCGGCGCCGTGCTCGGCTGCGGAGCCCTCGCCCCGATCGATGCGGTCAGGGGCGAGCTGAAGTCGCTGCGCACCACCGAGGCCGCCCGCGGCCGCGGCGTCGCCACCATCGTGCTGGCCGCCGTGCTCGCGGAGGCGCGGGGCCGCGGCTACGAGGCCGTCCTGCTCGAGACCGGTACCGAGCCGTTCTTCGTGCCGGCGCGGCGGCTGTACGAGCGCCACGGCTTCCGGCCCTGCCCGCCCTTCGGGGCGTACCGGGAGGACCCGCACAGCGCCTACTACATGCTGTCCCTCGATCCGGGAATGACCGAGGGGCCCTCGCGGTTCTAGACTGTCGGAGCCCCGGCAACGGGGCGACACAACTCCACAGTGCGACAGTGGCTCCGCGCCGTCATGGGGATGATCGGTTTCGACATTGCCTGTTCGACGACGGAAAGCGGGCCGAGGATGCATGCTTATCTCGCTAACGATGCATGCAAACAACAGGTGCCAGTAAGACTCGCACCGCCTTCTCTCTCGCTGCGTAAGCAAGAGTAGTCAAGGCCGTCGGACCGGGTTCGCCTCCGCCCCGGTATCCGGCGTCATCAAGGGGGCTTGCTACGGATGTCCTGCCTCGGGGCTTCGTGGGACTTTCACCGGGACTGGGCCTGTCGTCCGTAACCTGCCTGTGGCAAGGGACGGGGCCGAGTAGAACGAAAGACACAGGCTGCGCCCGGAGAAGACGCCGTTCTCCAGCAGTGGACGGGGGTTCGATTCCCCCCATCTCCACTCCTCGCGCGGATGTCACTGTCGCGCTGTGCAGCTCGGTCGGCGGCTGCTGTTTCAGGCGGTTCCCGTGAGGGTGACGCCGAGCAGCAGCACGTTCAGGGCGACGACCACGCCCGCCGCGGCCCAGCCGCCGATCCGCAGACCGCGGCCCGCGACGTAGGCGCCCATGAGCGACGCGTCCGAGTTCAGGCGGATGAGGGGCACGACCGCGAACGGGATCCCGAAGCTCAGCACCACCTGACTGATCACCAGCGTCGCGGTCGGCGGTGTGCCGAGCGCGAGCAGGACGAGCGCCGGCAGCAGGGTCACGACCCGGCGCGCGAGGAGCGGAACCTGCACCTTGAGCAGGCCGGCCATCACCTCGGAGCCGGCGTAGGCGCCCACGGAGCTCGACGCGAGGCCGGATGCCAGCAGCCCGATCGCGAAGAGCACTCCGATCACCGGCCCGAGCGCGGAGGTGATCGCGCCGTGCGCGCCCTCGATGGTCGTGGCGCCGCTGCTGCCCTGCAGGTTGGCGGCGGCCACGACGAGCAGGGCGATGTTGACCGCGCCGGCGAGTGCGAGCGCGACGATCACGTCCCACCGGGTCACGACCAGCAGATGGGGGAGCCGCTCCCCGGGATCGCCGTGACGGTCGCGGGTGAGCGACGAGTGCAGGTAGATCGCATGCGGCATCACCGTCGCGCCGAGCATCGAGGCGGCGAGCAGCACGGATCCGCCGTCCTTGAGCCGAGGGAGCAGGCCGCCCGCGACCCCGCTCCAATCCGTGCTGCCCGTGAAGACGCCCGCGGCGAACCCGATGGTGAGCACGGCGAGCAGCCCGACGACGAGCCCCTCGAAGACCCGTTGCCCCCGGCGGTGCTGCGCGGAGAGGAGCACGAGGGAGACGGCGCCGACGATCACCCCGCCGAGCAGCAGCGGCAGCCCGAACAGCAGCCGCAGCGCGATCGCGCCGCCGATCACCTCGGCCACGTCGGTGGCGGCCGCGACGACCTCGGCCTGCAGCCAGAACGCGATGCGAGACGGGCGGGAGAGCCGGCGGCCGAGCAGCTCCGGCAGGCTGGCGCCGGTGACGAGCCCGAGCCGCGCTGAGCAGTACTGCACGAGCGCCGCGATGGTGTTCGCGACGACGAGCACCCAGACGAGCGCGTAGCCCTCCGTCGCGCCCGCGGTGATGTTCACGGCCACGTTGCCCGGATCGACGTAGGCGATCGCGGCCACGAACGCGGGACCGAACCCCGAGACGAGCCGGACGAGCGACCGTCGCCGGGTCGCCCGCACGATCGCGGGGGCGGGGGCGTCGGTCACCCCGCTGATCCTGCCTCACAGAAGCCGGGGCGCGGACCCTCCGGATGCGGGGAGCACGCCGTCGCGCTCGAGTGCGAGCAGGCGCACCTTCGCCTCCGCGCCGCCCCGGTACGCGCCGGTGCTGCCGTCGGAGCGCACCACGCGGTGGCAGGGCACGACGAGCGGCACCGGGTTCGTGGCGCAGGCGGTGCCGACCGCGCGGACCGCGCGGGGCGCATCCGTGCGGGCGGCGAGCGCGGCGTAGCTGATGGTGCGGCCGAACGGCACCTCCCGCAGCCGCTCGAGCACGGCGAGCCGGAACCCCCGGGCGAGCCGCAGATCCACCGGCCCCGGGTACGGGCCGTGGTCACCGGCGAAGAAGTGGTCGAGCCAGCGCGCCGCAGGGTCCAGTCGGCGCGGCGCACGCAGCACGCGTGGACCGATGCGCGTGGCGAGGCTCTCGAGCACCTCGTCCTCGTCCTCGATCGCGAACGCGAGCCGGGCGACACCCTGCTCGGTGGCGGCGACGAGCAGCGGACCGAGCGGGGAGTCGACGGTCCGGTAGTGCACGTCGGGGGCGGCGTCGCCGGTCGCCGCGTCCTCGAGCCTCGCGTGGAGGCGGGCGAGCAGGGCGGGATCGGCGTCGGGAACGGCGAAGGGGGCGGTGGTGGTCATGCGATGTCCTTCCCGGCGAGCAGCGATCGGAGCCGCTGCACGCCGTCGGAGGCGGCCTTGCGGGCCGCGGGCTCGGTGGTGCCGGTGAGCTGCGCCACCTCGGCGAACGGCAGGCCGGCGAGGTGGTGGTGGACGACCGCGGCGCGCTGCCGGGTCGGGAGGAGCGCGAGCGCCGCCCACAGGTCGAGGTCCCGGCCGTCGGGGACGCCGAGGGTCGAGACGACCTCCGGCGGCTCCGCGGTCGGGAACGCCGCACGGGACCGCGCCCGGAGCACGTCGACGGCCTTCCTGTGCGCGATGGTGACGAGCCATCCGGCGACGTTCCCGTCGAACCGGGCCCAGGCGCCCATCGCGGCGAGGAAGGTCTCGCTCCAGGCGTCCTCCGCGTCGTGCTGGTCGAGCATGCCGCGGCAGACCCGCCAGACGAGCGGCCCGTGCTCGCCGACGACCCGTTCGAACGGTGCTTTCGCCGTCTCGGAGATGCTCACATCGATATCAACGGCCGGCGGGGCCGGAATGTGAGGCCGCGAGTCCGATCCGGTCGAGGGCCGCGTCGTGCAGGCGCCCGTTGGTCGCGAGCGCGGTGCCGTGCCAGGGGCCGTCGTGCCCGTCGAGCGAGGTGAACCGGCCGCCCGCCTCCGTGACGATCGGCACGAGCGCCGCCATGTCCCACACCTTGAGGTCGGGCTCCCCGGCGATGTCGACCTGGCCCTCGGCGACGAGCACGTAGGACCAGAAGTCGCCGAGCGCCCGGGTGCGCCAGCAGCCGCGGGCGAGGGCGAGCAGGCCGTCCAGGCCTCCCGCGTCGTCCCAGCCCTGGAGCGAGTTGTAGCTGAGCAGGGCGTCGGACAGCTCGCCGACCTTCGAGACCGACAGCCGAGCCGGAGCGCCGGTGCCGCGCTCGGTGACGGTGGCGGCCCACGCGCCGTGACCGCGGGCACCCCACCAGCGCCGGCGGAGCGCGGGCGCGGCGACGACGCCGAGGATCGGGTCGCCGTCGACGGCGAGCGCGATCAGGGTGGCCCAGATCGGCAGCCCTCGAAGGAAGTTCGTCGTGCCGTCGATCGGGTCGATGATCCACTGGCGGCCCGATCGCGCCTCGCCGCCGTACTCCTCGCCGAGCACCTCGTCGTCCTTGCGGGCGTCCTTCAGCGCGGCCCGGAGCGCCTGCTCGATCGCCTGGTCCGCATCCGTGACCGGGGTGCGGTCGGGCTTCGTCGAGATCGCGAGGTCGCCGGCCCGGAAGCGGTCGACGGCGAGCACGTGCGCCATGTCGGCGAGGTCGAGGGCGAGCTGCAGGTCCTCGAAGATGCCGGGCGCCATGGGACTCACACTAGGGCGCGCCTCGCGACGTCTCGCGGCGGAACGAGGTCGCGAGACGCGCCCTAGGCGTCGGGATCGGCCTCGTCGTCGGCGCCCTGCACCCGCCCGCCCTGAGCTTCGAGCAGCCGCTGCAGCGACTCGAGACGGCGGCGCCCGGCGTCGCCGAGCTCGCCCGCGTTCACCCGGTCGACGATCTCCCAGTCGTGGGCGTCCGCGAGCGCGATGCCGTCGGGCGGATCCGTGATCGGGCGGCTGCGGATCGCGAACGACCGCAGGATGTTCGTCGGGTCGACGTGCCCGAGCCCGAACGACCGGATGCCGGGGGTGTCGATGATCCACCCGGTCGCCGGCAGCCCCTCCGCCCGATCCGCCGCCGTCGCCCGGACGCGCAGGGAGACGCTCGACGACGACGTGTGGCGGCCGCGTCCCGTCACGGCGTTCACCGCGCCGATCGCGCGGCCCGCGTCGGGCACGAGCGCGTTCACGATCGTGGACTTCCCGACACCGGAGTGGCCGACGGCCACCGTCGTGCGGCCGAGCAGCAGGCGGCGCAGCCCGCTGAGATCGGCGCCGCGTTCGGTCGTCACGACAGTGAGCTCGAGCGGCGCGAACTCCGCGAGCAGGGGCGCCGGTTCCGCGAGGTCGGTCTTGGTGACGAGCAGCACGGCGTCGAGCCCGGCGTCGAACGCGGCGACGAGGTAGCGGTCGATCAGCGCGGGCCTCGGCTCGGGGTTGGCGGCGGCGACCACGACGAGCAGCTGGTCGGCGTTGGCGACCACGACCCGTTCGACGTCGTCCGTGTCGTCGGCGCTGCGCCGGAGCACCGTGCGGCGCGGCTCGAGGCGGACGATCCGGGCGAGCACGCCGGATTCGCCCGAGAGGTCGCCCACCACGTCGACCGCGTCGCCGGTGACCACGCCGACCTTGCCCAGCTCGCGGGCGCGGGTCGCCTGCACCTCCCGCTCCTCCGGGGTGTCCTCGAAGAGCAGCACCTGCATGCGGCCGCGGTCGACGGTGAGCACGCGCCCCGGAACGGCCGTCTCGTGCGCGGGTCGCTGCTTGGTGCGCGGCCGCGAGCCGCGGGGGTTCGGCCGCACCCGGGCGTCGGACTCGTCGTACTCGTCGTACGGGCCCTCCTCCTCGTCCGACAGCCAGCTCATCCGAGCATCCGCCGCCAGAGGTCCGCGAAGCCGGGGAGGGTCTTGGCGGTCGTCGCGATGTCGTCGACCACGACGCCGTCGACACCGAGTCCGACCAGTGCGCCGGTGGTGGCCATGCGGTGGTCCTCGTAGGCGCGCCAGGGGCGGCCGGGCGCTGCGAGCGGGCCGGGTTCGACGATCAGGCCGTCCTCGGTCTCCTCGACGCACGCTCCGACGGCGGTGAGCTCGGTCGCGAGCGCCGCCAGGCGGTCGGTCTCGTGCCCGCGGAGGTGCCCGATCCCGGTGAACGTGCTGCGCCCGTCGGCGAACACGGCGAGGCCGACGAGGGTCGGCGCGAGCTCGCCGCCCTCGGACAGGTCGAGGTCGACTGGGGCGAGCGGCGCCACCCGGACGCCGGCGCCGCCGTCGACGGTGAGCGCGCCCTGCTCGAGTGAGACGCCGGCGCCGAACGCGGCCAGCCAGTCGCGCAGCCGGTTCCCGACCTGCGTCGTCTCCTCCGGCCAGCCCGGCACCGTCACGGTGCCGCCGGCGACGAGGGCGGCGGCGAGGAACGGCGCCGCGTTGGACAGGTCGGGCTCGATGTCGACGTCGCGGCCACGGATCCGCTGCGCCTCCACGCGCCAGAGCGCCGCGGGCGGCCCGGCGCTCGCGGTCTCCACCCGCACGTGCCGCCGGGCGAGGGCGTCGATCGTCATCGCGATGTGCGGCATCGAGGGCAGGCGCTCGCCGCGGTGCTCCACCTCGATGCCGTCGTGGAGGCGGGCGCCGACGAGCAGCAGCCCGGAGACGAACTGGCTGGACGCCGAGGCGTCGATCACGACGCGGCCGCCTCGCACGTCCCCGGGTGTGACCGTGAAGGGCAGGGTGCCACGTCCGCCGTCGTCGACCTCGGCGCCGAGTGCGCGCAGCGACAGGATCGTCGTGGCCAGCGGTCGCGCCCTGGCGCGCTCATCGCCGTCGAAGCGCACGGGGCCGTCCGCGAGCAGCGCGACCGGGGGCAGGAAGCGCATGAGCGTGCCCGCGAGCCCGCAGTCGATGTCGACCCCGCCGGTGAGCGGCCCGGGTTCGATGTGGAGGGTGCCGTCGTCGTCGCGCCGGATGCGGGTGCCGAGCCGGCCGAGCGCCTCGACCATGAGATCGGTGTCGCGGGCGGCCAATGGCCGGCGCAAGGTGGAGGGCGCGTGCGCGAGCGCGGAGAGCACGAGCTCCCGGTTCGTGAGGCTCTTCGAGCCGGGCAGCTCGACGACCGCCGACAGCCGCCCCGACGGGCTGGGCGCGTTCCAGCCCGCGGGGGCGGAATAGGTCGGCGCGGCCATCGGTTCCACCATAGGTCCGGCGGACTCGAAGCGAAGGAGGGCGGCATGCCAGCAGCAGTGCTCGACGCACCGCTCCTCCCGGACGTCGTGGAGTGGCCGCCCGTAGAATCCTGGGCCATGTCCCTTCCCTCCGACCGCCCCGTCGACGACCGCGAGGTCGGGCCCTCTGACGAGCAGGAGTCCCCGCTGGAGGGGGCCGCCGGGGACGAGGCCGACGAGGACCTCGACCACGAGGTGCAGGACGCGCTCGCGGAGCCCGTCGATGGTGCCGACGAGACCGATGCGGCGACCCTCGACGACGAGGCCGATGCAGTCCCCTTCGGCCCGGCGGCCACGTCGCATCGCGACCCGTCGGAACCGGCCGGAACGGGCCCGGATGCCGCGCTCGAGGACGTCGCGCCGGGCGACGAGGAGCTCCGCGAGCTGTTCGAGCAGCAGGCGCTGCCGTTTCTCGACCAGCTGTACGCGGCCGGCATGCGGATGACCCGCAACCCGGCGGACGCGCAGGACCTGGTGCAGGAGACGTACGTGAAGGCGTTCAGCGCCTTCCGCCAGTACCAGCAGGGCACGAACCTGAAGGCCTGGCTGTACCGCATCCTCACGAACACGTTCATCAACAGCTACCGCAAGAAGCAGCGGGACCCGTACAAGAACACGATCGACGACCTCGAGGACTGGCAGCTCGGCGAGGCCGTCTCCACCACCTCCGCGTCGCGCGTCTCGCGCTCCGCGGAGGCCGAGGCGATCGACCACCTACCGGATTCCACGGTGAAGGACGCGTTGCAGTCCATCCCGGAGGACTTCCGGCTCGCGGTCTACCTCGCCGACGTCGAGGGGTTCTCCTACCAGGAGATCGCCGACATCATGAAGACCCCCGTTGGCACCGTGATGAGCCGCCTGCACCGCGGCCGCCGGCTGCTGCGGGACCGGCTGACCGGGTACGCCCAGGAACGCGGGATCGCCATGGGCGAGATCTCGCGCCGGGCGACCCCGACTCGAAAAGGGGCAGTGACGCCATGACCGATTGCGGTTGCGAGAAGGCCAAACGCGATCTCGAGGAGTATCTCCACCACGAGCTCGAGCGCACCGAGTACGCGGACATCACGGAGCACATGGCCGGCTGCGTCGACTGCGCGGAGGAGCACCACATCGGTGTCGTGCTCACCGACGCGGTCAAGCGTGCGTGCCGGGACACGGCGCCCGAGCAGCTCCGCGAGCACGTCATGGTGCAGCTGCGGCTCCTGACGCGCCACGTCTGACGCGGATCAGCGCCCGAAGAGCCCCTTGAGGGGACCGGGCAGCCTGCTGAGGAGCGCGGGCACGTCCACGCCGTACCGCTGCAGCTGCTCCGCGTACTGCGCGGGATCGACCTGCTCCGGTAGGTGCTTGTCGGCCTGATCGGCCAGTGCGTCCTTCCCGCGGTCGCGCAGGAACCGGACGATCGTCTCCTTGGGGATCTGCATGGCCC
>NZ_JAODBE010000027.1 GCF_025463795.1 Amnibacterium sp.
CGATCGTCGGGTCGAGACCGCCGGCTGGATGCTGCGGAAGCGGTGGTCGTAGCCGCCAGGGGGCGTTAGAGCGCCTTCCTCTGGGCTGCGGCTGCTTGTGATCAGGCAATTCTCAAAAGGTCTCGCAAAACCTCCGCCCAGCTTCGAGGTTTTGAGTCACGGGTATTGATCGTCCTGCAGCGTCGGCAAGACGCTCGGGACGCCTGTCATTTTGACAGAGATCGCCTCGATTCCTTACTTGGGCTGATCCGCGCTTCTACCGTCCGGGCATGAGCAACCAGCCCGGCGTCAGCCCCCTCGTTGGCCGCCAGGTTCGGGGTGAGGGGGCTAGCGAGGGGTTCTGGGGCGGCTTGCCCTGTCCTGGTCTGCCTCCTCGGCTGGCGCCGTCTCCGAACCACCCACAACTCAGCGAAAAGAAGCTGTGTTGTGGGTGGTTCGGAGATTCAGGGGGCAGACCAGGACAGGGCAAGAAAGAACAGGGGAAAGGAGAGGTGAAGGATATGGATTGAGCAGATATCAGATAGCAGATAGCAGGGGAGTGGCAGTGATCGATCGGTGCTGAGGGGCAGCGGGTGATGCGGAATGGCGGTAAGGCGGATGGTGCGGGGAAGCGATTCGACGGTGTGGGTGATGGACCGGGATGAGCAGATGATGAACTGGTTCGGGATCGTGCGGGTGACGAATGTGCAGTCGATCCGATGGGTGCTCGGCGCGTTGAACGGCTGGGACCGACCGGTGTCGACTCGGCAAGCACAGGCCTGGTGCGCCCGAATGCAGACAGCCGGCTACATCGACCGGGTCAACCTCGGGGGAGCGGGCGGCTCGATCGTCTGGGCGACGTTCACTGGGGTCGGGAAGGCGAAGCCAGATGTGTACCGGCAGACCACCCGCCACGAGATCGCAGTGTCGACCACCTGCGCCCGGTACGCGGCGGCGGGCTATGCATGGCAGCGCGACGAGCGAGCCCAGCATGCCTGGGAGCACCAGGCCGACGGTGTCGCGCTCGGTCCCGACTGGACCGAGTTGATCGAGGTCGAGCTGACCGCAAAGCGCCCAGTCCGCTACCACGGCATCTTCCGCGCCTTCCGCAACCGCCTCGACAACGAAGCCGCCCAAGTCACCTACCTCTGCACACCAGACGCTGGCCGCGCCGTTCGTGCAGCACTCGGGGCGTCACGAGAGGGCATCGTCATCGCAAGCCGAGTGCAGGTTCACGACGTGTTCGATCGAGGGGGCCTGTGGGGCGGCGACGTCTTACCCGACTGGCTCCTATCGGTGGAGCAACGGGCCGCGCCTGAGCAGGAACCGCTGTCGGCCGCCCGCGCTCAACTGGAGTGGTGAGCAAGGAGGCCTGATGGGGAGCGTCGAGCCGTACGCGACCAAGGGCGGCCGCCGATACCGCGTTCTGTACCGAAAGCCGGACCACGTCCAGACTCAGCGGCGAGGCTTTCGGACGAAGAAGGAGGCCGAGCTCTTCCTCGCATCGATGGAGCTGAACAAGGCCCGCGGGGTCTATGTGGACTCGGGCCGGTCCCGGATCCGGCTCGCGGACTGGCTCGATCAATGGTTCGCGGATCGCGTCGATCTTCGACCGTCCACGCGGGACCGCGTGGCTGGGATCATCCGCCGTGACCTGAATCCGTCGCTCGGTGCATACCCGCTCGGTGAGATCAGCCCGAGTGTGGTCCAGCGGTGGATCGCGGAGCTCTCCGGACGGCTCGGCCCCGCATCTGTCCGCAAGTGCGTGCACACGCTTTCCGGGGCCTTGGACGCGGCCGTCGCCGACGGCCGAATCGTCCTCAACCCGGCACGCGGAACGAAGCTGCCCAGGGTGACGAAGAGCGGCAAGCGGTATCTGACGCACGAGCAAGTGGACGCGCTTGCCGAGGCGGTCGATCGGATCGGTGGCGGGCAGCAGCACGGCGCGTTCAACGGATACGGCGACCTCGTCCGCGTGCTCGCCTACTGCGGCCTGCGATGGGGCGAGGTGTCCGGACTGAGAGTCATGGACGTCGACCTCCGAAGGCGACGCCTGGCGGTTCGACACACCGTGGTGGAGGTGAACGGCCTGCAGCACGAGTCGACGCCGAAGGACTACGAAGCCCGCTCGGTACCCATCCCTGCCGCTCTGGCAGACCGCTTGGTGCCGCTCGTCGCGGATCGGCCACAGGAGGCGCCGCTGTTCCCGAGCGCCAGGAGCCGGTCGTGGCTCCGCAACCGCGTGTTCCGCGAAGGGTGGCTGGACCGGGCCGCCGTCGAGATCGGTCAGCCGGGGCTGACGCCGCACGAACTCCGGCACACTGCCGCAAGCCTCGCCGTCAGCTCCGGTGCCCATGTCAAGGCGGTGCAACGGATCCTCGGCCATGCCTCCGCCGCCGTCACGCTCGACGTCTACTCCGACCTGTTCGACGACGACCTCGATGCCGTCGCGGAAGCCCTCGACCTGCACATCCGACGGGTCGCCGACGCCAAGGGCCCCGCACGTGGCGCTGCGGACGTCGTCAGCTGAAGGTGCGCTCACGTCGGCCGACCCCGCCCACGGGCTGGCGGAGGCGCGGGTCCTCGGACGGCCGCCGTGGATTTGCATAGGCGCGTTCAGCAGGCCGGAGTGACCTCGACGGCCGCAGAACCTCCAGCGGATGTTGCCAAAACGTTGCCACGGCCGGAAAAAGGTGGAGGCCCGGTCTCACGCGATCCGCATGATTCCGGGCCTCTCGGGGCGCGCCCCCAGCAAGATTCGAACTTGCGCCCCTGCCTCCGGAGGGCAGTGCTCTATCCCCTGAGCTATGGGGGCCGAAGGGAGCCTCCAGGTTAGCAGGGCGAGGAACGGCCGCCTTCCGGCCGCCGCCCGCCTGCGAGTGCCGGCGGGCGGCCGGAAACGGCCGCGGCTCTATGCGTCGACGCGCATCTCGCGGTAGCGCTTCGCGGCGGCGAGGTGAGCGCGGAGCCCGTCGGCGTCGTCCGGCTTCACGTAGCCGGGGGTGTCGCGCTGGATGCGCCAGCCCTCGGCGAGCGGGCCGCCGTCGACCACGTCGAAGCCGAACTCGTCGATGACGTCCGCGACCGTCGCCCGAGCCTCCTCGTCGTCGCCGAAGATCGCGAGCGCGCGACGGTGAGCCGTCCCCTTCGGGGTGCCGGCGGTCGTCAGGTCCGGGGCGCCGATGTGGTTGAAGGCCTTGACGACCTTCGACTGCGGCAGGTGCTGCTGGAGCAGCTCGGCGGTGGTCGTCGACTCGTCGTCGAGCTCCGCGATCTGCCCGTCGCGCTGCGGGTAGTAGTTGTTCGTGTCGATCACGATCTTCCCGGCGAGGGGCTCGACCGGCACGGAGTCGATGTTCTTCAGCGGGATCGTCACGACGACGATGTCACCGGCGCGGGCGGCGTCCTCGGGGGTGCCGGCCGTGGCGCCGTGTCCGATCTCGGCCACGAGCTCGGACAGGGTCTCGGGGCCGCGGGAGTTGCTGATCACGACGCGGTAGCCGTGCTGCACCGCCACTCGGGCGAGCTGGGATCCGATGTGACCGGCACCGATGAGGCCGATCGTGGAGATGTTGCGAACCGTCATGCACGCTCGAACCGCACTGCCGTCGGCGGGTATGCCCGCGTTCGGCCGATTGTCAGGTCCCGGTCAGCCCAGGCGGTCGAGGGCCGAGTGCACCGAGGCGATCAGGCCTGCGGCGTCGCCCGGCTCGTAGAGATCGGAGGACCAGGCCACCACCCAGTACGGGCCGTGGAAGTCGTTCACCTCGCCCGCGCCGCCGCTGACCTGGAAGTAGGCCTCCTCGCGGTACGTCGGCACCGAGTTGCTGCGCTCGACGAGGTCGTTCTTCAGAGCCAGCGCATCGGCGTCGGACGGACGGGCGACCGCGACCTCCAGCACATGGCCGGTCTTCGCGTCCTTCCAGGCGCAGACCGTGCCGCCGAGCGCCGCGAGGTGCGCGACGGGGGAGGCGGCCGTCGGCGCCCAGGCCGTCAGCGGCGCGTACCCGGGCGCGATGCCCTGCGCGACCGCGGCCGACACGAGGGCGGCGCACGGCGCCTCGACGGGGGTCGCGCCGGTCGACCTCGGCGTCGGCGGCGGCGTGCT
>NZ_JAODBE010000030.1 GCF_025463795.1 Amnibacterium sp.
CGCAAGGACTACGGCATCAACTGGAACATGGCCCTCGAAGGCGGCGGACTCACCCTCGGCGACGACGTCACCATCAACCTCGAACTGCAGCTGGTCCTCCAGCCCTGACTTCGCCGGGGTGCAGGCCCGCGCGATCCGCCGGCCCGCACCCCTCGTCCATCTCCAAGAAACGCACGGGAGACCGCGGCGCGGGACGTCCGAACTGAACCGCCTCGGTTCCTCGACTGCGGATCGTCCTGGTGCCGGCTCCGGTCTTCGCCTGGCCCTGGGTCTCGACTCCCCGGCCGTCGGCGCGGACCGCGTCGGCGCGGACGCGCACGGCGCCGCGCCGAGGTCGACCGCGTCTCACTGCAGCCCGCGCGCGCTTGACCGATTCGGCATCCGGAGTCGCGCCTTCCGAGCGCCACGGGCCTGGACGGAGCCGTCGAACTCAGGAGCCCGAAGGCGCCTCGGGGGCTCACGACCCGCCGACGGCATCGGCCGATGCGCGCCGTGCCTCGAGGTTCTGGACGTACATCCGGAACGAGCGTTCCAGGTCGAACCCTGGGTTCAAGAGGAACTGGATCTCCAGCCCGTCCATCGCCGCGAGCAGGCACTCGGCCTCGTTGTCGATCTCATCCTTCGACATCGTGTTGAACGATCCTTCCTTCACCCCTTCGGCGAGCAGGGAACGCAGGTGGGCGAGGGTCGATATGTACCGGTCCACCATGAAGTCGTGGGCGGGGTGCTCGGGGAAGGCGGCGGTCTCGGCGGCCATCGTGATGTAGAGCTCGAGGAACCCTCGGTGCTCCATGTGGAATGCCATGAGCCGCCCGAAGCCCTCGAGACGGTCCTTGCCTTTCGCCTCGGCGCCGATCACGTCCTCGGTCAGGAAGGCCCAGTGCTGCAGCACCGCGATGAGCAGCTGCTCCTTCGAGCCGAACAGCTTGGTGATCGCTCCCGCGGTAAGGCCTACGGTGTCCGCGACCTGCTGAAGCGTGCCGCCCTTGTAGCCGTATCGTCCGAAGACGTCGACCGCGGCGGCGACGATCTTCGCGCGACTCTGGATCCCGGTCCGGTAAGGGCCACGTTGTTTGACCTTCGGCACCTGCTCACCATATGGAAGCGACGGGCGCCGATCGATGTCGGTCACGCGCGAGCCGACGCCGCGACCCGCAGGATGCGCCGCTCCATCTCACTCACGATCTCGCGAGGATCGAGGTCGGTGACGATACTGTGCGGTCCCGCGGGATCGGAGGCGAAGTCGACGCGCCCCTCATCGGGACCGCTTGGGACCACCGAGATGTGACCGCGAGCGAGAGTGAACAGCTCGGGGGCGACACCGAGCAGCACTGCGACGACGTCGTGGGGCACGCTCGGCCTCCCTCCGGAGAACTCCTGGTACTGCTCCACCTCCGCGGCCAGCAGAGCACCGAGCTCACCGCGGCCGGCCAGGTCGTCGAGGAACTGCG
Organism: Amnibacterium sp.; assembly: GCF_025463795.1. Lineage (GTDB taxonomy): Bacteria > Actinomycetota > Actinomycetes > Actinomycetales > Microbacteriaceae > Amnibacterium. The sequence goes on from NZ_JAODBE010000030.1 coordinate 1,452, forward strand.
GTCGCACGTGCACTCGCTCGGTCTGCTCGATGCCCACGACCAGGGTCTGCGTATCGGCTGCGAAGACCGCCGCGGCGGACGCCGCGTCGGACCGCAGGTTGTGCTCGGTACCTCCGGAGGCGAAGTCGCCACCCATGAGCACCAGCCGCTGGAGGCCCTGGTGCGGGCCCAGGACGGCCTGGGCGACATTGGTCAGCGGCCCGATCCCGATCACCGTCGGGACGCCGGCGAGCGTCTCCCCCGCATCCATCCCCTCGTCCACCGCTTCACTCGTGAGATCGCCGAGCAATCTGCCCTCGTGCCCTGCCCACCACACCTCACGGCCGGATGCAGGCGCGCTGAGCCCTGGGACGATGGGGACGTGCGGGGCTCCGGCGATCCGCAGCACCTTGGCGACCATGCGCGCTCGGTGGAGGGTGTCGCCGTAGACGGTGGTGACGGCGGCGAGTTCGAGCTCGGGAGAGCCGAGGATGGTCGCCAGCGCCAGGAGGTCATCGACGTCGGTGCCGATGTCCGTGTCGAGCGCGACCCGCATCGCGACGGCCTCGTTCACGATCAGCCCTTCAAGCCGCTCATCGCGATGCCCTGCACGAACTGCCGTTGGAACACGGCGAAGACGACCACCATCGGCAGGGTCGCGATCACGGAGCCCGCGAGCAGGACGCTCCACGACGTCTGGTTCTTCATGACGAACATCGCGAGCCCGAGCGGCGCGGTGAACTTGTTCGGGTCGGAGATGATGATGAGCGGCCAGAGGAAGTCCTCCCACGCGGCCATGAACGTGAAGATCGCGGTCGCGGCGAGCACCGGCCGGCACAGCGGCAGGACGACCTGGGCGTAGATCCTGAACTCCGAGGCACCGTCGATGCGGGCGGCATCGAGCAGCTCGTCCGGGATGGACGTCATGTACTGCCGGAGCAGGAAGATTCCGAATGCGCTCACGCAGCCGGGCAGGATGAGCCCTTCGTACGAGTCGAGCATGCCGTGGCCGCCCGCACCGAACAGGTCGTTGCCGCCGAACAGCGGCACGTGCTGGAGGATCAGGTAGTTCGGGATCATCGTGACCTGGGGCGGCACCATCATCGTCGCGAGGAACAGCAGGAAGATCGCGCTTCGTCCCGGGAACCGTCGCTTCGCGAAGACGTACGCCGCGAGCGAGTTGCAGAACAGCTGCAGCACGGTGACGGAGATCGACACGAACGCGCTGTTGAGGAACCAGACGCCCGCCTGCGCGCCGCCCGCACCGAAGAACTGCCGGTAGCCGTCGAGGGTCGGGTGCGCGGGGATCCATTGCGGGGGCCACGAGAAGATGTCGCTCACCGGCTGGAACGACGCGCTCAGCAGCCAGACGAACGGAGCGACGAAGAGGAGTCCGAACGGGATCAGGATCACGTAGACGACGGCCAGCCGGGTGCGGTGGCTCCAGGTGCGTCGGCTGCGGCCACGCGGGTCGGGGGTCCGGCCGGCGTCGACCTGCACGGGATCGAGGACGGGCACTGCGGTCATTGATCGGCCTTCTTGTAGAGCCACAGCTGGATCGCTGTGAAGACGAGCGTCATCGCGAACAGGACGAACGAGAGGGTGCTGGCGTAGCCCATCTGGTAGAACTTGAACGCCGCCTGGTAGATGAAGAACACCATCGTGGTGGTGCGGTCGACCGGTCCCCCGTTGGTCATCACGTAGATCTGCGTGAAGACCTGCAGCGAGCCGATGATGCCGATCACGAGCAGGAACAGGGTGGTGGGCCGCAGCTGGGGCACTGTGATGTTCCGGAAGCGGGCGATGCCGCCGGCCCCGTCCATCTTCGCCGCCTCGTACAGCTCCTCCGGTACGGCCTGCAGCGCCGCCAGGTACACGACCATCGAGAAACCGATGCCCGCCCACACCGTCATCAGCACGACGGCCGGCATGGCCAGGTTCTGGTCGGACAGCCAGTGCAACGGCTGCGTGATCAGGTGGGCCTTCAGGAGGTAGAAGTTGAACAGCCCGTAGTCCCCGTTGTAGAGCCACTTCCACACGATCGCGATAACGATGAAGGGCGTCACCTGCGGCAGGAAGAACATGGTCCGGAACAGGCCCCGCAGCCGGATGCCCTGGTTGAGCAGCAACGCGATCAGCAGGCCGATGATCATGCTGAGCGGCACGGACGCGCCGGTGAAGTAGAAGGTGTTGATGATCGACTGCTGGAAGTCGGTGTCGGTCATCATCCGGCTGTAGTTCTGCAACCCGACGAACGGCTTGTCCGGGTTGATGATGTCCCACTCATGGAACGTCAGGTAGAAGGCGAACAGCAGCGCGAAGAGCGTGAAGATCGAGAACACGATCAGGCCGGGCGCGAGGAACAGGTAGGCGCTCCACTCGCGCCGAGCGGATCGCCAAGGCGATCGGGCCGGCCCGCTCGACCGCGCGGCGCCGGATCTCCGTCGCCGACGGACCGGCGTTCCCGCCGCCCGCGGACCGCTCTGCGGCTCGTCCATCGCCGGTGGCGGCGCTGCTTCCACGGACATGCACACCTCGTTCATCGGAAATGAAGGGTCTCGATGGGAGGCCCGGAACGCGTTGGCGGTGGGAGAGGAGACGCGGTCGCCTCCCCCACCGCCCCCGGTCATTGCTGGAGGATGCTGGAGGCCTTCTGGGCTGCCCCGTCCAGCGCCTGCTTCGGCGAGAGGTTCCCGTAGATCGCCTTGCCGAGCTGGTCCGACAGCGCGGTCTCCATCTGCGGCCAGTTCTTGTTCGCCTGGATGTTCGCCACGCCGTACTTCATCTGCTGCGCGAAGCCCTCCATGTAGGGCTTGCTCGTGTTGGACTTGAAGCCGCTCGAGTTCAGCAGCGAGTAGATCGTCGGCAGCTCGGTGCCGCCGGGGCTCTCATAGGTCCATCTCGCCATGTTGGCCGGCTTCGAGAGGAACTCGATCCACTTGTACGCGGCGTCCTTGTTCGGCGAGCCGCTGAATGCGACGAGCGCATCACTCGCGACGGTCGTGGCGCAGCCGTTCGGGCCGCAGGGCAGGGGCGCGACGTTCCACTTGCCGGTGATCTTCGGAGCCTCCTGCGAGATGGTCCCGGCGAACCAGGAGCCGGCCATGTACATGGCGACCTGGTTGTGCTCGAAGGCCACCCGCCCGTCCCACGAGTTGCTGTTCAGGTAGTCCGGCGGCGCGTAGCGCTTGAGTCCCACGTAGAAGTCGGCCGCCTTCTCGCCGGCGGCGGAGTCGAACTCGACCTTCGTGCCGTCCTTGGAGAGGACCTGCCCCCCGGCCTGCCACAGGTACGGATACCAGTAGTAGGCGGCCTCGGGCGCGAAGAGGGCGTACCCGTACTGCTTCTTCGCCGGGTCCGTCAGCTTCTGGGCGTCGGCCTGCAGCTCGTCCCAGGTCTTCGGTGGCGCTGTGATTCCGGCGGCCTTGAACATGTCGGTCCGGTAGAAGAGGCCGGTCGACTCCCCGTCGATCGGGAGGCCGTACATGCTGCCCTTGTAGGTGACGAACGTCTTGAACGCCTGCACGTAGTCCGCGGGCTTCACGACCTTGTCCCGAGCGATGTAGTCGTCGAGGTTCACGAGTGCCCCGCGGGTGGAGAAGCTCGCGACACTGCTGGCGTCGACGAATGCCGCGTCCGGAGGGTTGCCTCCGGCGATCTGCGTGGTCAGTTTCTGCGACATCGAGTCCGAGGGGATGTTCTCGAACTTCACCGTGATGTTCGGGTGCTCCTTCTGGAACTCCGTGCGGAGCGCCAGCATCGTCGGATCCGAACCGACCCACGATGCGAACGTGATCGTGACGGGCTTCTTCGGGTCCGGGACGGGCCCGGACGCGTGCGAACTACTCGTGGTCCCACTCGACCCCGCGCAAGCGGTCAGGCCGAGGGCGACCGCTGCGCCGAGCAGTGGAACCCATTTCCGATAGGCGTGTCTGGTCACCATGGCAGCTCCTTCGATGCTGTGCGTGAGCCGTCGGACGGGGAGGCCCGGGCGCGGCGGGGCAAAGGTATATCGCTCCTCACCTTTCGCGCAACGACCGACACGCCCGCATCCCGCAGACGATCCGGATGACGCGGCGCCCGGGCGGGGGCGCAGGCGGCGCGTCCGCTTTGACCAAAGGTGGTCGTCGATATACCTTTGCCGCGCACGAGGGGACGCCGCCCGGATGCGTCGAGCACGGGTCGGCGAGCGTCCCCCGTCAGGAGAGGAAAGAGGCCGAAGTGCGAGCTGCTGCCATCACCGCACGCGGGGTCGTCGATGTCCTCGACCAGCCGACGCCGGAGGCACGGGGCGACCTCGTGGTCGTGAAGATCCTCGTCACACCCATGTGCACGGAGTTCAAGCAGCGCCGAGACGGCGTGCTGTCGTCCGCGATCGGTCATGAGGCCGCCGGCATCGTGGTCGATGCGGGCGATTCCCGCCGGTTCGACGTGGGCGACCGCGTGGCGGTCATGCCGCACTACGGCTGCGGCCATTGCCGCGTCTGCACGTCGGGCGACTACATGCACTGCACCGACCAGCGCGACGTGCTCGCCGAGACCGGCCAGGCATACGGCACGGCCGGGTACGCGCAGTACGTCCTCAAACCCGATTGGCTGCTCATCCGCATCCCGGACGACGTGTCGATGAAGCACGGCGCGATGGCGTGCTGCGGCCTCGGTCCGAGCTTCGGCTCGGTCGAGCGGATGCATCTGGACGCGCTCGACACCTTCCTCGTGTCGGGCTGCGGACCTGTCGGGCTCGGAGCCGTGATCCACGGCGCAGTCCGGGATGCCCGGACCTTCGCCGTCGAGACGTCACCGTATCGGGCGGCGCTCGCGCGAAGGCTCGGCGCCGAAGTGGTCTTCGACCCCACCGAGGACGACGTGCCGGCCGAGGTCCGCGCCCTCACCGGCGGCCGCGGCGCGGACGCGGCCATCGAGACGAGCGGAGCGCCGTCGGCGCCGCGGTCCGTGGCGCTGTCGTTGCGCGCCCGAGGCCGGATGGCGATCGTCGCCTGGGCCGGCGACGTCGTGCTGCCGCCCGTCGTCCCGCTGGGTCTGGAGCTGTCAGGGGTGTGGCACTGGAACAGCCTCGCCCTGGAGGACGAGATGTGGGCGACGGTGCGGAAGGCCGGCCCGCTGCTCGACGAGTTCATCACGCACGTGCTCCCGCTCGAGGACGTGTCGGCGGCGATGGATCTGCAGGACGCCGGGGAGTGCGGGAAGATCCTGCTCCTCCCCCACGGCGAGTTCGACGACATCCCGGCCTGAGGCCGGAACTCACGATCGCAAGGGGAGACGGGTATGGACAGGATTTCCTTCAACGGCGCGAACGTCGTCGCCGAGCAGCTCGGCTGGAACATGACGAAGGGATGGAGCGAAGGCGACTCCGCCGCGAGCGCCTACTACGCGCCCATCGCCACCTTCGAGGAGCGCTTCGACGCCTTCGTCGCCAAGGTCGTGGCGAGCGGGTTCAACACGATCGACGTGTGGAGCGCCACGCTCGACTACCACTGGGCCACCGAGCCACATCTGGCTGCGGCGAGGCGCGTGCTGAACGAGCACGGTGTGGGCGTCGCGAGCTACGGCGGCGGCTTCGGGGACACGGCCGACGAGTTCCGGCGATCGAACGAGGTGATCCTCGGTCTCGGCTGCCGCATCCTCGGCGGGCGCACTCCGCTGCTCGAGTCCGACCGTGCGACGACGCTGTCGATCCTCGCGGAGTACGGCACGCTGCTCGCCTTGGAGAACCACCCTGAGCGCACCAGCCAAGAGCTCGCGGCGCAGATCGGCACGGATCAGGACGGTCTCATCGCCGCGACCGTGGACACCGGCTGGTTCGCGACGCAGGGCTTCGACGCGGCGCGGGCGCTGCGCGAGCTCGGTCCCGCGGTCGCCCATGTGCACCTGAAGGACATCCGCGCCGCCGGCGCGCACGACACCTGCGCCCTCGGCGACGGCATCGTCGACATCGCGGAATGCGTGGCGGCGCTCCGCGAGATCGGCTACGACGGCGTGATCAGCATCGAGCACGAGCCGGAGCACTACGACCCGTACGAGGAGGTCGTGCTGAGCCGCTCGCGCCTGCTCCATCTCCTCGCCGACCGCACCGAGCAGGTCTCGGCGTGACCGGCACCGCACCCGACTCTTCTCGAACGGAGCAGCAGATGACCCCGTCCACACTCGGGGTGGGGATCCTCGGCGCGGGTCCCGTGACCCAGGCCATCCACCTCCCCACCCTGGCCCGCCTCACCGACGTGTTCCACGTCGTTCGGGTGATGGACGTCGACCCCGCTGTCGCGGAGTCGGTCGCCGGACGGGTCGGCGCCGCCTGGACCGCCGACGTCGACGAGTTGCTCGCCGACGAGGAGGTGCAGATCGTGGTGATCTGCAGTCCTCATCAGTTCCACGCCGAGCAGGTCGTCGCCGCCTGCCGCGCCGGCAAGCGGGCGATCCTGTGCGAGAAGCCGTTCGCGATGTCGAAGGCGCAAGCCGAGGAGATCGCCACGGTCGCCGCGGAGACGAGGACGCCGATCATCGTCGGCGCGATGCACACCTTCGACCCGGGCTGGCTCGCCGCGAAGGCGCACTGGGACGATCTGATCACGACCTCCCACACCATCCGCTACTCGATCGTCCTGCCGCCCAATCCGCGGTTCGAGGACTTCGCCACGGAGGTGGCGACTCGGCCGCAGTGGCCTGCGGCCGATCGGAACGATCCGGACGTCGCCGCGGGGATGATCTACGGCGGGATCATGGGGCTCGCCATCCACGATCTGCCGCTCGTCAGGGCTTTCTGCCCCGACTTCACCGACGTGGAGGTGCTCTCGTGCACACTTCCCTACCCCGCGGGGTACCTGGTGAACCTGCGGGTCGGGCAGAAGGACGTGCAGGTGTCCGCCGTGAACTCCCACAGCTGGGAGCCCGAATGGACCGTCGAAGCCATCGGCGACAGCAGCGCCCTCCGGATCGACTTCAGCCCCTCCTATGTGCAGGCCGGCTCCGCTACTGCGGTCATCCGCCGGGGTTGGGAGTCGGAGGTCTACGGCCCCTACGCCTACAACGGCTACGAAGGCGAGTGGCGATTCCTCGCGGAGCTCGCTCGAGGGACCGCCGAGCCCCTCGACATCACGGAGCTCATCCACGACCTGACCTTCGCACTCGAGGTGGCCGACAAGTCCGCGGCCGCAGTGCGCGAGGCCACGGCAGCAGCGAACGAGAAGGTGATGGCATGACCGCACGACTCACGGTGTCGGCATCGTCGGATGCGGACAGCGAAGGACGGATCGGCCAGGCGCTCGCCGCTCTCCCGATGTCGCTGCACCCCGGTGGCGAGGACGCCGACCTGGTCGGCCTCGCCGGCGGGACGGACTGGGTCTCCGCGGCGGTCAGGGCGATCGACGCCGGGGCCCGAGGGGTGCTCGTCGTCGACCCCACGCCGGCGGAGGTGCGCGCGCTGCGAGGGAGCACGGTGCCGGTCGTGCTCGATGGCCGGTGGACCTACAACCCCGCCGTGCTCGACAGCGTCTCCGCGTTCACCGCGCGGAACGACGCGGAGAGCCTGATCGAGGTGCGTGCCGACGTGCCGGTCGGCTCGGACCTCGATCGGGTCCTGCTCAGCCAGCTCGCGCTCATCCGCACCGCGATCGCGCCTGTGGTGGAGCTCTCGTTCGACCGCTGCAACTCCCGCGGGTGGGACGCCCGCGGCACCTTGGAGAGCGGGGCCCGAGTGGCACTGGCCGCGATCCTCACGGACGCCCTCGAACCGGCGGCGTCCCTGCGGATCATCAAGCCGGACGACGCTGTGCGGCTCACGGTTCCCGACCCGGCGACCGCGAGGCCGGGGCATGTGGTGGTCTCCTCAGCCGGAGGCGCCACGCTGCTCGTGACCAAATGGGAATCGGCTCACCGGGTCGCCTGGCGCACGTTGCACCGGCTGGTGACGTCCGAGCAGCTGGGCACCGACCTGCTCGGCTTCGAGCACGACGTCGAACTCGTTCGGGGCGGCCGCACCGCCTTGAGCGCCGCCTGACCGAGAGGGCCCTCAGATGCACTATCTCCTGGCGACCGAACGCGGGGCCGTCGAGACACGCACGGGAGAGTCCGCGCCGCTCCCCCAGGACCACGTTCGCGTCGAGGTCGCCTTCGTCGGCATCTGCCACTCGGACATCGCCCGGGTGCGGGAGGGACAGGGCGCCTTCCCCGCGCGCATCGGCCATGAGGTGTCGGGCACGGTCACCGAGTCGGCGTGCGGCATCCCGGTCGGTAGCCGAGTGGTCGCCTATGTGGAGGACGGCTACGCCACGGAACTGATCGTGCCGGCGGCCCGGATCGTTCGATTGCACGACGACTGCAGCCTGCTCGACGGAGCGCTGGCCGAGCCCTTGGCCTGTGTGATCGGAGGCATCGAGATGCTCGACCTCGCCACGCCCCCCGAGGTCGCCTTGGTCGGCGCCGGCTTCATGGGGCTGATGGCGCTGCGCGTGCTCGTCGCCCGAGGCATACCGGTGACGGTCATCGAGCCGCGGGAGCGCAGCCGTTCGATCGCGGATGCATGGGGTGCGGCGCGGACCCTGGCCCCCGAGGCCGTTCCGGAGACCATGCGGCAGAACGTGCCGGTGGTCGTGGAGGCGACAGGAGGCGCGGGGGGGCTCAAGCTCGCGAGCGACCTCGTGCAGATCGCCGGGACGCTGGGGATCATGGGATACCACCAGTCGAACGGCGGCACGAGGACGGTGGAGATGGAGAGCTGGAACTTCCGCGCCCTCCGCGTGCTCAGCCTCCATCACCGCGACCCGGATGACGTCCTGCGCTGGATCGACCGGGCGCAGCGACTGGCGGCGAACGGCATCCTTCGCCCCAGCGAACTCGTCGACGTCACGGTGGGCTTCGAGGGGCTGCCTCAGGTGTTCGC
>NZ_JAODBE010000083.1 GCF_025463795.1 Amnibacterium sp.
GCCGCCGCAAGGGCCAGTTGACGGTGCTGCCGCCCGGCATCCACCGCGTGCCGAGCACGACGTCGGCGCCGTCGCTCGCCGCCGCGAGCAGCCGCTCGAGGTCCTCCGGACGGTGCGAGCCGTCGGCATCCATCTCGACGAGCACGTCGTAGCCGCGCTCGAGGCCCCAGGCGAACCCGGCGAGATAGGCCGCGCCGAGGCCGCCCTTGCCCGTGCGGTGCAGCACGTGCACCCGGGGATCGCGCGCCGCGAACCCGTCGGCGATCTCACCAGTGCCATCGGGGCTGGCGTCGTCGATCACGAGCACGTCGACCGGCGGCCGCACCTCGGCCAGGCGCGGGAGCAGGACGGGCAGCGAGTCGGCCTCGTCGTACGTGGGCACGCAGACGAGCGTGCGGAGGTCGGTCATGCGTGGCCTTTCGTGGGGTTCGGGTCAGTGCTCGACCGCGTGGAGGGTCCAGTCGCCGCTCCGTGCGAGGACGGGGCCGGCCTGCACGAGCCGCTTCGTCGCCGGGCTCAGGCCTGTGGACGGCCGATGCACGATGACGGCGTCCCCGGACAGCAGGTAGGCGGCGACGTCGCGCTGCCAGGGGAGGTTCTGCACCCTCGGCGCCTCCTGGCCCGCCACCTTGGTGGAGTCGCGGTCGTAGGTCCAGCCGGTCACGTCGGGCCAGAGGGGGCAGCCCCGCTCGAGGTCGCGGGACAGCACGTCGAGGGCGGCGAGGATGTGCGGATCATCGGTGGTGATGCAGCCCTGCACCCGCTGCGCCGCAGGTCGGAGGACGGTCGTGGGCACCCACTCGCTCGTCCGCTTGGTGACGTCCACCGGCACGTTGAGCGCGAGCACGGCCAGGAGGACGACGGCCGCGAGCGCCGTGCGCGCCGCCGTGTTCCGGAGCAGCCCGACCAGTCGGGCCGTTCCGACGCCGACGGTGATCGCGAGGAACGGCGCCGTGAGGACCCCGTAGTGCAGGAAGTAGGAGGGGCTCGCGAGCAGGACGACCGCCCCAGCGGCGAGCAGCACCGCGTGCACCCGCGCGTCTCGGAGGGTCAAGGTGGCGATCACGCAGACGAGGGTGACGACCGCGAGCACGACGCCGAGCTGGTGCGGGCCGAGCAGACCGTCGAGGGACGTGGGCAGGTAGCGCCGGAGGTCCGGTGCCCCGAGGAACGAGGCGAGCCGGTTCACGAGCGGTTGCGTCGTCATGCGGGGACGGCCGAGCTGATCGAGGACGACCTCGCGGATCATCGGCTCGGGTCCGGCGATCAGGAAGGGCACATAGATGAGGACGCCGGATATGGCGGCCCCGGCCAGGTAGCGGACCGCCCGACGCCAGTGGAAGGCGCCGATGACGAGCAGCGGCACGACGTACCAGATCTTCATCCCGACGGCGGCGCCGGCCGCGAGCCCGGACAGGAGCATCCCTGCACGCGGCCACCGCTCGGCCCGCTCCGCGAAGAGCACGGCGAGCAGGATGCCGAGGGTGCCCAGGGGCTCCAGGAGGGTGCTGCGCTCCGAGTAGGCGGCGGGGAAGAGCACGGCGTAGCCGAGACCGGCGATCACCGCAGCGGTGAACCCGAACCGGCGGGCCAGGGTGGCGGCGAGCACCGCGTTCGCGGCGCCGATCGCCATGAACACGAGTCGGGCGGCGACCACGCCGAACCCGTCGCGTGTCAGCGAGCCGATCCAGGCGAACGGCGCGAGCACGAGCACCGTGCCGGGAGGCTGCAGGAACAGGAAGTCGCGGTACGGCAGGCGGCCGTGCACGAGCGCGTCGGCGGCCGCGTAGTAGACGCCGTCGTCGTAGACGTCGCTGGCGTCGAGGCCGCCGGGGTGGACGAGCAGCCGCAACCGGATCGCGAAGGCGACGACGGCGATCACGGCGAGCAGGGCGATCCACGCCCACCCGGGCACGACGACGGGCGCGCGACGCGCGGTCGGCACCACTGCGACGGCGGTGCCGCTCACCGTGCCCGGCCGGTGGCGGGCAGCGCCGGGGCCGGTCGGTCGTCCGCAGCCATGGGGTCAGCGTTCTCGCTCCTGGCCGGAGCGGGTGCGGACACGCCGGGGACGGCGGGAGCGGGTCCGGCGGGCAGGGTCACGGCGAACACGGGCGGATCCGCCCGTTCGAGCACGACGTCGCCCCCGACGGAGCGGGCGAGGCGACGGGCGAGGGCGAGGCCGAGGCCTGCGCCGGGGCTGTCGTTCCCGCGCACCCCGGGGACGAAGAGGTCCGATCCCTCCGCGACGGCGACGCCCGGCCCGTCGTTCTCGACGCGGAGCACGACGCCGCCCTCGGCCCGGGCGGTGAGCCGGGCCGCGGTCGCGGCGTGCCGCACCGCGTTGTCCACGAGCGGGGCGACGATCCGCTCGAGCAGGTCGCCCGGAACGGGCACGACCAGCCCGGCGGGCTCCACGTCGACGGTGATCGCGGCCCGCGGATGCGGATGCCGCGCCACGACCGCCGCGAGCGCCGGGGCGACCTCGCTCGACGCGTTCGCGCCCGTCGCGCCCCTGGCCACGTCGAGCAGGGTCGTCATCGCGGTGGCCATGTCGACGGCCGCCGCCTCGATCCGACCGAACCGGTCGCGCTCACGCTCCCCGATGCGGGGCGTCGAGCGGCCCAGCTGCGCCTCACCGCGGATGACGGTGAGCGGCGTCCGCAGCTCGTGGGCCAGCTCGGCAGTGAGTCGCTGCTCGGCGCGGATCGCGGCACCGACCCGCTCGAGCAGGGAGTCGAGCACGGCCCCGAGGCCGGTGATCTCGTCGCGCGCCGGCCCGAGCCCGAAACGCCGGTCGAGCCGGTTCTCCGACCACGCGGCCGCGGTGCGGGTCATCGCGGCGACCGGTGCGAGCGCCCGGCCGACGATGAGCCACGCGAGCAGGCAGGTACCCGCGATCACGGCGACGCCGAGCACGATGCTCGCGGCGGCCGTCTTCCCGAGGGCTGAGGAGTAGGGCTTCGCGTCGACGGCGACGACGGTGCGCCCCGCGCTCCTCCCCGCGAAGACGAGGGGCGCGGAGGACAGGCGCCACTCCCCGTCCTCCGACACGCCGGTGCTCGACGAGCGCACGCGCTGCTCGACCGCGGCGCGCAGCGGGACCGGGATGGTCGGGCCCTCGACGAGCCGGCCCTGCGAGTCGAAGACCCAGGTCAGGGTGTCGTAGAGGGCGTCGTTCGCGTCCGCGACCTTCAGCCTGCCGTCGTGGTAGCTGGTGGTGGCGAGCACCGCCGCGATCCTGGCCGAGAGGCCGGCCTGGATCTCGCGGTCGGTCGACCGGTCGGCGATGACGACGACGAGGAAGACGAGCACTCCCATGCCGATCGTGCTGACGAGCGCGGTCGCCGCCACGATCCGCTGGCGGAACGCCGGCCGCACGAGCGGCGCCGACGTCATGTCAGGGCGTACCCGACGCCCCGGACCGTCTCGATCCGCCCCTCCGCCCCGATGTCCTGCAACCGCTGCCGCAGCCGGCGCATGTAGGAGTCGAGGGTGTTCTCGTTCACCTGCGCACCATAGGGCCAGGCGGAGGCCACGAGCTCCTGCCGGCGGAGCACGACGCCCGGACGGCCGAGCAGGGCGGCGAGGATGCGGAACTCCGTCGGAGTGAGGCGGGCCTCGCGGTCCTCGAAGCGCACCGAGAAGTGCTCGGGGTCGAGCCGGACGGTGTTCGGCGCGGGCACCGACTCCGGCGCGCGCCGCACGAGCGCACCGACGCGGGCGCGCAGCTCGGGCACGGCGAACGGCTTCACGAGGTAGTCGTCGCCGCCGGCCGCGAACCCGGCGACGACCTCGTGCAGGCCGCCTCGCGCCGTGAGGAAGAGCACCGGTGCGGCGACACCGACCGCGCGGAGGGCCTGGCACACGTCCCGACCGTCCGAGTCGGGCAGCCCGATGTCGAGCACGATCGCCTTGAACCCCGGCTCCTGGAAGCGCCGCAGCGCTTCGGCGCCGGTGGTCGCGACGACCACGTCGTGACCGTCCGCAGCGAGCGCCTCCTCCACGACCCGCAGCACCCCTGGGTCGTCCTCGCACACACCGATCCGGGCCATCTCAGTCCTCCCTCTCCTCCGGCGAGACGGGCCGGCGGCGCTCGATCGCGAGGACCCGCCACTCCCGGGCGACGAGGGCCAGCACCACCACGTCCAGCGCGGCGAGCACCGCGGATCCGGCGGACGGAGCCGTCGCGAGCACCGCGGACTGCCAGATCAGCAGCCCGACCAGCACGAGCACGGCCCAGGGGTAGGCGGCGAGGATCCGCCGCAGCAGGCAGTAGACCGTCACGACCTTCACGACCCCGTGCACGAGCAGCACGACCGCGAGCACGGCGACCCCGGCGGCGACGACCTGGTCGGCCCGCAGGAGCTCGTCGGCGAGGAACCCCCGGAACGGCGTGAACCGCTCCTGCGCCTCGGCGGCGCCTCCCTCGAGCCCCCAGCGGATCGCGTTCGGCGCGAGGAGCAGCAGGAGACCGGCGACCAGCTCGATCACGCCGTCGAGGCCCTTCAGCGCGATCGTGAAGCCGTAGACGCGGTCGAAGAGCGAGCGGCGGGACCGTCCGTCCGCCCGCGTCGTCTCCCGGGTGCGCTCCACCACCGTCACTCCGCTGTCGCCGCCTCGCCGCGTGCCACGCGATCCGGACGGTACACCCAGACGCGATAGAGCCAGAAGCGGACGGCGGAGCCGAGCACGAGGCCGACGCCGTTCGCGGAGACCGTGTCGTCGAGCGTGCTCGTGAGCCGCAGCCCGTAGTGGGAGATCCACAGGCAGAGCAGGCCGACGCCCATGCCGATCAGGCTCGCGACGAGGAACTCGAGCGCCTCGCCGCCGGAGCGCGCGCGCCGGCTGTCGGCGAAGGTCCACGAGCGGTTGCCGATCCAGTTCGCCGCGATCGCCACGGTGGTGGAGGCGATCTTCGCGAGGATCGGGCCGTCGTGCATCCGCTCCGGCGAGAGGACGGTGAGGCGCAGCAGGTCGAACACGGCGGTGTCGAGCACGAAACCGAGGCCCCCGACGACGGCGAACCGGGCCAGCTGCACGAGGAGGCGCCGGGAGGGCCGCCGCGGACGATCACTCGGCGACAGCACGCTGCTCCTCCCGCCTGCGCTTGGCGCGCTTCCGGAAGTGGTCGATGAGCAGCGGCAGCACCGAGACGATCACGACCGCGGCGAGGATCACCTCGAGGTTGTCCGCGATGAAGGGGACGCCGCTGAGCAGCGAACCGAGGATCGTGACCCCGACGGCCCACAGCAGCGCCCCGACGGCGTTCCAGACGAGGAACCGGCGGAACGGGTACCGCGCGGCCCCCGCCGCGAGCGGCACGTAGGTGCGGAGAACCGGGACGAAGCGGGCGAGCACGACGGCGCGGCCGCCGTAGCGGTCGAAGAACCCCTCGGTGTCGTGCAGGCGGGCGGTCGTGAGCACCTTCGCGTGGTCCTTGAACAGACGGGTCCCGAACCGCTGGCCGATGAAGTAGCCGACGAGGTTGCCGGCGACCGCGGCGACGAAGCCGACGAGCGCGATCACCGCGACGGTGAGGCCCAGGCGCTCGTGCAGCAGGCCGGCGGACACGAGCAGCGAGTCGCCGGGAAGGAACGGGAAGAGGAGCCCCGACTCGATGAAGAGCACCACCGCGATGGCGACGAGCGCCCACGGTCCGAGGGTCTCCAGGACCGGTCCGGGGTTCAGCATCCCTCCAGCCTGACGCCGAAGCGCTGAGGAAGCGGTGAGGTGGCCGCCGATCCAGTCGATCCTGCGACAACGCTCGGGTGTCTCAGTGGCGATTCAGCGGCGGCCCGGCAGTCTGTCCGGGATGTCCGCCCCCACTCGCGCTTCCGTCCGCGCCACCATCACGCCCGCGCTGAACCGCGTGCCCCGGGTGACGGCGATGTTCTGGATCGTGAAGGTGCTCACCACCGGGATGGGCGAGACCACATCGGACTTCTTCGTGAAGCGGTTCCCGCCGGAGCTCGTGGTGCCGATCGCCTTCGTCGTGCTCGTCGGCATGCTCGTCCTGCAGTTCCGCCTGCGTCGGTACGTCGCGGCCGTGTACTGGGCGACGGCGCTCGCCGTGAGCGTGTTCGGCACCATGGCCGCGGACGTCCTGCACGTCGGGCTCGGAGTGCCGTACGTGGCGTCGACGATCGGATTCGCCTCCGTGCTCGCCGTGATCTTCGTGCTCTGGTACCGCTCCGAGCACACGTTGTCCGTGCATGCGATCACCACCCGGCGTCGGGAGACCTTCTACTGGGCGACGGTGCTCACCACCTTCGCGCTCGGCACGGCCGCCGGCGACTGGACCGCCGTGAGCCTCGGCCTCGGGTACCTCGCCTCCGGGATCGTCTTCGCCGGCATCATCGCCCTGCCCGCGCTGGCGCACCGCTTCCTCGGCCTGAACGCGGTCCTCGCGTTCTGGTTCGCCTACGTCGTCACCCGTCCGCTGGGCGCGTCGTTCGCCGACTGGCTGGGCGTGCCGCCGTCGCGCGGCGGTCTCGATCTCGGCACCGGCCCCGTCAGCCTCGCCGCGTTCGTGCTGTTCGTGATCCTCGTCGCCGTGCTCGCGGTGCGTCGCCGCGACGTGGAGGCGGCGGCGGCCTGACGGCCGCCTCCCGCACCGCCGCTCAGCGCGGGGTCGCCGGCCGCGTGCGGACGGGGGCCAGCACGCCGACGACCATCGCGGCCGTGATCGCTCCCGCACCCATGATCGAGGCGAGCACCACGATCTGGAACCGGCCCGCCTCGAGCGGTGACACCCCGCCGAAGATCGCGCCGACGAACGCGCCTGGCAGGGTGACGAGCCCCGTCGTCTTCGTCTGGTCCGTCGACGGGATGAGCGCGAGGTGCACGGCCCGGCGGGCGAGCTCCCGGGTGGAGTCTCGCGGGGTCGCCCCGAGCGCGAGCCAGCTCTCGACCTGGTCCCACTGCTCGTCCACGGACTGGAGGAACCGTCGCCCGGCCAGCGTGGCGATCGACATCGAGTTGCCGATCACGATCCCGCCGATGGCGAGGGCGTAGCGGGCGCTGAACACGATCGACCCCGTCGCGAACACGACGACGAGTGCGACGACGATGCCGGCGGCCATCGCGCCTGCGACGAGCAGCAGGTGGCGACGGCTCCAGCCGAGCCGCCGGGTCGCGGTGATCGTGGCGACGCCGAACATCACGAGCAGCGCGGCCGCGACCCAGCGCGGATCACGGATGACGCCGGTGAGGATGAGGCTGATGACCGCGAGCTGCGCCGCTCCACGGAGGATCGCGAGCAGCGGCCCGAAGCGCTCGGGTGCACCGGTCGACGTGAGCACCGCGAGCGTCACCAGCGCGAGCACGGCGACGCCGAGCAGCGTCGGCAGCAGCGCGGCGAGCGTGGTCACGGCTCACCGTAACCGGGCGGTCCGGACACCGGCGGCACGGCGGGCCATCAGCGGACCGGACTACGATTCGCCCATGCCTTCGATGACGGACGAGGCGGTGTGGCTCCGGTCGGCGTTCGACGGGATCGAGTCGGCGGAGCGGGCCAGCCTCGCGCACCTGCTGGACGGTCCGCCTGCGCCCGCCCGGAGCGGCCAGGGCATGCGTTCGGTGGTGCGCACGGCCGGCGCCTTCGGCCTCGTGCTCGCGACGAGCCTGCTGCTCGGTCGGCCGAGGGACTGACGCCCGGCGGCGTCAGCGTTCGGCCTGGAGCGCGCGGCGCAGCGTGCGGACGAGCAGCACGAAACCCGTGACGAGCGCGAGCGCGCCCAGCGTGCGCCACAGCATGTCGTCGGTGCTGGCAGCGATCGAGGCGCCGCCGGCGGCGAGCAGGAACTCGAGAGTCGCGACGTAGAAGAGCCCGTTCCAGGGCGCACCGTCCATGCCTCGAGGGTAGGGGCGCGGCGCGGCCGCCCCGCGCGAGGACCCGCTCCATCCAGGTGCTGCTCAGAGAGGCGGACGGGGTACACGGCGATCCGTGGACGCTGCTTTCCAGCGCTGCACTCTCCCGAAGTGGGGGACGGACCGCCCTGGAAACCCCGGGTACCGTCGTAGCCCTACCCATGAGCTACATCGAGATGCCCGTCGCCGAGTACCGGCGTCGGCTCGCGGCGATCGCTTCCCGGCGACGGCCGGATCCGCGCAGCGCGGCCCCCGTGCGGATCGAGGTGCCCGCCGACGCCGTACCGGAGGACGAGGTGCTCGAGACCCGCGCCCGCTTTCCCCGGGCGTTCGCCGCGATCGACACGGCTCCGGACCTGTCCATCGGCGAGATCGCCGCCCGGGAGCGCCTCGTGACGGAGGCGATCCGCGTGGGGTACCTCCCGCCCGACTGACGGACGACGAGGTCACCCACCCGCACCCGCATCGCGGTCCCGCCAGGCGCCGCAGGCGAGACACAGCAGCCCGGCGGGCTCGCGGCAGCCGGGCGCGAAGGTGAGGACGAGCCTGTCGGCTCCGCAGCGCTCGCAGATCATGCTCGAAGGGGTATTCGATCGCTCCGACAGCGCCCGGCCGAGACCACGTCGCCCCCGCTGGCTAGGCTCGCGGCATGACGGAGCCCGGCCGAGCCGAGCCGCCGCTCGCCCGCGTGCTGGGGGCTCACACGGCGCTCACGCGCCGGTCACGGTCGCTTACAGCGACCAAGGCCGCCCGGGCTCCTGGCGATGGGCCCGGGCGCCGTCTGATCCGATCAGACGGCGGGCACCGTCGCGGCGCCGAACTGCAGCACCGCTTCGCCCTCGGTGATCGACGGCGGGTCGAGCGGCCCGCTCATCTTGTCCTTGAGGAAGGCGCCGGCGCGGCGGGTGGTCTCATCCGTCCCGGCCTTGTCCTCGCAGACCGACATGGTGGATCCCCCGTTGCCGCTGCGCACGGCCGTGTAGCCGACGAAGCCCGGGATCTCCTCGAAGAGGGCCCTCACCTCGTCCTGCAGACGGACGATCACATCGAAGACGTCTGCCGCGCCCTGCCCCGAATACGTACGAACGACTGCATACATGCAGGCCCTGCTTCCTCGTGGCTGTCGCCACATCGGTGCGGGTGGGTGGCCTGGCAGGGGTCGCCGTGCCCACGGACCGGCCCGTCGGCGGGTTCCTGAACGGAAGCTGCGGGGCTGGACGCCGCACACCGTACGCCTGAACCGACGCCCGCGGTGGGGACCGCGGAAACCGATGCCGACTCGCGCGCTTGATCTACTTGCGCACGGCGTCGACGACCGCGTCGGTCATCAGCACCTCGGCCATGGCGCCCCACTATCCGGTCGCGGCATCCGAGGAGGCGGACGGGTTCGTTGCTCGGCCCCACCCCGATCGCGGCCCCTGCCATGATGCGGAGGTGGATCAGCAAGTACCCCGATGGGACAACGATGACGTCTTCCGGGGAGCCGGCACGGCCGCCTGGCTGCTCCCGTCGCTTGCCGAGTTGCAGAGACTGGCTGAGGAGCCGGGATGGGTGGCTGAGGCGCCCGAGACGCACCTCGCGCCACATCTTCGGGCCGCAGTTGACGCGGCCGGGTTCACATGGCTTTGCGACCGGATCGATTCGGACGGCACCTATG
>NZ_JAODBE010000050.1 GCF_025463795.1 Amnibacterium sp.
GTGAGCCCGACCTCGACCCCGAGCCCGGCGCCGCCGACCCGTGGGCCCGCCCGCCCCGCAGCGGTCCCCTCGACGCCCTCCCCGGCCTCGGCCCCCGTGGCTCCGGCCGCTCCGTCCCCGGCTTCCGCTCCGCGCAGGAGCCCGGCGCGCCCGACGGCCACCGCCTCGCCGACCGCTACGACCACGCCGAAGCCCATCGGGAAGCCCACGCCGAAGCCGGCCCCGCACCCCACGGCGAGCACCACCCCGTCGCCGACCGCGACCCCGACCGCCTCGCCGACCCCGGCCGGCGCACCGGCCGCCTCCCCGACACCGACCCCGCGCTGAGGGCTCAGTCGGCCAGCGCCTCCGCCCGGGCGACGAAGCGGGGCAGCAGCAGCCGCGGAGCGGTCACCGACGCGCCCCGCACCGTCGCCGCGATCACGTCCAGCTCCGCGGGCGGGAAGTAGCCGTACGTCTGGTACGCCGTCGCCCGGGCGATGAACTCCTCCGTGGTCGGCTCCGGATGGAACTGGCTCGCCAGCAGCTCCCCCACGCGGTACAGCTGCACCGGCGACACGTCGTTCGTCGCGAGCAGCTCGGCGCCAGGAGGCGGCTCCGGCGCCGACTCCTTGTGCCCGGTGAGCGCGAGGAACGACGCCGGCAGCGCCCCGGCGACCGGGTCGGCGGCGCCCGCCGGCGTGAGCCGGGTCGGTTGCGCGGTCGGCTGCTCCGGATGGGTCCGGTCGATCGTCCCGCCGAGCAGCCGCGTGACGAGGCCGATGCCGTAGCAGGTGAAGAACGCCGGCCGCCCCGCATCGAGCGTGTCGGCGGCCAGCCTCGTCAGGCTCGCCTCCGCGACCCGCTGCCCGTCCGACTTGCCGGACTCGGGATCCGACACGTTGAAGGGGCTGCCCCCGACGAGGAACCCGGCCCACCGGTCCACGGCGTCGGACGGAAGGGGCTCGACGTCGACCCGCAGCACGTCGAGGCGCTCGCCCAGCCCGGTCGCGCTGCGGAACGAGGCGGCCTCCTGCGCGCGCGGCACCGCCTCGGGGCGCGCCTGCAGCAGCAGGAACCGGGCGTCCGACGGCACGGCAGGAGGCTAGTCGACGTCCTGTCAACCGCGTTGACCGCGATGGGAGCCCGCACTACCGTGACGACGACGTCGACAGCCCGGACGCGGCAGGAGGCATGGTGGGTACGGCCACGGACCTGTCCCCCGATCAACTGCCGTCCGGCTGGACCGACGGCGCCGGCGAGTACGACACCTGGTTCGCGCCCGTGACGCGCGGGTTCGCCGCCGACGCGGTGGAGCTGCTCGGACTGGGGCCCGGCAGCCGCTTCCTCGACGTCGCGGCGGGCACCGGAGCGCTCGCCCTCGCAGCGGCGGCGACCGGCGCATCCGTCGTCGCCACCGATTTCGCGCCCGGCATGGTCGCCCTGCTCGCCGAACGGTTCGCCGACGCGGGCGTCGACGGCTCCGTCGCCCGGATGGACGGCCAGGCCCTCGACCTGCCCGACGCGTCGTTCGACGCCGCCGCGTCGCTGTTCGGCCTGATCTTCTTCCCCGACATGGCGGCCGGGGTGCGGGAGCTGCTGCGCGTCGTGCGCCCCGGCGGCCGCGTGCTCGTCGGCGCGTGGCACCGATCGGGGTTCTCCCTGCCGTTCGCCGTGATGCGCGCACTCCGCACGGCGGTCCCCGGCCTGCGACCGCCGCAGGAGGAGCCGGTGCCGTTCCGGCTCGGCGACCGCGCCGGCCTGGAGTCCCTGCTCACCGAGGCCGGCCTGCGGGACGTGCGGGTCGAGGTCGCGACCCACGTCGCCGAGGTCGCCGATCCGGCAGCGATGTTCCGCGCCGTGCCGCTCTGGGCCGCGCCGCTGAAGCCCGTGTTCGACGCCCTGTCGCCGGAGCAGCTCGACCGGGCGGCGTTCGCGTTCGCCGAGCAGATCACCGCGGGCGGCGACCCGGTCGGGCGGCTGCCGGGCACGGCGCTGCTCGGTGTCGGCGTGCGCTGACTCAGCCGGCGCCGAAGCACACGAACGACGTCGGGGCCCCCGCGAGCGCGAGCGCCTCCGCGGGCCGCCGGCCGGCGGCGAGGAAGGCGTGCAGCGCGGCGAGGGTCTCGCAGGCCGCGTCGTCGGCGACGGCGGAGGCCGAGGCGATCACGCTGTCCGCGCCGGCCGCGAGCCACGCCCTCGCCAGCCCCGTCGTCTCCTGCCCCCAGCGCACCGCGACCCGGCCGACCTCGCACGCCGACAGCACGACGAGGGCCGGCACCCGCGGAAGCCGTTGGACGTCGTAGCCGAACCAGGGGCCGTCGGCCAGCTCGATGGCGGAGAGCAGCGGATGCTCCGGCGCGTGGCGGCCGTGGCCCGAGCAGTGGAGCACGTCGACCTCCGTCGCGACGTCCGCGACGGCACCGCACGCGGCCGCCGTGCCCACGAGGACCCGGGCGCCGGGCCAGTGACCCGCGGCGCCCCGCACCTCCTCCTCGCCGCGGTCGACCCCCGGGCCGGCCGC
>NZ_JAODBE010000122.1 GCF_025463795.1 Amnibacterium sp.
ATGCGGCCCGGCAGACCCCGCCGCCGCGCACATCGGCGGCGCCCGCGGTCGCCCTCGTCGGCGACGCCACCGCCGATGCCGCGGGTGTCGCCACCGCCCGTGCGGCCGGCGCGACGGTCGTCGACCTGGCGCCGGGCGACTGCGACCTCACCCGCAGCCCGCGGGCGGTCGCCGCCCTGGCGGCGCACCGCAGCGCTCCCGCCGTGCTGCTCGGCGCCGGCTTCGCGACCGCCCCGTCGGCGACCTGGACCGTCGCATCCGCCCGCTCCGGCTTCCAGCTCCCGGGCGGCGGCCAGCGCGCACTGCCCGGCCACCGCTTCGTCGCGCTCTACGGCGTGCCCGGCGTGCCCGTGCTCGGCGCCCTCGGCGATCAGGGGATCGAGGCGTCGATCCGTCGCGTGAAGTCGCTCGCGGCCGAGTACGCGCCCCTCTCGGACGAGCCGGTGGTGCCGACCCTCGAGATCATCGCCACTGTCGCTGCGGGCTCGGCCGGCTCCGACGGCGACTACTCGAACGAGCTCGACCCGGCCTCCCTGCGGCCCTGGGTCGACGCGGCACGGCGTGCCGGCGTCGAGGTGGTCCTCGACCTGCAGCCGGGCCGCTCCGACTTCCCCAGCCAGGCGAGGCACTACGCCGGGCTGCTCGAGCAGCCGAACGTCGGCCTCGCGCTCGATCCCGAGTGGCGTCTCGGCCCCCACCAGGTGCCGCTGCGGCAGATCGGATCCGTGTCGGCCGCCGAGGTGAACCGCACGTCCGCGTGGCTGGCGGAGCTGGTCACCGCGCATCACCTGCCGCCGAAGCTGTTCGTGCTGCACCAGTTCCGGCTCTCGATGCTGCGGGACCGGGACCGGATCGTGCAGCGAGGCGAGCTCACCACCGTGCTCCACGTCGACGGGCAGGGCGGTCAGCCCGACAAGCGGGCCACCTGGCGGGCCGTGCACGAGGACGCGCCCGCAGGAATCGGCTGGGGCTGGAAGAACTTCCTGCACAAGGACCACCCGACCCTCACGCCGCGGCAGACCATGCGGGACGTCCGGCCGGCGCCCGACCTCGTCACCTATCAGTAGGCCGGGGCCGGACCGGCCGGGTCAGGCCGGCGTCAGCTCCTGTCGCATCGTCGCGGCGTCCTCGTGCCGCACCGCCGCGTCGAGGCGCACGACGAGCACGGCGTCGCCCATCCGGGCGGTGCGGATGCGGACGCCGTTCCGACGGCCGAGCCGGCGGAGCTCGAGCCGGACGAGGGCGGCCTCGTCCTCGGCGGCGATCCGGCGGGCGCACTGCTCGTCCCGAATCGCGATGTCGAGCATCTCCACGGCCGTCCTGCGCGCATCCACTGTTCCATCGTCGTTTCGTTCCGGTGTGGCCGTTCTCCGAGGTGGATGCGGGATCGCTGTGCTTCGGCGGGTGCCCAGCCGACACTCCCTATCGTTCAGGCGGCATTCATGAAGGGACAGGTCGACATGACGACAGCGGTCGAGACCGGCGACACCACGGAGAGCTCAACCGGGCTCCAGCGGCGCATCGGGTTCTGGGGACTCACCTTCATCTCGCTCGGCTCGATCATCGGATCGGGCTGGCTGCTCGGCGCGCTCACCGCGGCGCAGACCGCCGGCGGTGGCGGCTCCCTCGTCTCCTGGGTGCTGGCCGCGATCATGCTCGGCGTGCTCGCCCTGATCCATGCGGATCTCGGTGCCGCGTATCCCGTGGCCGGCGGCACGACCCGGTACCCGCACTACGCCTTCGGCGGCTTCGCCGGGTTCACGGCCGGCTGGACCACCTACATCCAGTGCGTGGCGATCGCGCCGCTCGAGGTGTCCGCGAGCATCGACTACGTCAACGCCATCCCCGCCGTGAAGAAGAACTTCGACATGGTGCAGCCCGACGGCCAGCTGAACGCCCTCGGCCTCGTGATCGCGGTGCTCGCGCTGCTGCTCTTCACCTTCGTCAACGCGATGGGCGCGAACTGGCTCTCCGACAGCAACACCGGCATCGTGCTCTGGAAGGTCGCGGTGCCGCTGCTCACCGTCGTCGTGCTGCTGATCGTGGTCTTCCAGCCGCACAACTTCACCGCCGGCGGCGGCTTCGCTCCGGACGGCTTCCACGGCATCTTCGCCGCGCTGCCGGCCGGCGTCGTCTTCGCCCTGCAGGGCTTCGAGCAGGCGGCGCAGGTCGCCGGCGAGGCGAAGGACCCGCGCAAGCACATGGCGAAGGCGATCATCACGGCCATGGCGATCGGCGCCGTCGTCTACATCCTGCTCGAGATCGCGTTCGTCGGCGCCGTGCCCTCGGCCCGCGTCGGGAGCAGCTGGGCCCACCCGCTGCCCGTCGGGGACTACGGCCCGTACTACACGCTCGCGGTGGGCGCGGGGATCACCTGGTTGTCGATCGTGCTCATCATCGACGCGGTCATCTCGCCCGGCGGCACCGGGCTCATCTACGTCGGCACCTCCTCGCGCATCTCCTACGCGCTCGGGATGCCGAGCTGGATGCGGCGCACCACCAAGCGGGGCGTTCCCATCTGGTCGGTGCTGATCGCCGCCGGCTTCGGCCTCATCGCCCTCGCGCCCACGCCGAGCTGGGAGCAGCTCGTGAAGGTCATCACCTCGTCCACCGCGCTGATGTACGCGTTCGCGCCCATCTCGCTCTGGGTGCTGAACCGGTCGGACCCGGACCGGGACCACCCGTACCGGGCGCCGGCGCAGCGGGTGCTGCTGCCCCTCGGCTTCGTCTTCGCGAACCTCATCGCCTACTGGGGCGGCTTCGACACCTCGTGGAAGCTCGCGATCTTCATCCTGATCGGCCAGGTCATCTATCTGATCGCCGGCCGCCTGCACGCGAAGAGCGTGGAGACGCGGCGGCCCGGCTTCCGCAGCGCCGTCTGGATCTGGGTCTGGCTGGCCGGTCTGGTGCTCCTCGACTGGCTCGGCCAGTACGGCCCCAGCGCCGCGAAGATCATCCCGGGCGGCTGGGACGACGTCGCCGTCGCCGTCTTCGCGCTCGCCATCTTCTTCTGGGCCGTCCGCAACGGCCAGGAGCAGGCGGACGCCGAGGCGCTCGTCGAGGAGGACCGCAAGGACGACGCGCTGGCGCTCGACTGACCCCACCCCCGCGAGCCGCGGCGTGCAGGCAGCGGCGCGTCAGCGGAGGTGCGTCGGCGTGATCACCAGCTCGTCGATCCGCACCTGCGGCGGCGCGTCGAGCGCGAAGAGCACCGCCCGCGCCACGTCGGCGGGGGAGAGCATGCCCTCGCGCCCGGCGGCGTCGGGCACCTGCGGTCGCATCGACAGGAAGTCGGTGTCGACGTCGCCCGGGCAGAGGTGGGTCGCGCGCACGCCGTTCGGCCACTCGGCGACGTTGAGATCCCGGCACAGCACCCCGGCCGCGGTCTTGCTCGCCGCGTAGGCGATGCCGGTGCCGGGCTTGAAGCCCCAGCCGGCCACCGAGGAGATCACCACGACGACGCCCGAGGCGGCGCGGAGGTCCTCGATCGAGACCTGCACGACGGCCGCGACGGCGGTGAGGTTCGTGGCGACGATCGCCTGGAAGTCGTCCATCCGTTGATCCGACCAGGTCCGGCGCGGGGTGTTGAGCCCGGCCGACAGCACGAGGTCGTCGACGTGACCCCACTCCCGCCGGATCGTGGCGTGCGCCGCCTCGATCGCCGCCACGTCGGTCACGTCCAGCGGCACCACGAGGGCCTCGCTCCCCGCGGACCGCACCTCGCCGGCGACGGCCTCGAGCGCGTCGGGGCGGCGCCCGCTCAGCGCCACCCGTCGTCCGCCGTGCGCCGCCGCGACGGCCGCGGCGCGGCCCATCCCGGATCCGGCTCCCGTCACCCAGAGCACCCGCCCCGGCGCTGCCTCCGCCATCCGCACACCTCCCGCTCACCGCACTGCGATGCCCGCTCAGTATGCTTCCCGGCGGCTGAGGAGGAGGAGCGATGCTGCTCGATCTGCAGGGCAAGGTGGTGGTCGTCACCGGCGCCGCGCGCGGCATCGGTGCTGCGATCGCGGACGTGTTCGTCAGCGAGGGGTGCACGGTCGTGCGACTCGATCTGGCGAGCGAGGGGTTCCCCGCGGATCCGCGGGTGGACCTCGTGTGCGACGTCCGCGACGGCGGCGCGACCCGACGTATCGCGGAGGAGATCGAGGGCCGCTTCGGTCGCATCGACGTGCTCGTGAACAACGCGGGTGTGCTCGCGGAGAGTCCCATCGAGACGATGGACGACGCCGCATGGGACCGCAGCTTCGAGGTGAACGTCGGCGGGGTCTTCCGCATGAGCAAGGCCGTCATCCCCGCCATGAAGCGGCAGGGCGCGGGCCGGATCATCAACGCCGCGTCCTTCGCGGCGATCGTGCCCTCCGTCGGCAGCGGCGCCTACGCCGCGAGCAAGGCGGCCGTGGTGCAGCTCACCCGGGTGCTCGCGAGCGAGCTCGGCCCCTACGGGATCACCGTCAACGCGTACGCGCCCGGCATGGTGCCCACGGCGATGAACGGCTTCGCCGACATGCCGCAGGCCGCCCAGGACCGACTGCTCGACACCCTGTCGATCCGGCGCTGGGAGACCCCGCAGGACGTCGCGCAGCTGCTCGTCTTCCTCGCCAGCGACGCCGCCGGGTACCTCACCGGCGCCCTCCTCGACATCTCCGGCGGCAAGCTGGCCACACAGATGCCGCAACGGGCGTACGAGCTGGCGGCCGAGCGGCCGTCGGCGTGACGGCGGTCCCCGAGCGCCGGGTCCGCGTCCGGTCCCGATTCCGGGCCGGTGCGTGGATCCGGTTCGCCGCCCTCGTGGTGCTCACCGTCGTCCTGCTCGCGCCGCTGCTCAGCACCTTCGTCCGCGTGCTCACGCCGGGTGAGCGAGGCGGCGGCGTGCTCGCGCAGCTCGCGGGAGCCTTCACCTACGGCCCGGTACTCACCTGGCTCGGCAACAGCCTCATGGTCACGGCGGCGACGGTGGTCGTGACGGTGCTGGTCTCCGCCCCGGCGGGCTACGTGCTCTCGCGGGGCCGAGGGCGGGGCGTCTCGGTCTTCGCGCTCGTGATCTTCGGCCTGCAGTCGCTGCCGATCATCCTGTTCCTGGTGCCGCTCTTCGTGCTGTTCGCACTCGTCGGCCTCGTCGACAACCTGCTCGGGCTCGGCATCATCTACATCGGGATGGGCATCGCCGTGGCCACCTGGACGATGGCCGCCGCCTTCGACTCGATCCCGGTCGACCTCGAGGAGGCCTCCTGGCTCGACGGCTGCTCGGTGTTCGGCGGGTACTGGCGGATCGTGCTGCCGAACGCGCTGCCCGGTGTGCTGAGCGCCGCGATCTTCACGTTCCTGCTCGCGTGGAACGACTACTGGATCGCGCTCGTGTTCATCCTCTCGAACGCGAACTACACGATGGGCATCGGGCTCGCCGCCTCGTACGGGTCACCGCTGCTCAGCCTCATCGGGCTGGTGCCGCCGCTCGTCGTGTTCCTCGTGCTCCATCGGTTCTTCAGCCTCGGCGGCGTCAGCGGGTCCCTGGCCGGGACCTAGAGCCGGATGCGCGCGGTCGGGCCGGACGTGTCGGCGGCGTGCGCCGCGGCTCGCACGAGCACCTCGGTCGACGGCAGCTCGAGCCGCTCGCCGGTCCACCGCTGCAGCGGCCGGAGCGAGGCGGGGACCTCGACCTCGACGGATGCGCCCGCGTCGACGGCGACGCTCGCGAAGCCGAGCAGCACGCGCGACGGGACCTCCTCGCCGGCGTCCTGCGGCTCGCCGTAGAGCTGCACGACGGTCCGTCCGGCGCGGCCGCCGGTGTTGCTGACCGTCACGCGGGCGGGCAGGGACTCGCCGGTGGGCCGCCCGACCTCGAGGCCGTCGATGGCGAACGTGGTGTAGGAGAGGCCGAACCCGAGCGGGAAGGCCGCCTCGACGCCGAGCCGGTCGAGCAGGCGCTGCCCGAACCACCGGTCGTAGGTCGCCTCCGTCGCGTCCGGGTCGAAGTCGGGAAGATGCGCCTCGCTCACGGGCACCGAGAACGGGAGCCGGCCGGCGGCGTCGACGGCGCCGGTGAGCACGTCGGCGAGGGCGGCGCCGCCCTCGCTGCCCGCGTACCAGCCGAGCAGCACCGCGGGCACCTCATGGCGCCACTCCTCGGTGAGCACGGCGCCGGCCGCGACGATCACGACGACGGTGCGGGGGTTCCGGGCGGCGACGGCGCGGATCAGGGCCACGTCGGCGTCGTGCAGCCGCAGGCTGCGGCGGTCGCCGCCCGCGGCTCCGCCGACGATGCCACCGGACGCCGCGCGCTCGGCGCGGAGGAAGCCATCGGCCCAGGCGTCGCCCTCCGTCGGCGGGTAGGTCGCGACGAGCTCGGGGGCGAGGAACGCGCCGGCGTCGATGAACTCGCCCTCGTCCTCGGCGGTGTAGCCGACCACGACGATCGCCACGTCGGCCTCGCCGGCGGTCGCGGCGGCCTGCTCGGGGTCGTCACCGGCGTCCAGCACGCGGATGCCGTCGAGCCCGGCGGTGAGGCCGTCGAGCGGGGTCACGACCGCGGGGGAGCGCACGTCGGAGGAGCCGTTGTCGCCGGTGTTCGGGCGCTTGGCGAGGGCGCCCGCCACAGCCACCGTCCGCACCAGGGCGGGGGCGAGCGGCAGCACGGGCGCGCCGTCGACGGCCTCGTTCTGCAGCAGCACCATCGCCCGCGCGGCCGCCTCGCGGGCGAGCGCCCGGTGCTCCGCCGAGAACACGACGGACGCGGGCGGCTCCTCGGGCGCGCGCCGCGCGGCGAACCGCAGCTGCACCGCGAGGATCCGGACGCCCGTCTCGTCGACGAGGGACCACAGCGACGGATCCGCCTCGAGCGCCGCGGGCAGGTGCTGGGCGCGCTGCTCGGCGAACGGCTCCTCGACGTCGAGCCCGGCCTCGAGGGAGGCCACGGCGTTCCGGAGACCCCAGATGAAGTCGGAGACCGCGATGCCGGCGAAGCCCCACTCCTCGCGCAGGATCTCGGTGATCAGGTGCGGGTTCTGGCCGGCCCATTCGCCGTTGACGGAGTTGTAGGCCGTCATCACGGCATCCGCGCCTGCCTCGACGACGGCGCGGAAGTGCGGCAGGAACACCTCGCGCAGCGGCGCCTCGTCGACCGTCACGTCGACGGTGAAGCGCGCGTTCTCCATCGAGTTGAGCGCGTAGTGCTTCACGGTGGTCATCGCGTTCGGGGCGACGCCGCGGTGCAGGGCTGCGCCGAAGGCCCCGAGCAGCAGGGGGTCCTCGCCGTACGTCTCCTGGATCCGCCCCCAGGCGGGATGCCGAGGGAGGTTGATGCAGATGCCGCCGAAGAAGTTGCCGGTCTGTGCGCGCAGCTCCAGGCCGATCGCGGTGCCGATCCGCTCCTCGAGCGCCGGATCCCAGGTGGCGCCGCGCGCCATGGCGACAGGGAAGGCGGTGGAGCGGCCGAGCACCACCCCGCGCGGGCCGTCGCCGAAGCGCAGGCCGGGGACGCCGAGCCGCGGCACCGCGCCGTGCACGTACGGGGTGTGGTTGTAGCCCTCCTCGATCATCCGGCGGAAGCCGGCCCAGAAGGGCTCGTCGCCGTCGAGCAGGCCGAGCTTCTCCTGCTCGCTCATCCGGCCGAGCAGGACCTTCGCCTCGTCGTCGGCGGATGCGCCGGCTCGCACGCGTGCCGCGGCGGCGTCGAAGGCGGTGGTGTCGTCGGACATGGGGACCCCCGGGAGGTGCGACACCGGCGACGACCCTGCCGCCGGCGGTACGAGGGTAGCGCGCCGGCGCTATTCGTTGTGGGTCAGCACAAACCGGGAGCAGCGTCGAGCGGGCGGCCGGCGCGGCGACCGGCTCAGCCCACCCGTTCGAGGATCTCCCGGTGCAGGTCGAGCAGGGGGGCCGTGCGCTCGGCGGGGCCACGGCCGAAGCCGCACTCGGTCGCGACACCGAACCGCGGCACCGCGGTGGCGGCGGCCTCGATCCGGCGGAGGGCGCCGTCGACGCCGTCCTCGTGGTGGACGAGTCCCAGGACGAGCGCCGTCTCGTCCGGCAGGTCGAGTCCGGCGAGCGGTGCGAAGTAGGCGGCGTCGTCCCGCTCGATCGGTACCGGCAGGTGGATCCAGTCGATCCGGCGGGGCGTCGCGGCGAGCAGGCCGCGGATCACCGAGGCGAGGGTGGCCGCGTCCTTCGGCTGCACGAAGTGCGCCTCCTCCACGTCGCCGTAGCAGAGGTGGAAGCCGACGGCCGCGTCCTCCGGCACCGCGGCCGCCTGGCGCGCCGCCCGCTCCACCACGCCGGCGAGCACGTCGTCGAACCAGGCGGCGAGGCGGAAGCCCCCGATGTCGACCTGCTCGAGGAAGCCGAACTCGACCGCCGTGTCCCACTGGATCGCCAGGCGCTCGTGGGGGATCGCGGCCAGGATGCGGTCGAGCTCACCGAACAGGGCCCGCTCGTAGACCGGCTCGACCGCTGCGCGGTCCCGCTCGGCGAGAAACACCCCGACCACGGCCGCCGGCGTCGGCAGGGAGACCTGGAAGCGGACCCCGGCGGGGACGACCCCGGCCTCCTGCAGCGACGCGAACGTCGCGAAGGACGTGATCGCCGCGTCCGCGTAGCCGAGATCGGGAAGGACGAGGTCCTCCGCGGCGACGGACCCGTCCAGCGCCAGCGGCCGCTGATCGAACTCGCCGCGGATCAGGTACGGCGTCTCGCCGAGCCGCACGAGCCCGGGGGTCCGTTCGAGTCGGGCGCTCTGGAACTGCAGCCAGTAGTACCGCTCGCCGACCTCGCCGTCCGGGATGCGGGCGAGGTGGGCGCCGAGGTGCTCGGCCACCGTCCCGATCACGGCCTCGGCGGTGGGCAGGTTGACACTGCCGACGAGGTGGGCGCCGGCGACGCGGGCTCCAGGCACGAGCACTCCTCAGGGGTCGTGGAGCCGCGGCGATGCGCTCGCGGTCTCCGCACGATCCCACCCCGGCCCTCGGCCCTGCAACCGGACCACGGGGCGCTTCGGGCACGACGGGCGTCCGATGACGCCCAGTGATGCCCGAAGCGGCCCGTCCCGCGGCGACCGAGAGACGTCAGCGCGCCAGGTGACTGACCTTCACGTACTGGAACGTGGACGTGAACCCGGAGCCACCGAGCGAGATCAGGCCGATCCGCGCCGACGAGCCGAGCGACGCGGTCCAGGTGATGCCCTTGTCCCAGCTCGTGCCGTCGAGGCTCGTGTAGGCGGTGTACGCCTCCTGGCCCGACACCGTGTGCTTCACGATCCGGAGGTAGGTCCAGTCGCCGACCGGCCCGACCACCCCGTTGCCGTAGCTCGGCTGGCCGGCCGCGGCTCCACTCACGTGCTTGCCGAACTCCGTCTGGCGCGTGTCCCAGATCGAGTTCGACGTGAGGCGCACGTAGTCGGAGTCGCTCCTGTACACGATCAGGCCGCCCTGCACGTAGTTGTGCACGTCGTTCAGGCCCGTGTTCACCGAGACCTTCGTCTCGACCACGTAGTCGCCCGCCGGCGCCGGCTCGGTGAGCACCGAGGCCTGCGAGTTGTCCGGCGGCTGCAGGTCCGCCGCCTGCGTCTGCCAGGCGAACGCGCCGCCGCTCACCGAGTAGGTGCTCGACGACGGCTGCCGGATCCACGACCAGCGGTTCGACAGCGAGGAGCCGTCGAACGAGTCCGACAGCCCGGGGATCGTCGTGCCGGGCTGCGCCTGGGGCACGAAGGACGGGCGGTACGCCGTCTGCTCTCCCGGCTGGGCCGCGGGTGCGGGCATCGTCGAGTCGGACGGCCCGCTGTCACCGCGCACCACCGGCCAGCCGCTCTGCCAGTCGAGGGGATCCATCAGTGCCGGCCGCTTCGTGTAGGTCGGGTTGGTGCCGCCCGTGTAGTACGGGTGGTTCTTGTCGACCGCGTGGTAGACGATCCAGTCCTGGCCGGAGTAGTCGGTGATCACCGCGTTGTGGCCGGTGCCGACCCAGCGGTTCCCGTTCTGGCTGAGCACCGGGGTGCCGCCGACGCGGCTGGCCGTGATCGCCACGCCGTCCTTGTCCACGAACGGCCCGAGCGGGCTCCTCGACCGCGCGGTGAACACGCTGTAGCCGGTCAGCGACCCGTTGCAGCAGTTCGATGCGGAGCCGAAGAAGTAGTACCAGCCGCCGTGCTGGACGATGTAGGTGCCCTCGTAGCGGTTGTCGATCGCGATGCGCTTCTCGCTCGATGCGATCGAGGTCCGGCCGTCCGCGGACAGCGTGCGCACGAAGATGCCGCCGTTGTACGAACCGAAGTAGAGGTAGTCGGTCCCGTTCGCCGAGATCACCTCGGGGTCGAACTCCCAGCGGCTCTGCCCGTTGTCGGGGTTCACGCCGGGCGGCACGACCGGGGTGCCCGTGTCGGTCCACGGTCCGGTCGGGGAGGAGCTGGTCGCGAGGCCGATCGCGGAGCCGCCTGCGGTGGTGTCGGACGCCGTGTAGTACATCCGGTACTGCCCGTTGCGGTAGACGACGTCGGGCGCCCAGACGCCCGCGTCCGACTTCAGCCAGGACGGCTTCGTCGGGAACGCGTCGCCGGCGTAGGTCCAGTGCACGAGGTCCGTCGACCGGTACTGCGGCACCTGGTGCAGCACGAGGGCGCCGGTCGAGTCCGTCTCGCTGGAGGTGAGGGCGTCGGCGGTGCAGTAGAGCGTCCAGCGGTGGTCGCTCGCGGTGGGCTGCAGCACGAAGGGATCGGCGCAGCTCTCGGCGGTCCGGCCTCCGGGCAGCTGGAGGTCGAGCGGATTCGAGTACGTGCCGGCCGTGTGCAGCGCTGGACGCGCGACGGCCGACGGTGCGGCGGCACCGAGCAGCGGCGCAGCCAGGGCGGCGGCCGCCAGGATCACGGGGATGCGGAGACGCATGGAGCTCCCACTTCGTCGGGGGTGGTGGATCGGGGGCGAGCGTAAGAAGCGCCACTGGGAGCGGCCTGGTAAGCGCTGTAAATCCGCCGCAGCCGGCGTGTGCGGCGGCGCCCGCGCCCGCCGAGCCGTCGCCCCCAGCGGAAACGGGGCCGGCCCAGGGGGCACCGCCTAGCCTGGAGCGATGGCAGCCGGAACCTCCGCGACCCGCACCTTCTCCGTCCCGCAGGAACGGCGGCTCGTCACCGAGCTGCCGGGTCCCCGGTCACGGGCGCTGCAGGAGCGGCGGGTGAGGGCGGTGTCCCGCGGCGCCGGCACGCTCGCGAACATCTACATGGACCACGGCGCCGGCGCGGTGCTCGTCGACGTCGACGGCAACCAGCTCATCGACCTGGGCTGCGGGATCGGCGTGACCACGATCGGCCACGCCCACCCCGACGTCGCCGCCGCGGTCGCGGAGCAGGTGCAGAAGCTCACCCACACGCTCTTCACGGTCACCCCGTACGAGAACTACGTCCGCGTCGCCGAGAAGCTCGCCGAGATCACGCCCGGCACCCACGAGAAGCACTCGATCCTCGTGAACTCGGGGGCGGAGGCGGTCGAGAACGCCGCCAAGATCGCCCGCCGCTTCACCGGCCGGCGCGCGATCGTCGTGCTCGACCACGCGTTCCACGGTCGGACGAACCTCACGATGGCGATGACCTACCGCCCGTGGCCGGAGCGCGAGGGCATGGGGCCCTTCCCGGGCGAGATCTACAGCGTGCCGATCAGCTACCCCTTCCGCGACGGCCTGTCCGGCGAGGAGGCGGCCGAGCGCACGATCGATGTGATCGAGACCCACGTCGGCCCCCGGGACGTGGCCGCCTTCTTCGCCGAGCCGATCCAGGGCGACGGGGGCGTCATCATCCCGGCTCCCGGCTACTTCGCCCGGATCGCCGAGTACTGCCGCGACAACGGCATCGTCTTCGTGGCCGACGAGATCCAGGCCGGCATCGCCAGGACCGGCGCCTGGTACTCGATCGAGCACCACGGCGTCGTACCCGACCTCGTCACGTCGGCGAAGGGGATCGCCGGCGGGATGCCGCTCGCCGCCGTCACCGGCCGCGCCGAGATCATGGACGCGGTGCAGCCGGGCGGCGTGGGGGGCACCTTCGGCGGCAACCCCGTCTCGACGGCGGCGGCGCTCGCCGTGTTCGACCTCATCGAGCGCGAGGACCTGATCGGCGAGGCCCAGCGGGTCGAGCGCACCCTCGTCTCCCGCATCGGTGACTGGGCGGACCGGTTCGACGTCGTGGGCGAGGTGCGCGGCAAGGGCGCCATGTTCGGGATCGAGCTCGTGCAGCCGGGCACGAAGAAGCCGAACGCCGCCGCGCTGAAGCACGTGCTCACCTACGCCGCCGAGCACGGCGTGATCGCGCTCGACGCCGGTTCGTGGGACAGCGTGCTGAGGCTGCTGCCGAGCGTCGTGATCTCCGACGCGCTGCTCGACGACGCCGCGAGCGTGCTCGAGGAGGCGTTCGCGACGCTCCCCGGATCCGCGGACGAGCACGAGCCGGTCCCGGCGTCCTGACGCGCTGCGGGGAGGCGATTCCCGGCTCCGCGCGGTAGCCTGGCGAGGACCCCGTGGAGGACCGCGGGAGCGACCGAGGACCCATGACGCCAGACGAATCATCTCCGGGCCCGGTCGAGGCCGAGGTGGTGCTGGCGGTGGTGCCCGTCGCCGGTGCCGCGATCTCGACGCTCGGCGGGCTGCTCGGCTCCGAGACGATCTCCGCGAGCGACGACGTCATCGCGCGCGTCGACGAGCTGCAGTTCGACCTGGGCGAAGGTCCCTGCTGGGATGCCATCGCGACGGGCCGTCCCGTGCTCGAACCCGACCTGCGCGGCAGTCCGAGCCGCACCTGGCCGGCGTTCTCCCGGGCCCTCGCCGACTCCGCGGTCGCCGCCCTGTTCGCCATCCCGCTCAACGTCGGACCGCTCCGGATCGGCGCGATCGACCTGTACGACGTGCGCCCGCGGCCGCTGGAGGGCGACGACCTCGCTCGGGCCGTCGCCGTGGCCGCCGACGTCAGCCGCACCGTCCTCCGGCAGGCCATCGAGGAGAGCGGGCTCGAGGAGGCGCCCGCCGCCGCACGGCCCCGGTCCCGGCGGCGCATCCATCAGGCGACGGGGTTCGTCATCGCCCAGCTCGACGTCTCGGCCGACGACGCCGAGCTGCTCATCCGCGCCCGCGCCTTCGCGGAGGGCAGGACGATGCTGGAGGTCGCGGACGACATCCTCACGAGAAGCCGCCGGTTCACCATCCGGGGCGGCGAGATCCAGGACGAGCGATGACCGAGACCAGCCGCGAGGTCGCACTGCTCGACGCCTTCGCCACCCTTGCCGACACCCTCGTCGCGGACTACGACGTGGTCGAGATGCTGCAGGTGCTCGTCGACACGTGCCGCGACCTCCTCGACGTGACCGCGGTCGGCCTGCTGCTCGCCGATCCCGACAGCGGCGTCCTCGACCTCGTCGCATCGACGAGCGAGGAGAGTCGCATCGTCGAGACCCTGCAGCTCGGCGCCGAGGCCGGACCCTGCGTCGAGTGCTTCAGGACCGGGCTGCCCACGATCGTGCCGGACATCGCGGAGACCGGCGACCGCTGGCCGGAGTTCCGGTCGAGCGCGGCCGAGCAGGGATTCCGTGGTGTGTTCGCGATCCCGATGCGGTTGCGCGACCAGACGATCGGCGCGCTCAACCTGTTCCGGGCCGAAGCCGGGGAGCTCAACGAGCACGACCTCCGCGCGGCGCAGGCCCTCGGCGACGTCGCGACGATCGGCGTCCTGCACGAGCGCAGCTTCCGGGCGAACGACGTGCTGCGGGACCAGCTGCAGGGCGCCCTGAACTCCCGGGTGGCGATCGAGCAGGCGAAGGGCGTGCTCGCGCACCGGCACGAGGTCGACATGGACGAGGCGTTCCGGATGCTCCGCAGCTACGCGCGGTCGAACCGCCTCCCGCTCGCCGCCGCCGCCCGTGGCGTCGTGGAGCGGCGGATCCGCCTCTAGCTCATCGTCCTCGAGCGGTCAGTCGTCGGGCTCGGTCTCGAACATGGAGCCGTCGAAGTCCACGACCGGCAGCGGGTCCCGCAGGTGCGCGGCCCGCTCCTTGACGGACTGCACGAACTCGCGGGCGACGAGCTCCTCGCCGGCCTCGGCGAGGGCGACCTCCTCGGTCGAGATCTGGCTGCTCGGCCCGACGAGGAGCGTCGAGGATCCGTCGGATCCGTCCGCTCTCCTGGTGGGGATGCGCACGAGGTCGAAGCGGCCGTACTGGGCCAGCACCCAGGCGTACTCGAGCACCGCGTCGGCGACGTCGTCGCCGGTCAGGAACGACGTCCCGGTGCAGTAGTAGATGCGTTGCATGATCTGATCAGTCCCTCGGTCGATCCGGAAGATCCCGTCCCGAGGTCTGGGGGATGCGGCGGGGGCGACGGTACCACCGGATACGAACCGGGTGGAGGGGGGTTGCGCGATCCGTCCATCGGTGGGTGGAGACTGCCGGCATGACGACGTCGGCGTTCCGGTTCGGGGTGGTGGAGGGGCCGCAGCGGTCCGGAGCCGGCTGGCTGGACCGCGCCAGGGAGATCGAGGCCGGCGGCTACGACCTGCTCCTGCTCCCCGACACGCGCTCCACCCCATCACCGTTCCCGGCCCTCGCCGCCGCCGCGGCCGTCACCTCCCGGCTCACCGTCGCGCCGTGGGTGCTCGCCGCCCCGCTCCGGTCGCCCGCAGCGGTCGTCCGGGAGGCGGCGGCGCTGCAGCTGCTCTCCGGCGGCCGCTTCGAGCTCGGGATCGGCACGGGGCGACCGGACGCCGAGTCGGAGGCGGCGGCGCTCGGCAGGGCGTGGGGCACCGGGGAGGACCGGCGCCGGATCCTCACCGCCACCGTCGAGGCGGTGCGGGCGGAGGTCGAGCCGGTGCCGCGGGTCGTGATCGCCGCATCGGGCCCGCGCGCTCTGAAGGCCGCCGCGATCGCGGACACGGTCGCGCTCGCGCTCCCGCCGACGGCCGTGCTCGACGACGTGCTGCGAGCGGTCGAGATCGTGCGGAGCGAGGGTACGGATCCGGCGTTCGCGCTCCAGCTGTCCGGCGTCGGCGGGCGGCTCGTGCCCTACCTGGAGCGGCAGGGCCTCAGGGCCGACGACGTGCACGACGCGGTCGGCGTGCTCCGAGGGGATGCGGATGCCATGGCGGAGAGCCTGCAGATGCTGAGCGAGCGCACCGGGATCACGGTGTTCCCGGTCTCGAGCACCCAGGCGGAGGCGTTCGCTCCGGTCATCGCCGCCCTGCGCTGAGGCGCCGTCAGGGGCGGTGCGACGAGGCGCGCGCGGCGGGTCAGGTGTGCTCGGCGAGGAGGCGGGGCAGCTCGTCCGCGAGCTCGCGGGCCAGGAAGCCCACCGGGCCGATGCGCTCGGCCAACCGGTCGCCGGCCGTCGCGTGCAGCCACGTCGCCCAGCAGGCCGCATCGCCGGCGTCCGCGCCGCGCGCGACGAGCCCTGCGATCGCGCCGGCCAGCACGTCGCCCGAGCCGGAGGTCGCGAGTCCCGGGTTGCCCGCGTCGATCCGCCGGAGCCGGCCGCCGGGCTCGGCGACCATGCCGCTACCGGAGACGACGGCGCCGTACCGGTCCGCCACCTCCGCGAGGTCGTCGGCCGTGTCGCCGGGATCGCGACCGAGCAGGATCGCCGTCTCGGTGCTGTTCGGCGTGAGCAGCAGCCGCCCCTCGAGCGGCCGGCAGAGGTCCGCGTCGTTCGCGAGCGCGCCGAGCGCGAACGCGTCGAGCAGCACCCGCGTCTCCCGACCCATCAGGGGGACGAGCCGCTGGAGCAGCTCCTGGGCCTCGTCGGCGTCGTCGAGCCCGGGCCCCACGACGACGCAGTCGACGTCGAGGGCGCCCTCGAGGACGGATGCCGCACCGCCGGTCACCGAGCCGGACCGGTTCTGCGGGAGCCCGACCACGCCCGCCTCCGGGAAGGCCACGGCCAGCGGAGCGGCCACCGACTCCGCGACCGCGACCGTGAGCCGGCCAGCGCCCACGCGCAGGGCCGCGATCCCGGTCAGCGCCACCGCGCCGGGCGTCTTGGCCGCGCCGCCGATGACGAGCACGTCGCCGCGTTCCCGCTTGGAGGAGGCCGGCGCCGGCAGCGGCGGCAGCGTGGTCGGGTCAGCGGGTTCAGCCGTGCGGGGCATCGTGCCGACCTCCGTGCTCGGTCACCTCGTCGAGGTGGGCGACGTCGTTCAGCACCGTGGCGTGCCACGGGCCGTCGCCGCGATCGTGCACCAACCGGGTGATCGATGCGTTCGGGATGGGGGTCGCCGCCGCCAGGTCGAGCAGCTCGCGCTCCTCGATCCGCTCGCAGACGGCCCGGAACAGCCAGATCACCGCGTCGTGCGCGACGACGAGCACCCGGCTGCCCGACGCCTCGAGCTCGGGCAGCACGGCGCGGATGCGCAGCGCGACGTCCACCCACGACTCGCCGCCGGGCGGCCGGTAGTAGAACTTGCCGAGGAACCGCCGACGGTCCGCCTCGCCGGGGTGCAGCTCCCGCACCCCGCGGCCGGTGAGCGTGTCGAGCACGCCCAGCTCCCGGTCCCGCAGCCGCTCGTCGACGAGGGGCGGGACGTCCCACCCGGCGACTCCGAGGGCGACCTCGGCCGTCGCGCGCGCCCGCCGGTACGGGGACACCCGCAGGGCGTCGGGGGGCGGATCCGCGGCGAGCCGGCGACCGAGCGCCTCGGCCTGGCGCAGGCCGCGCTCGGACAGCTCGACGTCGGGATCCCTGGCGGGCACGTCGATCCGCAGGGCGCCGGAGGCCTCCGCGGCCGAGGCGGCCACGTTGGCCTCGCTCTCGCCGTGCCGGACGAGGATCAGCTCCACCGGCCGGCCCCTCAGTGGGACGAGCCCTCGGACTCGATCTCGGTGCGGTCGCCGCTCCAGAGCGTGTGGAAGGTGCCCTCCTTGTCCACCCGGCGGTACGTGTGCGCGCCGAAGAAGTCGCGCTGGCCCTGGATCAGGGCCGCGGGCAGCCGCTCCGCGCGCAGGGAGTCGTAGTAGGAGAGCGCCGATGCGAAGCCGGGCACCGGCACGCCCGACAGCGCCGCCGCAGCCACCACGCGGCGCCATGCGGCCTCCCCGTCGGCGACGGCCTTCGCGAAGTACTCGTCCGCGAGCAGGGTGGGCAGCTCGGGGTTCCGGTCGTACGCCTCCACGATCCGGTTCAGGAACCGGGCCCGGATGATGCAGCCCGCCCGCCAGATCTTCGCGACCGCGCCCTTGTCGATGTCCCAGCCGAACTCCTTGGCGCCCGCGATGATCACGTCGAAGCCCTGCGCGTACGCGACGACCTTCGAGGCGTAGAGCGCGGCGCGCACGTCGTCCTCGAAGCCCTCCGGCTTGTCGACCGGCGTCGGCCGCTCGCCGGGGAGCGCACCGACCGCGGCCCGCTGCTCCGGCTTCGAGGAGACGGCCCGTGCGAACACGGCCTCGCCGATGCCCGACACGGGGATGCCGAGGCCGACGGCGTTCTGCACGGTCCAGACGCCGGTGCCCTTCGACCCCGCCTGGTCGACGATCTTGTCGATGAGCGGTTCACCGGTCGATCCGTCCTGCTGCTGCAGCACCTGCGCGGTGATCTCGATGAGGTAGGACTCGAGATCCCCCTCGTTCCACGCCTCGAACACCTCGGCGATCGCGGCCGGGTCGTGCCCGCCGATGCGGCGCAGCAGGTCGTACGACTCGGCGATGAGCTGCATGTCGGCGTACTCGATGCCGTTGTGCACCATCTTCACGAAGTGCCCGGCGCCGTCCGTGCCGATGTGGGTGACGCAGGGCTCGCCCTCGGCCTCGGCCGCGATGGACTCGAGGATGGGGCCGAGGGTCGCGTACGCCTCCACCGAGCCGCCGGGCATGATCGACGGGCCGTTCAGCGCGCCCTCCTCGCCGCCCGAGATCCCGGTGCCGACGAAGTTCAGCTGCTTGTCGCGCAGGTCGCGCTCGCGCCGGATGGTGTCGGTGAAGAGCGCGTTGCCGCCGTCGACGATGATGTCGCCCGGCTCGAACCGCTCCGCGAGCTGGTCGATCACGGCATCCGTGCCCCGCCCGGCCTGCACCATGATGATCGCCGCGCGCGGCTTCTTCAGGCTCGCGACGAACGCGTCGATGTCGTGCGACGGCACGAACCGCCCTTCCGAGCCGTGCTCCTCGATCACCTGGTCGGTCTTCGCCGCCGTGCGGTTGTAGACCGCAACCGCGTGCCCGTGGTGGGCGAGGTTCCTGGCGAGGTTGGAGCCCATCACCGCCATGCCGACCACACCGATGTCGGCGGTGGCCGTGGTGTCGTTCGTGGAGGTGGCGGTGTCGCTCACGATGCGCTCCCAAGGGGTTCGGATGCCGTTCAGCCGACTGTATCCGTCCTCCCCGACCGCTCGCCGGGGGTGTTCGATCAGGCGGCGGCCTCCCGGGAGCCGGTGGGTGGCCGCTGGGTAGGCTGCCGCCGCCGGACCCACCCGGGTCCGCGCCCGGAAGGGAGCCGCCGTGCCGAAGGATCGCCTCCGCGTCGTCGCCGCCACCCCGATCGCGGACGAGCTCGTCGCGCGGGTCGTGGCCGCGGAGCCGCGCGTCGACTTCGTCGTCGACCAGTCGCTGCTGCCGCCGATGAGGCATCCGGGCGACCACGCCGGGGATCCGGAGTTCCGCCGAACGCCGGAGCAGCAGGCGCGGTTCGAGCGGCTCGTGGACTCGGCGCAGGTGCTCTACGGCATCCCCGGGGAGCGGCCGGCCGAGCTGAAGCGCAGCGTGCAGGCGAACCCGGCGCTCGAGTGGGTGCAGCTCATGCCCGCGGGGGGCGGTGCCCAGGTGCGCGGGGCGGAGCTGTCGTCCGAGCAGCTCGAACGCGTCCGGTTCACGACCACGGCCGGCGTGCACGCCGGGCCGCTGTCGGAGTTCTGCGTGCTCGGCCTGC
Source organism: Amnibacterium sp. (assembly GCF_025463795.1). GTDB lineage: Bacteria > Actinomycetota > Actinomycetes > Actinomycetales > Microbacteriaceae > Amnibacterium. The sequence continues at coordinate 18,874 of NZ_JAODBE010000122.1, forward strand.
TCGCCGGGTTCAAGAGCCTGCCCCGGCTGATCGAGCACCAGCGGCAGCACGACTGGGCCGACGGCCGGTGGATCATGCGGCGCGTCGACGGCAGCCGCGTGCTGCTCGTCGGCCTCGGCGGCATCGGCAGGCTCACGGCGGCGAAGCTCGCGGCACTCGGCGCGCACGTCGCCGGCACCTCCCGGCGCGACGTGACCGTGGACGGGGTGGAGGAGGTGATCCATCCCGACGCGCTGCGCGAGCGCGTCGGTGACTTCGACGCGCTCCTCGTCTCGCTGCCCGGCACCGCCGAGACGGAGCACCTGATCAGCGCCGAGGTGCTCGCGAACGCGAAGCCCGGCGTCGTGATCGTGAACGTGGGCCGCGGCACCGTGATCGACCAGGACGCCCTGCTCGAGCAGCTGCGCGCCGGCCGCGTCGGCTTCGCGGCGCTCGACGTGACGACACCCGAGCCGCTGCCGGCCGACTCCCCGCTGTGGGACGAGCCGAACGTGCTCATCAGCCCGCACACCGCGGCGCTCAGCGATCTCGAGGACGAGCTGATCGCGGCCCTCTTCGCCGACAACTGCACGCGGTACCTCGACGGCCGTGAGCTGATCAACCCGGTGAACACCGACGAGTTCTACTGAGCGCCCCCCCGGAAGCGCTTCAGCAGGACGCTTCGCCCCCAGCCGGACGAGAGCCGGTTCACGTCCTGCTGAAGCGACCATGTCCTGCCCAAGTGCTCCGGCTGGATGAGCGCGCGCTAGCGTCGGCGACGTGGACCTGCCGCCGATCGTCGTCATGGGCGTCTCCGGATCCGGGAAGTCGACCGTCGCCGAGGGGATCGCCGACCGCGTCGGCGGCGTCTACCTCGACGCCGACGACTTCCACCCCAAGGCCAACGTCGCGAAGATGTCCCAGGGCGTCCCCCTGAACGACGCCGACCGCGCACCCTGGCTCGACATCGTCGGCAAGGTCATGCGCACGCGGCAGGGCGAGGGCCGGGTCGTCGTCATGGCGTGCTCCGCGCTGAAGCGGAAGTACCGGGAGCGGATCCGCGCCGAGGAGCCCGCGGCCTTCTTCGTGCTGCTGACGGGCACCCGCGAGGAGCTCGAGCGGCGGCTGCAGGAGCGCCACGGGCATTTCATGCCGCCGTCGCTGCTCGACTCGCAGCTCGACACCCTCGAGCCGCTCGCCTCCGACGAGAACGGCGCGACGATCAACATCCACGGCACGAAGGAGCAGGTCGTCGACCGCGCCATCGAGGCCGCGACGCACAGCCGCGGCCCGGCCTGAAGCCCCTCTTCCCGCTCGCGGCGTCGACGGGCCGCTTCGGGCATTCGCGGGTGTCATCGGACGCCCCTTCCGCCCGAAACGGCCCGGCCGGGCGTGCGTGCGAGCCCGGATCGTGCGGAAGCGTCCCCGCCGCTTCCGCTACACTCGTCCGTCGGACTTCGGCGAGGGATGCGCACCTGCATCCGTGATCGACGTGGCGCGCCATTTGCAGCGTGCGCCCGCGACCGCCGACCGATCGACCGGGCCGGCAGGGCCCACGGAGGGACCGACATGGCCGACAGGATCAGCGCCGAGCGTCGCGAATCGTTCGGGAAGGGCGCCGCGCGCAAGCTGCGCGCTGCGGGCCGCATCCCGGCCGTCATCTACGGCCACGGGAGCGAACCCGTGCACATCTCGCTGCCCGCGCACGAGACCGGCCTGATCATCCGCAAGGCGAACGCCGTGCTCGACCTCGACATCGCGGGGGCCAGCCAGCTCGCGCTCGTCAAGGACGTGCAGAAGGACCCGGTGCGGCAGATCATCGAGCACGTCGACCTGCTGCTCGTCCGCAGCGGTGAGACCGTGCAGGTCGAGGTCCCCGTGCACCTCGAGGGCGAGTCCGCTCCCGGCACCAGCCCGAACTTCGACGTGCAGACGCTGCTGCTCGACGTGGAGGCGACCCACATCCCCGAGCGCGTGCTCGTCTCGATCGAGGGCCTGACCGAGGGCACCCACATCACGGCCGGCGACATCACGCTGCCCGAGGGCGCGAAGCTCGCCTCCGAGCCCGACCTGCTCATCGTCGGCATCGTGGGCGACGCCGCCGAGGAGCCCGCGGAGTCCGAGGCCGCCGACACGGTCGGCGCCGGCGCCGCGAGCTAGTCCCCGGGCGTGGACGAGCGCCCCTGGCTCGTCGTCGGTCTCGGCAACCCCGGCGGCCAGTACGCCGGGAACCGGCACAACGTCGGCCGGATGGTGCTCGACGAGCTCGCGCACCGCATGGGCGTGCGGTTCGGGCGGCACAAGACGAACGCGTTCGTCGCCGAGGGCCGTGAGGCGCCCGGCGGCGCCCGCTATGTGCTCGCCGCACCCGAGACCTACATGAACGAGTCCGGGCGCCCCGTCGGGCGGCTGGTGAAGTTCTACTCGCTGAGCCCCGACCGGCTCATCGTCGTGCACGACGAGCTGGACATCCCCTTCGGCGCCCTTCGACTGAAGACGGGCGGCGGGCACGGCGGCCACAACGGGGTCCGCGACATCGCGACGGTGCTCGGCACGCCCGACTTCGCCCGCGTGCGGGTCGGCATCGGCCGGCCACCGGGGCGCCAGCCCGCGGCCGACTACGTGCTGCACGACTTCTCGTCGACGGAGCGCAAGGAGCTGCCGCTGCTCGTCGGCGAGGCGGCAGACGCGGTGCTCGCGCTCTCGACCGACGGTCTCGCAGCGGCCCAGCAGCGCTTCAACGCCCCGCCCGCCCCCTAAGACCACGCACAGGTGCCACTTTCTGCCGTCATCCGGGCGGTTCGAGGGCAGAAAGCGGCAAGTCCGCGCTCGGGTCAGGGCTCGTCGAAGCGGCGGTGCACCGTCGAGGCGTCCGGGCCCGCGCCGCCGACGTAGGCCATCGGATCCCCGGAGCCCAGGTCGCCGACGCCGGCGGTCTCGAGGGCGCCGATCGCGATCGTCCGCCGCACCGCGGCGAACGTGAGCACGTGCGCGAGCACGCCGCCGAGCGTGAAGGTCTGCGGCGGATCGCAGGTGAGGTCGAGGAACGTCGACTCCGCGTTCCCCGCGACCACCTGCGCGACGACCTGCTCGCGGAAGCGCGGCGCGACCGCTTCCAGGCGTCGGCGCAGCCCGGCCGGCGTCGCGTCGCCCGCCGGGATGCTGGTGCCTCCTTCGAGCGCGACGACCCACTGCTCGAGCTGCCGCACGAGGCGGTCGCAGGTGCTGCGGAGGGTCGGCGCCTCGTCGATCCCCTCGACGGAGAGGGTGATCGGCCGGTCCAGGGCGTCCGGCACGCGGTCGAGCCGGGCGAGGACCGCGGCGGTGGTGTCGAGATGGTGGTCGAGCATGCGGACGAGGGTGTCCATGGGATCGCTCCTCACGAGAGCGGGCAGCGCGAGGCCGCCCGGCGGATGGAAGTGGATGCCGGAGGGCGCCGGGATGCGATGGCGCACCCGGCCGGTACGGCGGTAGTCCGACGGCGGCATCCCGAAGGCGCGGCTGAACGCCCGCGTGAAGCCGTCGGGGGAGTCGTAGCCGGCGGCGACCGAGAGGTCGACGACCGTCTCGTCGGTCGTCACGAGGCGGTGGGCCGCGCGCTCGAGCAGCAGCCGCCGCCGCAGCGCGCCGGGCGGCTCGCCCAGCGCGGCCGTCAGCAGGCGGTGCAGGTGGAACCGCGACAGGTGGACGCGCTGCGCGAGCGCGTCGAGGTCGGCCTCGTCGAGGCGCGTGCCCAGGAGATCCATGACCTCGTCCACCGTCGCCATGCCCTCATCCTGCGGGTGGATGCGCCGATCCGTTCCGACCGTTCTTGCGCACCTGCACCCGCGAACGTGGCAACCGTCGAAGGGTCAGTGGGGGAGGAGGCTCACCGGCACCATGTAGAGGCCGAACGCCATGACGACCCCGCAGAGACTCCACACGATCCAGCGGTAGACGCCCCGCATCCGGTGCTCCTCGGGCAGCGCCCGCACCTCGAGCGCGAGCAGGAACCCGAGCACGATCGGCAGCAGCACCGCGTTCATCACCTCGACGTCGACGGCGAGCGCGACGAGGTCGACCGCCGACAGCACGACGACGGCGCCGAGCACGTGGGCGAGCGCGTAGACCGTGTAGAACTTCCCGTTCGTGCGGTCGATGCGGCTGTTCAGGCTGTGCTTCCAGCCCATCACGTCCGCGACGCCCCACGAGCCGGCCAGCGACACGACGAGCGCCGCCACGAGCGCCCCGCCGAGCACGGCGGCGCCGATCAGGACCTTCGCCGGCATGCCCCCCAGGAACGGCGTGACCGCCCCCGCGATGTCGCCGACCGTGTTCAGCGTCGGCCGAAGCCCGTGCGTGAAGACCGTGGCGGCGAGCGTCACGATGACGGCGATCATGATCACCTGCGTGAGCACCGCGCCGAACGCGGTGTCGCGCCGCTCGCGCGGCAGCGCGGCGACCGTGAGGCCTTTGTCGACCACCGCCGTCGGCTGGTAGAAGATCATCCACGGCATGATCACGGCGCCGATGTTCGCGGCGAGCAGGTACGAGCAGGTAGACGTAGCCGGGCTTGTCGAGCGGGATGGCGGTGGCACCGGCGATCACGTCGCCCACCTTCGGCCCCGACAGCACCATCGCGATGAGGAACGTGAGCTCGCCGAGCCCCACGAGGATGCCGATCCGCTCCGCCCGGCGGTAGCGCCCGAGCAGCGCGACGGCGAGCAGCAGCACGGTCGCGACGGGGATCGTGAACCACCGCGAGACCCCGAACAGCTCCCCGACGCCCGCGATGCCGGCGAACTCGGTGAGGAGCGCCCCGATCGACGACAGCAGCAGGGTGCCGGCCGACAGGTAGCCCCAGCCACGCCCGAACTGCTCGCGGATGAGCAGCCCGTGACCCTTGCCGGTCACGATGCCGAGGCGCACCGTGATCTCCTGCACCATGAACAGGATCGGGATGAGCAGCAGCTGCGGCAGCAGCACCGCGTAGCCCCACGACGCCCCGGACTGGGCCGCCGTGACGAGGCACCCGGCGTCCGTGTCCGCGAGCATCACGATCAGGCCGGGGCCCCAGACGCGCAGCAGCCCGCGCTGCGGGGTGACGGTCTCGGCCTGCCCCTCGGGGCGGGTGGTCGTGGGGGCGTCCGCGGTCACGGTGTTCCACGGTAGGTGAGGTGGCCCTTACCTGCGAACCGGGGGAGCGGGCGGTCGGGGGACTCCCACCCAACGTGCGGACGAGGGGGCCACGCTTGCGCGCCGGGAGGTGCGGATGCGCGGGAACGACGAGGTGCGGAACGCAGTGGCCGGTGCAGTGGCCGGCACGGTCGCGACGGCCGCCATGAGCGCGGTGCTGGCCGTCGCGGCGAGGCGAGGGCTGCTGCAGGAGCCGCCGCCCCGGGCCATCGTCCGCACGGCGCTGCCCGGCCTGTCGCGGGAGGCGGTGAACGCGACCGCGGTCGTCGCGCATCTCGGGTACGGCGCCGCGGCCGGCGCCCTGCACCGCGCGGTGCTCGGCGGCCCGGGACCGGCCGCATCCGTCCTCTACGCGCTCGCGCTCTGGGCCGGCAGCTACCAGGGGTGGGTGCCGCTGCTCGGCGCGCTGCCGCCCGCCCACCTCGACGACCGCCGGCGCCAGGCGTCGATGATCGCCGCGCACGTCGTCTACGGCCTCGTGCTGGGCGCAGTGACGGCGCGTCGGCGCCGGGGGCGCTGAGGAGGGCCACTCGCTCCACGTCGCGGTTCGAGCCGCGTCGAGGGAGCGGATGCGGCTCCGATCGCGACGCGAGGGCGGTGGCGACGCCGCAGCGGCGTCGCCACCGCGCCGTAGAATCGAACGAGTGAGTCTCACGGGTCTGCCGCGCCTGCTCGCCGACGGCGAATCGGTCGCGAGGGCGCTGTCCGCCGCATCACGCAGCGCGGACTTCTCCGCGACGCCGGGCCTGCACGCCCCGCTGCTCGTCGGGCTGCTCCAGCGCCGCAAGGAGCGCGGGGAGGCCGACGCGGCCTTCCTCGTCACCGCCACCGAGCGGGACGCGGACGCGCTTCGCGCCGGCCTCGAGTGCCTGGTGCCCGAGGCCGAGGTGCTCGACTTCCCGGCCTGGGAGACGCTGCCCCACGAGCGGCTGAGCCCGGGCGTGGAGACGGTCGGCCGGCGGCTCGCCGCCATCCGCCGCATGCATCTGTGGCGTCCCGGTGACGCCCCGCTGATCGTCGTCGCCCCCGTGCGCGCCGCGCTGCAGCCCCTGACCGACGGCCTCGGCGAGGTCGAGCCGATCGAGATCGCGCTCGGCCAGCGGGGCGTGGACCTCGGAGCGGTCACCCAGCGCCTCGTCGCGCTCGCCTACGCCCGCGTCGACCTCGTCACCCGCCGCGGCGAGTTCGCGGTGCGCGGCGGCATCCTCGACGTGTTCTCACCCGTCGCGGAGCACCCTGTGCGCATCGACTTCTTCGGCGACGAGGTCGACCAGCTCCGGTTCTTCTCCGTCGCCGACCAGCGCTCCCTCGACGCGCCCGTCGAGTCGGTGTCCCTCGTGCCCGCGCGCGAGCTGCTGCTCACCCCAGCCGTGCAGCAGCGGGCGCGCGAGCTGCAGCACGAGTTCCCGAACCTCACCACGATGCTCGCGAAGATCGCGGAGGGGATCCCCGTCGAGGGGATGGAGTCCCTCGCGCCGGTGCTCGTCGACCGGCTCGTGCCGGTCAGCGACTACCTGCCCGACGGCGCCGCGGTCGCGATCCTCTCGCCCGAGCGCGTCGCGTCCCGCGCGGTGAGCCTCGCCGACACGAACCGCGAGTTCCTGCACGCCGCGTGGAGCGCCGCCACCGCCGGCGCCCAGGCGCCGATCGACCTCGACGCGGGCGACTTCCTGACCGTGAAGGTCCTGCGGCAGGCCGCGGGCGACGACCGCACCTGGTGGACCGTCAGCTCGTTCGAGTCGCAGCCGGTGGAGGACGCGGATCCGGCGCTCGCCGCCGCCCTGCTCGCCGATTCCGCGGAATACCTCCGGGTCGACGGCGCGGCGACGCCGGTCACGCCCGGCAAGCCGGCCGAGCTGCTCGACCACCTCGCTTCGCGCCTGCGGCACGGCTGGAGCGCCGTGGTCACCGCCGCCGGCCGCGGCCTCGTCGAGCGCGCCCGCGACGTGCTCGCGGAGCGCGGCCTCGCCGCCCGCCAGGTCGAGGAGCTGCCGTCCGAGCTCGAGTCCGGCGTGGCCTACGTCACGCTCGGCGACGTGGAGGCCGGGTTCGAGCAGCCCGAGATCGCGCTCGCGCTCATCACCGAGCGGGAGTTCTACGGCCGGGCGGCATCCGTCGACAGCCGTCCGCACAAGCTGGCGTCGCGGCGCAAGAACGTGGTCGATCCGCTGCAGCTGAAGGCCGGCGACTACGTGGTGCACCAGACGCACGGCATCGGCCGCTTCGTCGAGCTCGTGCGGCGGGAGGTCGCCGGCAGCACCCGCACCGGCCCGCGCCGGGCGGGGGAGAAGGCGCCCGACAAGATCATCAGAGAGTTCCTGCTGCTCGAGTACGCCCCGAGCAAGCGCGGCTTCCCGGGCGACAAGCTCTACGTGCCGACCGACCAGCTCGATCTGCTCACGCGGTACGTCGGCGGCGAGGCGCCCCCGCTGTCCAAGATGGGCGGATCCGACTGGGCCGCCGCGAAGGGACGCGCGCGCAAGGCGGTGCGCGACATCGCGGTCGAGCTCGTCAAGCTCTACTCCGCCCGGATGGCGAGCCGCGGTCACGCGTTCGGCCCGGACACCCCCTGGCAGCGCGAGCTCGAGGAGGCGTTCCCGTTCACGGAGACGCCCGACCAGCTCGAGACGATCGACCAGGTGAAGGCCGACATGGAGCGGCCGATCCCGATGGACCGCCTCATCTCCGGCGACGTCGGCTTCGGCAAGACCGAGGTCGCGGTGCGCGCCGCGTTCAAGGCCATCCAGGACGGCAAGCAGGTCGTGATGCTCGTGCCGACGACGCTGCTCGTGCGCCAGCATCTCGACACGTTCCAGGAGCGGTTCGCCGGCTTCCCCGTGACGGTGCGGCCCCTCAGCCGCTTCCAGTCCGACCGGGAGGCCAAGGAGACGATCAAGGGCCTCACCGAGGGCAGCGTCGACATGGTCATCGGCACCCACCGCATCCTCTCCAACGGCGTGAGGTTCAAGGACGTCGGCCTGGTCATCATCGACGAGGAGCAGCGCTTCGGGGTCGAGCACAAGGAGCAGCTGAAGAAGCTGAAGACGAACGTCGACGTGCTCGCGATGAGTGCGACGCCGATCCCGCGCACGCTCGAGATGGCGGTGACGGGCATCCGCGAGATGTCGACGCTCGCGACCCCGCCCGAGGACCGGCACCCGATCCTCACCTACGTCGGGGCCCGGTCGCCCGGGCAGATCACCGCCGCGATCCGGCGCGAGCTGCTCCGCGAGGGCCAGGTGTTCTACGTGCACAACCGGGTCGCGTCGATCAACCGCGTCGCGGCCGAGCTCGCCGAGCTCGTGCCGGAGGCGCGGATCGCGGTCGCGCACGGGCAGATGGGGGAGCACGCGCTCGAGCAGGTGATGATCGACTTCTGGGAGCGGCGATTCGACGTGCTCGTCTCCACGACGATCATCGAGACCGGGCTCGACATCGCGAACGCGAACACCCTGATCATGGACCGGGCGGACAAGTACGGCCTCAGCCAGCTGCACCAGATCCGCGGTCGCGTCGGGCGGGGCCGCGAGCGCGGCTACGCCTACTTCCTCTACGACGCCGACAAGCCGCTGTCCGAGACCGCCGTCGACCGCCTCGAGACGATCGCGGCGAACAACGAGCTCGGCTCCGGCATGCAGGTGGCGCTGAAGGACCTCGAGATCCGTGGTGCGGGCAACCTGCTCGGCGGCGAGCAGTCGGGCCACATCGCGGGAGTCGGCTTCGATCTCTACCTGCGGATGATCGGCGAGGCCGTCAACGACTTCCGCGGCGAGGTCGCGGAGGGCCAGACCGAGCTGCGGCTCGAGCTGCCGGTCGATGCGCGGATCCCCGAGAGCTACATCGACAGCGAGCGGCTGCGCCTCGAGGCCTACCAGAAGCTGTCGGCCGCGTCGGCGCCGACCGCCGCCGACGGGCAGCTCGAGCTCGTGCTCGACGAGCTCGTCGACCGCTACGGCCCGGCGCCCGACGAGGTGACGAACCTCATCCGGGTCTCGACGCTGCGCCGGATGGCGCAGCAGGCCGGGCTGTCGGACGTCGTCGCGCTCGGCAAGATGCTCCGCGTCGCGCCCGCGAACCTGCCCGACTCGATCCAGGTGCGACTGCAGCGGATGTACCCGGGCTCGAGGGTGCTCGCCACGGCCGGCGCCGTCACCGTGCCGATGCCGCTCCTCGACGGGCAGCCGCTGCCCGACGCCGGGCTGATCGAGTGGGCGCAGCAGCTGCTCGGCGCGATCTTCGTCAAGCAGCCGCAGCCCACCGCCTGAGCCGTCCCGTCGCCTGCGGATGCGCCGAAGGGCGCCTCCGCAGGCGGTTGCCGCATGCAGGCGGCGCACCGGCGGTGAGCACGCCCGAGCGGTTGCGATCCAGCGGTCCGATCGGCCAGGCTGCGAGCGCTTGACCCTCACACCGTGTGAGGCCCGAGGCTCGGACGCACCATGTACACCATCGGCAGGTTCGCATCGATCGGACGGGTGACCGTCCGGATGCTTCGCCACTGGGACGAGACCGGCCTACTCGCTCCCGCGCACGTCGACCCGGTCACCGGGTACCGCTCGTACGCCTCGGAGCAGCTCGCGGACCTCGCGGAGATCGTGCGGCTGCGCGACCTCGGGCTCGGCCTCGTCGACGTCGGGCGCGTGCTGCGCGCCGGCGCCGATTCCCGAGCCGCCCGGTCGGTGCTCGAGTCGGCGCGGGAGGCGCTGCGGCGCTCGCTCGCCGCGGATGCCGAGCGCCTGGCGCGATTCGACGCCTACCTCCGCCAGGAAGAAGGAGCTGGTCCCATGTCCGATCCGACGACCATCGTCGAGTTCCGCAGCGCGCCCGCCCAGCGTGTGGCGACGCTCACCCGAACGGCGGCGGGCTTCGGCTCGTCGAACATCGGCCCGGTGGTCGGTCCGATGTTCCCCGAGGTGCAGGCGCGGCTCGATGCCGCGGGCGTCGCCTTCGGTCCCGCCGTCGCCGTCTACTCCGCCGACGAGTCCGGCGACGGGTCGGGCGTGCTCGTGACCGCCGGCTTCGAGATCGGCGACGCCGCTCCGCCGGTCGCCGGACTGGACGTCCATGTGCTCCCTGCCGTCGAGGCGGCGATCACGACGCACCACGGCTCGATGGACACCATCGACGAGTCCTGGATGGCGCTGGTCGACCAGGTGAAGGCCCGCGGCGCGGTGCTGTCGGACGCCTGCCGCGAGATCTACCTGACGCCCGGCGACCGTCCTCAGGAGGAGTGGGTGACCCGCCTCGTGCAGCCGGTGGCGGCCGGCGCCTGATCCCGTCGCGGTCCGGTGCCGCGGGGGAAGCCGCCTGTCCGGCCGGGGCTCCCTGCGGGGCTGGTACCGGCGGCGACGCCCTGCCTGGGACCGGCCGCCCGGGCTTCCTAGGATGGAGGCCGGGATCCGCATCCCGATCGTTCGGATGCATCGGGGGCCGGGATGGGCGAGACCGAGGTCTTCGGGGTCGCCGTCCTCCTCTGCGGGCTGGGCCTCGTGGCGGCGATCGCCGCGAACTCGGTCGGCTCCCGCATCCGCGTGCCGGCGCCCGCCCTGTTCCTGATCGTGGCCGCGCTGGCCTCCGACCTGTTCCCGGTGCTCGGCACCGTGCCGCTCGTCACCGACGAGCGGATCGTCACGGTCGCCCTGATCCTCATCCTGTTCGACGGCGGCATGCACATCGGCTGGCGCCGCTTCCGCGAGAGCGCCGGGCCGATGACCTGGGTCGGGATCGCCGGCACCGCCGTCACCGCGGCGGCCGTCGCGCTCGTGGCCCACCTGCTCTTCGGCCTCGCCTGGCAGGCGGCGCTGCTGCTCGGCGCGGCGCTCTCGCCGACCGATCCCGCCGTGGTGTTCGCGGTGCTCGGCAAGCGCGACATCGAGGGGCGCTCCGGCACGATCCTCGAGGGCGAGTCCGGGGTGAACGATCCCGTCGGCATCGCGCTCCTCGCCGCGCTCCTCGCCGCCGGCGGCGGTGCCGGCGCGGTGGCCGCCGGGGTGGGCGACTTCCTGCTGCAGATGGTGGTCGGCACGGCGGTCGGCCTCGCGGGCGGCCGGCTGCTCGGTCTCCTGATGCGCCGGGTGCGGCTGCCGAACGAGTCGCTGTACGCGCTGCGGACCATCGCGTTCGCCGGCCTGCTCTACGGCGTCGCCGCCGTGCTGCACGGCTCCGGCTTCCTCGCGGTGTTCCTCGCGGGCATCGTCGTCGGCGACGTCCGCGCGCCGTACGCCGGCGAGGTGCGCCGGTTCAGCGGCGGCCTGTCGAGCCTCGCCGAGATCGTCGCGTTCACGGTGCTCGGGCTCAGCGTCTCCTGGCACGACGTGCTGCAGCCCTCGGTGCTGCTGCCGGGGCTCGCCATCGCGGCCCTGCTGCTCCTCGTGATCCGCCCGCTGCTCGTCGGCGCGCTGCTCGTCCCGATCCGTCTCGCGCTCGGCGAGCGGGCGTTCATCGTGCTGGCGGGGCTGAAGGGCGCCGTGCCGATCCTGCTCGGGATCCTCATCCGGGACGCGCACGTGCCGGGCGGCGACGTGCTCGCGGGCCTGATCTTCGTCGTCGTGCTCGTCTCGGTGGTGGTGCAGGGCGGCGCCGTGCCGCTGCTCGCCCGGTGGTTCCGCGTGCCGATGCGCACCGTCGAGCAGCAGCCGTTCGTGGCGGGACTGCGGTTCAACCAGGAGCCCGAGGGCCTGCGTCACTTCGTCGTGACGGCGGGATCACCGGCGGACGGCGCGGCCGTCGGCGAGCTGTCCCTCGGCGAGCACGGCTGGGTGAGCATGGTGCGCCGCGACGGCGGTCCCGTGCGGCTGAGCGGTCGCACGCGGCTGGCGGCGGGCGACGAGGTGCTCGCCTTCGCGGGTCCGGATCTCGACGTCGGCGGGCTGTTCGAGGTGCCGCGGTCCTGAACGGATCCCGAACGTCGCATCCAGGTTCCGGAGGCATGCTGCGTGCAGGAGGACCGTATGAGCACCGCCGAGCAGCACCACACGGGCACCGGCCCGACCCTCACCGTGGACGGTCACCGGGTCGGCCTCACCGTCGCCGGATCGGGGAACCCGATCGTGCTGCTGCACGGCATCGGCCGCGACCGCACCGACTGGTTCAAGGTCGCGCCCGGCCTCGCCGAGCAGCACACCGTCTACGCGATCGACATCGAGGCGTTCGGGGAGTCGGAGCCCTGGAGCGACCGCACCACCCTCGCCTCCATGGCGCAGATGGTGCGCCGCACCCTCGACACGGTCGGCGAGCACCGGCCGGTCGTGATCATCGGCAACTCGATGGGCGGTGCCGTGGCGCTGCGGATGCACGCCGACGACCCCGGCCAGGTGCGCGCGCTCGTGCTGGTGAGCCCGGCGGGGTTCGGCGCCGACGCGTCGCTCGGGCTCCGGCTGATGACCGTTCCGGTGGTCGGCGAGGTGCTGCAGCGCTGCCACATGATCGCCGCGACGATGCAGGTGCGGGCGCTCTTCGCCGACGCGGCGCTCGCGACCCGCGAGCTCGCGGAGTCCTCGGCGCGGCGGATGCGCCGGCCCGGCGCCCGGCGGCACTACCTGCAGGTCATCCGCGGCCTCGGCGCGTGGTCCGGCGTCCGGCCCGAGTGGCGCCAGGAGGTGCTCGAGGCGCTCGCCGCGGTGGGCACGCCGACGATGGTGCTATGGGGCGACCGCGACGTCGTGCTCCCGCACCGGCACCTCGACGCCGTCTCGGCCAGCGTGCCGCACGCCGTCCCGGTGAGCCTGCCCGGCCTCGGGCACGCGCCGCAGCTCGAGGACCCGGACCGCTTCCTCGCCCTCGTCGGCGACTTCGTGGACGGGCTCGGCGCCGGCCGGTTCTGATCAGCCGAGGCGCACGGTCAGGGTCTGGACGGTCGGCCGCAGTTCCGGCGTGAGCCGGACCTCGACGCGCAGCGCTCCGGTCGCCCCGGGCACCGTCCACGCGAGGTGGGCCGGGGTGCGGCTCGACGGCGCGGCCTGCTCGAGCGGCAGCACGTGCGCGTCCGCTGCGACGCCGGCGCGGGCGGTGAGGGCCTCGATCGTGGCCCTGCGCCGCTCGATCGGTTCGTCGAGCGCGACGTTCTCCGCGAAGAGGGCGTCGGCGGTGGCGCCGTCCCACCGGCGCAGCAGCCGCTCCACCGTCTCCCGGGCGGCGACGGTCTCGGGCCAGACGTCGGGGACGGTCTCCGGCGACCCGATCTGATCGAGCACGAGCTCGAGCGCCCTCGCGGCCGGCGCGCCCGCGCCGCTGTAGCGGGCGTTCTCGAGCACCACGATGCCGAGCCCCGTGCCGGCGTGCCAGCGCATGTGCGAGCCGTAGCCCGGGTAGCCGCCCGAGTGCGAGACGAGCAGCCCGTGGCGGGGATGCTCGTCGAGGAACAGCCCGTAGCCGTAGGAGCCGACGTCCTCGATCGGGATGCGCGCCGTCTGCGCGTCACGGCGGGACGCGGCGGCGAGGACCGCATCCGGCGCGGCGGGGCGCCACGCGTCGGCCAGCCACGCCACCCAGGTCGCGAGGGCCCGCGGCGTCGCGAAGACGCCGCCGATCGGCGAGAACGCGCCGGGACCCGCGAACGGCTGCGGCTCCCAGCGGCCGCCGAAGCGGGCGAAGCCGGTCGCGACGCCGCCGGGAGCCTCGACGGAGCGGTCGTAGCCGATGCCTCGAAGCCCGAGCGGTGTGAGCACGTCCTCGCGCACCAGGTCCACGTAGCGGCGCCCGCTCACCCGTTCGAGCACGCGGCCGAGCAGGGCGTACCCGAGGTTCGAGTACTCGAAGCGCGCCCCGGGCCGATCGATGAGCCGGAACCCGGCGGCCGCCATCCGGTCGAACTGGTCGAGCGGCAGCGACTCCTGGCGGTCGCCCCACGGGTCGTCGGTGGGGAACCCGGCGGCCATCGACGCGAGCTGCGCCACCCTGGGGAACGCCTCCGGGACCGTGGCGAGCGGCAGGTACTCGCTGACCGGCGCGTCGAGATCGAGGCGGCCGGCGTCCCGCTGCTGCAGCATCGCGACGGCGGTGAAGCTCTTCGTGCAGGATGCGATGCGGAACGCGGTGTCCGGGCCGGGCACCGGGGTCACGGCCTCGTCCGCGAATCCGCCGGTGTGCACGATCCGCCCGTCGGCGACCAGCGCGTAGGCGACGGACGGGGTGCGGCCGTCCTTCACGCGGGCGGCGAGCAGGTCGTCGATCGCGGGCGCCGAGAGCGCGGCGCGGGACGTGTCGTACTGCACGGGGGCTCCTTCCGGCCGGGGTGGGCCGGATCGATCCTGCCGGATGCGGCCCTCCGGGTCCTGTGCGGGGACGCCTCAGTAGGCTCCCGGCGTGCCCGTCGTGCTGCGCGAACTCGAACCCGCCGACCTCCCCGCCGTCACGGAGATGAACAACGACGCCGTGCCGGCCGTGCCGATGATGGACGAGGACGAGATGGCGCTGCTCACCGCCCTCGCCTCGCTCTGCCTCGTCGCGGTCGATGAGGCAGATCCGTTCCGGCCGCTCGGCTTCGTCGTGGCGATGGATCCGGGCACGGACTACGCGAGCGAGAACTTCCGCTGGTTCTCGGCCCGCGGCGGCGACTTCCTCTACGTGGACCGCATCGTCATCGACGCGGAGACCCGCGGCGCGGGCGTCGGCCGCCTGCTCTACGGAGCCGTCTTCGCGAAGGCGGAGGAGGACGGGCGCACGGAGGTGGCCTGCGAGGTGAACGTGCGGCCCCCGAATCCGCGGTCCCTCGGCTTCCACACGGCGCTCGGCTTCCGGCGGGTGGGGGAGCAGGAGACGAAGGGCGGCCGCTACCGCGTCGCGCTGCTGACGGCGCGGGTCGCCGCCGACGACTGACCCCTCGCGGCGGCTTGCCACTTCCGCACCCTTCGGGGGCGTTGAAGGGTGCAGAAGCGGCAAGTCACGAGCCCGCGGGTGGATGCATCTGGGCGAGCACCTGCGGATCCGCCCCGGACGGGAAGAGCGGGGCCTCGGCGCGGCTTGTCTCCTGCCGTGACCGAAACCGTCAGCCGCCGCGACGTGGGCCTCCGGTCCGAGCGCGGACCCATCCTGCTCGCCCTGATGATGTCGACCGGCCTCATCGCGATCGACTCGACGATCCTCGCGACGGCGGTGCCCTCGGTCGTGAAGGACCTCGGTGGGTTCTCGAGCTTCCCGTGGCTGTTCTCGGTCTACCTGCTCGCGCAGGCGGTCTCCGTGCCCGTCTACGCGAAGCTCGCCGACACGGTCGGGCGCAAGCCGATCCTCCTGACGGGCATCGGCCTCTTCCTGCTGGGTTCGATCCTCTGCGGGTTCGCGCCGTCCATGACGGTGCTCATCGTCTTCCGAGCGGTGCAGGGCCTCGGCGCCGGCGCGATCATGCCCGTGTCGATCACGGTCGCCGGTGACATCTACACGGTCGCCGAGCGCGCCAAGGCCCAGGGCTACCTCGCGAGCGTCTGGGCGATCTCGTCGGTCGTCGGCCCGACGCTCGGCGGGGTCTTCTCGCAGTTCGTCTCGTGGCGCTGGATCTTCTTCGTCAACATCCCGCTCTGCCTCCTGACCGTGTTCCTGCTCCGCCGCTACCGCGAGAACGTCGAGCGCACGCGCCACCGCATCGACGTGGCCGGCGCCGTCACCCTGACCATCGGGCTCACCGCGCTGCTCACGGCGCTGCTCGAGGGCGGCACGGTCTGGGCCTGGAACTCGGTGCCCAGCCTCGTCGCCTTCGGGGTGGCCGTCGTGGCCCTCCCGGTCTTCGTGCTGGCGGAGCGGTGGGCGCCGGAGCCGGTGCTGCCGCTCTGGGTCTTCTCGCGCCGCCTTCTGCTCACCACCGCCCTCGTCTCGGCCGGAGTCGGCGCGGTGACGATCGGTCTCACGTCCTACGTGCCGACGTTCCTCGAGAAGGTCGTCCCGACGACCCCGCTGGTCAGCGGACTGGCGCTCGCCGCCCTCACGGTCGGCTGGCCCGTCGCCGCGTCCAACGCGGGCCGGCTGTACCTGCGCATCGGCTTCCGATCGACCGCGCTGATCGGCTGCGGGATCGCGGCGCTCGGCGCCGTCGCCCTCGCTCTCACGGCGCCGCTCGCGTCGATCGGGCTCATGGCGGTGACCTGCTTCCTCGTGGGGCTCGGCCTCGGCCTGGTGGCGACGCCGACCCTGATCGCCGCCCAGTCGAGCGTCGGATACGAGCAGCGCGGGGTCGTGACCGGCGCGAGCCTCTTCCTCCGCTCGATCGGATCCGCGCTCGGCGTGGCCGTGTTCGGCGCGCTCGCGAACGGCGTGCTCGCCGGCTGGCACGGCTCGGCCGTCTCCGGCACCTCGAGCGCCTCCTCCGCCGTCTTCGACGCCGTGGTGGTCGCCGGTCTGCTCACCCTCGTCGCGGCGATCGCGATGCCGGGCGTGCACGCGGAGACGGTCGCGGTGCCCGGGGTCGCTGCCGAGGCCGCCTGACCGTCCGGGGGAGGATGGCCGGGTGACCGATCTGCCCGAGGTGTCCACGCCGGAGCTCACCCGGCTCGTCGCCGTCATGGCCCGCCTGCGCGGCCCCGGCGGCTGTCCGTGGGACGCCGAGCAGACGCACGAGTCCCTCGTCCGCTACCTGATCGAGGAGACGGCCGAGCTCGTCGAGGCGATCGAGACGGGCGACGCCGAGGCGATGCGCGAGGAGCTCGGCGACGTGCTCTACCAGGTGCTCTTCCACGCCGACCTGGCCGCCGGAACGCCGGGCGAGGGCTTCGACCTCGAGGACGTCGCCGCCGCCACCGCCACGAAGATGATCGGCCGGCATCCGCACGTCTTCGGCGACACCGCCGCGGCCGACGCGGAGGCGGTCGTCGGCGTCTGGGAGGAGCAGAAGCGCCGCGAGAAGGCGCACCGCACGAGCGTGCTCGACGGCGTGCCGATGGGGATGCCGTCGCTGCTGCTCGCGGAGAAGCTGCTCGGCCGCGCGGCGCGCGCCGGCCTCGAGGTGCGGCCCTCGGTCGAGGCGCCGGGCGACGAGGAGGCGCTCGGCGACGCCCTGCTCGACACGGTGGTCGCCGCGTCGGCGGCGGGCCTCGACGCGGAACGGGCGCTCCGCGGCGCGATCCGCCGCCTCACCACCCGCATCCGCGAGGCCGAGGCGCAGAACCACCCCTCTCCCTGAAACCCACGCTTGCCACTTTCTGACCTCAAACCGCCCCAATGAGGGCAGAAAGTGGCAAGTCCGCGTTGAGGGTCAGGCGACGCGACTGCCGCGGGGGAGCTTGCGGGCCGGCGTCAGGAGGGCGCGCCAGGCCCCGAGCAGGATCGCGGCGGCCAGCAGCAGGTGCAGGCCGAGGCCCACGAACCAGCTCGGCACCGTGCGCGCCATCACCTGCGCGGGCGTCGGGCCGCTGCTGTTGTCGGCGCTGCAGTCGTCGTAGACCACGAGCGGCTTCGGCGCGATCTGCGCGAGGCGCGCGCTGGACGCCAGCCCGCCGAAGAGGTCCTTCGGCACCCCGTCCCTGCTGAACGAGGCGGGCACGGCGTCGGCGAGCACGACGTACGGGTTGGCGGACAGCAGCCACCAGACCTTGTCGAAGCGGGGCACCGGCTGGTGGTCCTGCTCCCACGCGCCGCAGACGGGCGTCTTCGACGCCGTGGAGGTCGCGCCGTCCTGCAGGCTGCGGTAGCGGGTCACCTGGTCGGTACGGACCGCGAGGCCCCCGAGCACGAAGGCGAGCAGCGTGCCGATCGACAGCGCCGCGACGATCAGATAGGTCACGACGACGGAGAACACCGTCCTCGTGATGAGGGCGGACAGCCCGACGCCGATCGCAGCGACCACACCGAGTTCGACCGCGACCACGAGCACCGAGACGAGCACGGTGTCCACCCGCAGGCCGCCGGCGATCACGGCGACGGCGAGGAACGGCAGCGCGAGCACGACCAGCGCCAGCGACGAGACCCAGGCGGCCAGCACCTTGCCGAGCAGCAGCGCGCCGGTGCGCACGAGCGTCACCTGGGTGGTCGCGAGGGTGCCGGCCTCCCGGTCGCCGTTCACCGCACCGCCGGAGAGGGCGGGCGTGATGAGCGTGCCGAGCAGAAGCACGAAGAACACGATCGTGGAGAAGGCGTAGCCGCCGCCGTCCGCGATGCCGGAGATCGGGAGCAGCAGCGCGGTCATCCCGAGCATCAGCAGCGCGAACACGCCGAGCAGCACGTACCAGGCGGTGCTTCGCACGCGCTGCGCGAGCTCGAGGGCGACGATCGTGCCGAGTCCGTTGAAGCGCCGCCGCGGGGCCGCCACGGTGGTCATGCGCCGCTCCGTTCGAGCTCGAGGAACGTGGTCTCCAGCTCGCCGACGGCCGGCCCGAAGCCGGTGACCGGCACCCCGGAGCGCACCAGCTCCGCGAGCAGGTCGGCCGCGGCGCGCTCGCCGTCGACCGGCACGAGGCGGTCGCCGCGCTCCGGCCGCACGCCCGCCCGGCCGGCGAGCGCCGTGTCGAGCGCGGCTTCGTCGAGCGAGCGGATGCGCCACTCGCGCACGCGGGACTGCGCCCGCTGCACCCGGTCCGTGGCGACGGTCTCGCCCGCCGCCATGAACACGGCGTCGTCGGTGACCTCCTCGAGCTCGGCGAGGTCGTGGCTCGAGACGAGGATCGTGCAGCCGTCCGCGGCGAGGCCGCGGAGCAGGACGCGCAGCTCGACCCGGGCGGCCGGGTCGAGCCCGCTCGCCGGCTCGTCGAGCAGCAGCACACGAGGGCGATGCACCAGGGCCCGCGCCAGGCTCAGCTTCTGCTTCTGGCCGCGGGACAGCACCCGGGTGGGCCGGCCGGTGAACTCGGTGAGCCCGACCAGGTCGAGCAGCTCGGCCGCCCGGGCCGCGGCCGCGGGCTTCGGCATGCCGTACATCCGGCCGGAGGTGGTCAGCGAGGCACGGCACGACAGAGTCGCCCAGGAGCCGAGCGTGTCCGGCATCCACCCGATCAGCGACCGCACGGCAGCCGTGTCCCTGACCGGGTCGTGGCCGAGGATGCGGATCGATCCGCCGTCCGGCTGCAGCAGCGACGCGAGCAGGAGCAGGAGCGTCGTCTTGCCCGCGCCGTTCGGGCCGATCAGGCCGGTGACGGCGCCGGGCGGCGCGGTGAACGTGACGTCCCGCACGGCGTGGACGGGTCCGAACGCGCGGCGGACCCCCTCGACGGCGATCCCGGGCTCGGTCGGCATGCCCGGAGGGTATCGGTGGGGAGCAGCGGCGGAGCCGCCCGCCGCGGCGCGCCCCGCCCGGTTCAGCGGCGCTCGGCCACCGGCAGCGACGACGCCATGCTGGACGGATACGCGGGGTCGTGGAACAGCTTCGTCGTCAGCACCTCCAGGCGGGGAGCGAGCGCGAACAGCGCGACGCCGAGGAGCATCCCGAGGCCCGGTCCCACGATGTAGACCCAGTACACGTCGAGCGCGGGCGCGAGCAGCGCGGGCCCCAGGCTGCGGGCCGGGTTGAGGCTCGTGCCGGTGAACCCGGCGAACCGCCACACGAGCGTCGCGTTCAGCAGCCACAGCGCGAGCGGCGTCCACCGCGCGGTGCGCAGCGACGACGTCATGCCGAGGATCACGAGCACCTCGACCGCCGACATGCCGGCCTCCAGGAGGACCGCCTGCACCGGGCCGATGCCGCTGCCCGGGACCGTCGCGCCGACGTCCACGCTGCGCGCCTGCCCCTGCCAGACCGCGAGCAGCAGCGCGGCGCCGACGATCCCGCCCGCGAACTGCGCGACGAGGTACCCGACGAGGTCGTGCCGGTGCACCTTGCCCTGCGTCCAGAACGCGAGCGTGACGATCGGGTTGAGGTGCGCGCCGCTGCGCCGGCCGATCGGGCTCACGGCGATCAGGCTGCCGACGCCCGCGAACCACAAGCCGTTCAGCAGCAGCCGCTGGGGGAGGGGCCAGGTGTGGATCGGGGACGCGGATCCGCTCGTCGCCACCACGACGGACAGGCCGAGCCCCACGAGGATCGCGGTGCCGAGGAACTCGCACAGCCACTCCACGGCGTGCGAGCCCGCCCGCGCGGGCTGCGCGGCGACGACGGGCCCGAGGACGCGCGCTCCGTCGCGGTCGGCGTGCAGCAAGGGCATGGGTCCTCCGGATCGGGCCCCCTCAGGGTCGCCGACCCGGCAGGCGGGAACCTGAGCGCGGTCCGCCAGGATGGAGGCATGGCCGCCCCCGTGAACCCGCCGCGCGGCATGCGCGACTTCCTGCCCGCCGAGAAGGCGAAGCGGGAGCACGCGCTCGCCACGATCCGCGCCGTCTACCGGGCCCATGGCTTCGACGAGATCGAGGCGCCGGCGCTCGAGGAGGTCGGTCGGCTGCACGCGGGCATCGGCGGCGACAACGAGAAGCTCGCCTACAGCGTGCTGAAGCGGGGGCTGACACCGGAGGACCTCGGAGCGGCGGCGAACAGCGGGGATCCGCTCGCGCTCGCCGACCTCGGCCTCCGCTACGACCTCACCGTGCCGCTCGCCCGCTTCTACGCGACGAACCAGGCGCAGCTCCCACCGGTGTTCCGCGCGATCCAGGTCGGCCCGGTCTGGCGCGCGGAGCGACCCCAGCGCGGCCGCTACCGCCAGTTCGTGCAGTGCGACATCGACGTGCTCGGCGAGCCGGGCGCCATCGCGGAGCTCGAGCTCATCGCCGCGACCACGGATGCGCTCGCCGCGCTCGGCCTGGACGGCGTGCACGTGCGGGTGAACGACCGCCGCATCCTGAACCGGCTGCTCGTCACCTGGGGAGTCGCCGGCGACGCGGCCCCGCGCGCGCTCATCACGATCGACAAGCTCGACAAGATCGGCGTGCCGGGGGTCGTCGGCGAGCTCGCGGAGCTCGGCGTCGACACGGCCGGGCTCGACGACGCGTTCGCGCGGCTCGCGTCCGCCGGCTGGGACCTGCTGGTGGATCCACCCGCCTGGCTCGACGCGGACGCGTACGGCGATCTGCTCGCCCTCCGCGACGCGCTGCCCGCCGTCGACCTCCGCTTCGACCCGACACTCGTGCGCGGCATGGGCTACTACACGGGCACGATCTTCGAGCTCGCGCACCCCGGATCCGCGAGCTCCGTGGGCGGTGGCGGGCGCTACGACGGGATGATCGGTCGGTTCCTCGGCCGGGACGTGCCGGCCGTCGGCTTCTCGATCGGCTTCGAGCGGATCCTCGACCTCCTGCCCGACGCGAGCGGTGAGGGCGCGGCGCTCGTGCTGCTCCACGAGGCGGGCGTGCCGGCCGCGGCGCTCCTCGCGGCGAAGCGCGAGGCGCAGGCGGTGGCCGGCCGGGTGCGGCTCGAGCGGGCGCGCAAGAACCGCAAGGGCCAGCTGGACGCGCTCGCCGCTGAGGGCTTCACCGCCTTCGCCACGGTCACCGCCGACGGCCTGGGGGAGCAGCGCCCCCTCACCTGAGGCGTGGCCGGCCGCGAGCCATCGCGCCGTTCCGGAGAAACCGGGCGACACGCCGGCTCAGACGATGACCGCACGGCATGTCGGGCGAGAACTCCGGAACGGCGCGATGATCGGCGACGGTCAGCAGCGGGCGTCGAGCTCGCGGACGAGGCGGTCCGGCGCGACCCAGCGGAACGACGCGTCGAGCAGCTCCTCGATCTCGGTCCAGTCGGTGCCCGGCGCATCGACGTCGATGCCGAGCCAGCCCTTCGGCCCCACGTACGCCGGGACGAAGAACCGCGGATCCGTGATCCGCGCCGGCCGCTCGTCGTCGTCGACGTGCACGAGCAGCGCGCCGTCGTGCCGCACGTGGTCGGGCCCCTTCGTACCGCCGCCGTAGACGGCGAACGCCTGCCCCGCGAAGAACCAGGGCCGGCCGTGGGCGATCCGCTCCTCCGCGCCGGGCAGCGCCAGGGCGAGCGCCCGCACGCGGGCGAGCACCGGATCGTGCTCGTCGAACATGATCGGATGCGTCGCCATCCGCCCTCCAATCGCGCGGATCCGGAGACATCGTCGGACACGCCGCCCCGACCCCGCGGAACGCGGCGTGTCGCCAGTTTCTCCGGAACGGCGCGATGGCGGAAGCGTCGAGGGGCGCACGCCGGGGGCGTTCCACCCCGCCAGCCGCCGTTCCCGCGCCTTCACTAGAGTGACCACCGGCCGCCAGCGGCCGCAGGACGTACGACGGAAGGACCGCCCCATGGCCGCCATCGACACCATCGACGCCCGCGAGATCCTCGACTCGCGCGGCAACCCGACCGTCGAGGTCGAGGTGCTGCTCGAGGACGGCGTCGTCGCCCGCGCGGCCGTTCCCTCCGGCGCCTCCACCGGCGCGTTCGAGGCCTACGAGCTGCGCGACGGCGACAAGGGCCGGTACGGCGGCAAAGGCGTCGAGAAGGCCGTCGCGGCCGTCATCGACGAGCTCGGACCGGCCGTCGAGGGCATCGACGCCGCGGACCAGCGGATCCTCGACGCCACTCTGATCGCCACCGACGGCAGCGACAACAAGTCGAACCTCGGCGCGAACGCGATCCTCGGCGTGAGCCTTGCGGTCGCGAAGGCCGCCGCCCTCTCCGCCGAGCTGCCGCTGTTCCGCTACGTCGGCGGTCCGAACGCGCACGTGCTGCCCGTCCCGATGATGAACGTCATCAACGGCGGCGCCCACGCCGACTCGAACGTCGACATCCAGGAGTTCATGATCCTGCCGATCGGCGCGGAGTCGTTCCGGGAGGCGCTGCGCTGGGGCGCCGAGACGTACCACGCGCTGAAGGGCCTGATGAGCGGCAAGGGCCTCTCGACCGGCCTCGGCGACGAGGGCGGCTTCGCGCCGAACCTGTCGAGCAACCGCGCGGCGCTCGACCTGCTGATCGAGGCCATCCAGAAGGCCGGCTACACGCCCGGCACCGACATCGCCCTCGCCCTCGACGTGGCGAGCACCGAGTTCTTCGACAAGGGCAGCTACACCTTCGAGGGGCAGGCGAAGAGCGCCGCCGAGATGAGCGCCTACTACGCCGATCTCGTCGCGAACTACCCGCTCGTCTCCATCGAGGACCCGCTCGCCGAGGAGGACTGGGAGGGCTACGAGACGCTCACCGCGGAACTCGGCGCGACGGTGCAGATCGTCGGCGACGACCTCTTCGTCACCAACCCGGCCCGCCTCCAGCAGGGCCTCAGCCGCAAGGTCGCGAACTCGATCCTCGTGAAGGTCAACCAGATCGGCACCCTGACCGAGACGCTCGACGCGGTCGAGCTCGCGCAGCGCAACGGCTACACGGCGATCCTCTCCCACCGCTCCGGCGAGACCGAGGACACCACGATCGCCGACCTCGCCGTCGCCACCGATGCGGGCCAGATCAAGACCGGAGCGCCTGCCCGGTCCGAGCGGGTCGCCAAATACAATCAGCTTCTCCGGATCGAGGAGGAGCTCGGCGAGGCCGCGGTCTACGCCGGCAGGAGCGCCTTCCCGCGCTTCCAGGGCTGACACGCCCGGCCGCGGGGGCGCGGGACGGGGACACATGACGGACGCGGACGAGCGGGCGGCACCGGCTCGGCGCCGGCTGGCGCTCGTGGGCGGCCCGCTGGCCGGCGTGCGGATCCCGGGGCTCGCCGTCGCGGCGCTCGTGCTGCTCGTCTTCGCGGTGCTGAGCCTCGCGCCGCAGGTGAGCACCTACCTGAAGACGCAGCAGCAGCTGAAGGACACCACCGCCAAGGTGGCGTCCCAGGAACGGGACCTCACGAAGCTCGACGCCGACGTGGCCCGCTGGAACGATCCCGCCTACATCCGCTCGCAGG
>NZ_JAODBE010000173.1 GCF_025463795.1 Amnibacterium sp.
CCCACGCTGCACAGCAGCCCACGACCTTCACCCTGACCCAGGTCGCGCAGTAGCGCCGCCCGAACACCTAAAGGATTCCGACATAATGGCGAAGATCTCCGACTCCCTCGAGGGCGCCAACCCCGAGGCCACGACTGAAGAAGTCACCAACTACTCCACCGAGAGCACGACCGAGGTCGCCGTCAAGGCTCCCCGCCCCGTGCTGACCGTTCCCGGCGCCGCTGTCGGCCGCCGCAAGCAGGCCATCGCCCGCGTGCGCATCACGCCCGGCTCCGGAACCGTCGTCGTCAACGGACGCGACATCACGGACTACTTTCCGAACAAGCTGCACCAGCAGCTGATCAACGACCCGTTCACCGTGCTCGAGCTCACCGGCGCCTACGACGTGATCGCGAAGATCTCGGGCGGCGGCCCCTCCGGTCAGGCCGGCGCGCTGCGTCTCGGCATCGCCAGGGCGCTGAACGAGATCGACCTCGAGAACAACCGCCCGGGTCTCAAGAAGGCGGGCTTCCTCTCGCGCGACGCGCGGGTCAAGGAGCGCAAGAAGGCCGGCCTCAAGAAGGCTCGCAAGGCGCCGCAGTTCTCGAAGCGCTGACGCCCGGCGTTCCCGCTTCCCCGTCATGGTCCGCCTCTTCGGCACCGACGGCGTCCGCGGCCTCGCGAACCGCGAGGTCACCCCGGAGCTC
Organism: Amnibacterium sp.; assembly: GCF_025463795.1. Classification (GTDB taxonomy): domain Bacteria; phylum Actinomycetota; class Actinomycetes; order Actinomycetales; family Microbacteriaceae; genus Amnibacterium. Next base: position 687 of record NZ_JAODBE010000173.1, read on the forward strand.
GCCCTGTCGCTCGCGCAGGCCGCCGCCCACGTGCTGGGCGACGGCCCGCGAGCGGCCGGGCGTCGCCCGTTCGCCGTGCTCGCGCGCGATCCGCGGGTCTCGGGCGAGTTCATCTCGGCCGCCGTAGCGGCCGGGCTCGCCGGATCCGGCGTGGACGTGTACGACGCGGGCGTCATCCCGACGCCCGCCGCCGCGTTCCTCATCGCGGACATCGGCGCCGACTTCGGCGTGATGATCTCGGCGTCGCACAACCCGGCGCCCGACAACGGCATCAAGATCTTCGCCGCGGGCGGGACCAAGCTGCCCGACGAGGTCGAGGACCGGATCGAGGCCGCCATGCAGCGGCCGCCGCTCGCGCCCACCGGCGCCGGCGTGGGGCGCATCCGCCGGTTCGCCGACGCCGAGGACCGCTACGTCGTGCACCTCATCGAGACGCTGCCCCACCGGCTCGACGGGCTGAAGGTCGTGCTCGACTGCGCCAACGGCGCAGCGGCCGGCGTCTCGCCCGAGGTGTTCTCGCTCGCGGGCGCCGAGGTCGTCGTCATGGGGAACGACCCGAACGGCATCAACATCAACGACGGCGTCGGATCGACCCACCTCGCGGGCCTGGCCGCCGCTGTCCTCGAGCACGGCGCCGACGCCGGCATCGCCCACGACGGCGACGCCGACCGCTGCCTCGCGGTGGACGCCGAGGGACGGGTCGTCGACGGCGACCAGATCATGGCCATCCTCGCGACCGCGATGCAGGCGCGTGGCGCGCTCCGGGGCGACACCCTGGTCGCCACGGTCATGAGCAACCTCGGCCTGCATCGCGCGATGCGGGAGCGGGGGATCGAGGTGCTCGCCACGAAGGTCGGGGACCGCTACGTGCTCGAGGCCCTCGGCGAGCAGAACCTGTCGCTCGGCGGCGAGCAGTCCGGCCACGTGATCATGGCGGACCACGCCACGACCGGCGACGGCCTGCTGACGGGCCTGCACCTGCTGGCCGAGGTCGCGCACAGCGGCCGCACCCTCGCGGAGCTCGCCTCGATCGTGACCGTCTACCCGCAGGTGCTCGTCGCCGTGCGGGACGTCGACCGTGCCCGGGTCGACTCCGACGAGGGCGTCATCGAGGCGGTGGCTGCCGCGGAGGCGGAGCTCGGTGAGTCCGGCCGCGTGCTGCTTCGGCCGTCCGGCACGGAGCCGGTCGTGCGGGTCATGGTGGAGGCCGCCGACCACGGGACCGCCGAGGCGATCGCCGCCCGGCTCGTCGAGGTGGTGCGCGAACGACTCGCGCTGCAGACCACGTCCACGCCGTGAGCACCGCCCAGGCCGCGGCGCTCCGCCGCGGCACCCGGATCGTCGCCGGGATCGGGCTCGTCCTCGCGCTGCCGCGCATCGTCGTCGCGTGGCTCCTGCTGGACCGGACGCCCGTGCCGGTGATCGCGACCGTGCTCTTCGTCCTCGGGCTGCTCGTGCTCGGCCTGCTGCTGAGCCGGACCCTGCTGATCCGGCTCGGATCCCGGTGGTGGGTGGCCCTGATCGGCCTCGGCGGCGCCGTGCTCGGTGCCCTCGCCACGAGCGGCACGACCTCGCTGGGGCGGGGCGTCGCGGTGCGCTACTCGCAGGGCGTCCTCGTGCCGCCCCAGGTCGCGCTCGTGAACTGGCTGGTGCTCGCCGCGCTCACGGTGTGGCTGCTCGGAGTGCTGCTGCTCGTCACCTCGGCGTTGGGCGGCGTGACGACCCTGCTCGGCGGCTCACGCCGCGCCCCCCAGCGGCCTCGCTAGATCTTCCGCAGCAGCACGCTGTGCACCGCATGGTCCTGCGCCTTGCGGAGCACGAGGCGCGCCCGCGAGCGGGTCGGCAGCACGTTCTCCCGCAGGTTGGGCTCGTTGATCTCGTGCCAGATCGTGGACGCGGTGGTGCGCGCCTCCTCGGGTCCGAGCGAGGCGTACCGGTGGAAGTACGACCGCGGCGACGAGAACGCGGCGGTCTGCAGCCGCCGGAAGCGCTCGATGTACCACTCCTCGATGTCGCTCGTCCTCGCATCCACGTAGACGCTGAAGTCGAAGAGGTCGCTGACCGCGAGGCCGGTGCGCAGGGGCGGCTGCAGCACGTTCAGGCCTTCGACGATCAGGACGTCGGGCCGGTGCACGACCACCTCGGCGTCCGGGACGATGTCGTACGCCTCGTGCGAGTAGAACGGCGCCCGCACCTCCGCCGCGCCGCTCTTCACCGCGGTGATGAACCGCAGCAGCGCGCGCCGGTCGTAGGACTCCGGGAAGCCCTTGCGGGCGAGGATGCCGCGGCGCTCGAGCTCCGCGTTGGGCAGCAGGAAGCCGTCGGTCGGCACCAGCTCGACCTTCGGGGTGTCGTCCCACCGCGCGAGCAGCTCGCGCAGGAGGCGGGCGACGGTCGATTTGCCGACGGCGACCGATCCGGCGACCCCGATCACGAAAGGGGTCGTGTCCGTCGAGGAGCGGAGGAAGCCCCGCGTGCGCTCGTGCAGCTGCCGGGCGCCCGTGGCGTAGAGGTTGAGCAGCCGGCTGAGCGGCAGGTACACCTCGGCGACCTCGCGCGAGTCCAGGGGTTCCCCGAGGCCTCGGAGACGCACCAGCTCGACGTCGGTCAGCGGCTGCGGCGTGCCCGCCGCGAGAGCCGCCCACTCGTCGCGGCCGATCTCGATGAAGGGGGTGAGTCCGTGCGCGGGACCCGCCGCGGACCGGTCGGACACGGTCCCCGATGCTACTTCCCGCGCGGGGTCCCGCTCCGGCGGCCGGTTACACTCGGCTCTCGATGTGCGGGATCGTCGGATACGTGGGTGGACGGGACGCCATCGGAGTGCTCGTGGGCGGGTTGAAACGGCTCGAGTACCGCGGCTACGACTCGGCAGGCGTGGCCGTGATCGGTGCGGACGGCGAGCTCGCCATGCACAAGCGCGCCGGCAAGCTCGGCGTGCTGGAGGCCGACCTCATCGCGGACCCCCTGCCCGGCAGCGGCACCGGCATCGGCCACACCCGCTGGGCGACCCACGGGGGCCCCACCGACGCCAACGCCCATCCGCACCTCGGCGACGACGGGCGCCTCGCGCTCATCCACAACGGGATCATCGAGAACTACGCCGCGCTGCGTGACGAGCTGCTCGCCGAGGGCCACACCTTCGTCAGCGAGACCGACACCGAGGTCGCCGCGGTGCTCCTCGGCCGCGAGTACGCGGCGGTCGGCGATCTCGTCGGCGCCTTCCGCACGGTGGTCGGACGCCTGCACGGGGCCTTCACTCTCCTCGCCGTGCACGCGGACGAGCCCGGCCTCGTCGTCGGTGCCCGCCGCAACTCGCCGCTCGTCGTGGGCCTGGGCGAGGGCGAGCAGTTCCTCGGCTCGGACGTCGCCGCGTTCGTGCAGTACACGCGCAAGGCCCTCGCCATCGGGCAGGACCAGATCGTCGCGATCCGGCCGGAGGGCATCGAGCTCACGGACTTCGCCGGCGCCCCGGTCGAGGGCGAGGTCTACGAGGTCGCATGGGACGCCTCCGCGGCCGACAAGGGCGGCTGGTCGAGCTTCATGGCGAAGGAGATCAGCGAGGAGCCGGAGTCGATCGAGCAGACCCTGCTCGAGCGGGTCGTCGACGGCGTGGTCGTGCTCGACGAGATCGAGGACGGCTTCCCCGCGGACGTGCTCGCCGCGGTGACGCGGATCGTCGTGCTCGGCGCCGGCACCGCGGCGTACTCGGGCCTGCTCGGCAAGTACGCGATCGAGAAGTGGGCGCGGGTGCCCGTCGAGGTGGAGCTCTCGCACGAGTTCCGGTACCGGGACCCCGTGCTCGACGCCTCCACCCTCGTCGTCTCCATCAGCCAGTCGGGCGAGACGATGGACACGCTGATGGCCGTGAAGTACGCGAGCGAACGCGGTGCCCGCACGCTGTCCATCTGCAACACCCAGGGCGCGACGATCCCGCGCGAATCCGACGCCGTGCTGTACACCCGGGCGGGGCCGGAGGTCGCCGTCGCGAGCACGAAGGCGTTCACCGCCCAGGTCGTGGCGCTCTACCTGCTGGGCCTGCACCTCGCGCGGGTGCGCGCGACGCTGCGCGACGACGAGATCCGCGGCCTCACCGACGAGCTCAGGGCGCTGCCGGACAAGCTCCGGACGGTGCTGAAGACCGGGCCGGAGATCCGCGAGCTCGCGCGCAGCATGTCGGACACCCGGAGCGTGCTGTTCCTCGGCCGTCACGTCGGCTACCCGGTCGCGCTCGAGGGCGCCCTGAAGCTCAAGGAGCTCGCCTACATCCACGCGGAGGGCTTCGCCGCCGGCGAGTTGAAGCACGGCCCGATCGCGCTGATCGAGCCGGGGCAGCGCGTGTTCGTGGTGGTTCCCAGCCCACGGGACTCGACCAGCCTGCATCCGAAGGTCGTGTCGAACATCCAGGAGATCCGCGCTCGGGGCGCCCACGTGCTGGCGGTCGCGGAGGCCGGCGACGTCGCGGTGCTGCCGCATGCGGACGACGTGCTGCGCATCCCACTCGCGGGAACGATGTTCGAGCCGCTGCTCGCGGTCGCGCCCCTGCAGATCTTCGCCATGGAGCTCGCCGCGGCGAAGGGCCTGGACGTGGACCAGCCGCGCAACCTCGCGAAGTCCGTCACCGTGGAATGAGGCGGTGCGCCTCGTGATCCTCGGCATCGGCGTGGACGTCGTCGACATCGCCCGCTTCGGGCGGTCCCTCGAGCGCACGCCACCCCTCCGGCTCCGCCTGTTCGCCAGCAGCGAACAGGGTCTTCCGCTGAGCTCGCTCGCGGCCCGCTTCGCGGCCAAGGAGGCGCTCATCAAGGCGTCGGGGGACTCCACCGGGTTCACCTGGCACGACATGGTGGTCACCAGCGACACGGACCGCCGGCCGTTCCTGCGGGTGACGGGCGCCGCCGCGGCTCGACTCGAGGCCATGGGGGTCACCGCCACCCACCTCTCGATGAGCCACGACGCGGGAATCGCATCCGCATTCGTCGTGCTGGAGGGATCGTGAGCCCGCTCCGAGCTCCAGCGCGCGTTCGTCGTCCTGCAAGGGCCGTGAACCGGTGACCGAGCAGGGCGCGCCCGACCGCGTGGCCCGGGTCGGCACCGACGCGATCCGCGCCAACACACGGCGGCTCAAGGCGGTCGCCGGCACGCGCGACCTGATCGCGGTCGTGAAGGCCGACGGCTACGGGCACGGCATGGTGACCACCGCGCGGGCCGCGCTCGACGGTGGTGCGACCTGGCTCGGCGTCGCCGATCCGGCCGAGGCGCTCGCGCTGCGGGCGGCGGGGGTGACCGCGCCGGTGCTCGCGTGGCTGCTCGACGTGGCCGGCGACTTCGGTCCGGCCGTCCACGCGGGCGTGGACCTCGGCGTCTCGACGGTCGACCAGCTGGCCCGGATCGCGGCGACCGGTCCGGGCGCAGCCGTGCAGCTGAAGGTCGAGACCGGCCTCAGCCGCAACGGCCTCGCGCCCGAGGAGTGGGACCGCGCCTTCCGCCTCGCGGCGCGGCTCGAGGCGGAGGGGCGGATCCGCGTCCGCGGCGTCTTCTCGCACCTCGCCAACACGTCCACGGAGGAGGACGCGGCCGCGGAGTCCCGCTTCGCCGACGCCCTTCGCCGCCTGCACGACGCCGGGCTGCGTCCGGAGCTGCGCCACCTCGCCAGCACCGCCGCCGCGCTCCGCCGCGACCAGTCGGCGTACACCGCGGTGCGCACCGGGATCGGCCTCTACGGCGTCTCCCCCTACGACGACGGGGACGCGGCCCGCCTCGGCCTGCGCCCTGCGATGACGCTCGAGTCGCGGATCGCGGCCGTGCGCCGCATCCCCGCGGGCGCCGGCGTGTCCTACGACTCCACCTGGCGGGCCGAGCGCCCGACGTCTCTCGCGCTCGTGCCGCTCGGGTACGCGGACGGCGTGCCCCGGGCCGCGTCCAACCGCGCCGAGGTGCTGGTCGGCGGCGGGCGTCGCCCCATCCGCGGCCGGATCGCCATGGACCAGTTCGTCATCGAGACCGACGGCGACGTGGCGGTCGGCGACCCGGTCGTGGTGTTCGGCGATCCCGCCACCGGTGCCCCGTCGGCGGCCGACTGGGCGCGCTGGGCCGACACGATCGGGTACGAGATCGTCACGCGGATCGGTCCACGCGTCCAGCGGCGGCCGGAGTGATCGAGCGCGCCCATGTCGCCGACCCCGAGGCGATGCGGGCGCTCGGCGCGCGGCTCGGCGCCGCGCTGCGGGCCGGTGACCTCGTCGTGCTCACCGGGCCGCTCGGCGCCGGGAAGACGACGATGACCTCCGGGATCGGCGAGGCGCTCGGGGTGCGCGGCCCCGTCACGAGCCCGACGTTCGTGCTCGCCCGAACCCATCCCTCACTCGTCGGTGGCCCCCCGCTCGTCCACGTGGACGCCTACCGGCTCGGGTCCGCCGCCGAGCTCGACGACCTCGACCTCGACTACGACCACGCGGTCGTCGTCGTCGAGTGGGGCGAGGGGCTGCTCGACGGGGTGAGCGGGTCGTTGCTCGAAGTCGTTCTCACTCCCGCCCCTGACGGTCCGGCCGGCGATCCCGACGACGCGCCCGTCGAACCACGGACCGTCGAGCTGCGGCGCTCCGGCCCGCGCTGGGCGGGTGCGCCGCCGCTCGTAGGGTGATGGGGTGATCCTCGCCGTCGACAGCTCCGGGTCCACCGGGGTCGCACTCGTCGACGACGGCGGCGCGGTCGTCGCGGCACGCCGCTCCGGCGACCCGCGCGGCCACGCGGAGGCCATCGGGCCGCTCCTCGACGCGGTCCTCACCGACCGCATCGCGGACGTCGCGGCCGTCGCGTACGGTGTCGGTCCGGGCCCCTTCACCGGCCTGCGTGTCGGCATGGCCGCGGCGCGCACCGTCGCGATGGTGCTCGGCGTGCCGGAGCTGCCGGTCCTCAGCCACGACGCGATCGCCCTGGCCGCGCTCGAGGGCGGGACGGAGCCGCCCTTCGTCGTCGTCGCCGACGCCAAGCGCCGCGAGGTCTACGCCACCGTCTACCGGTCGGTCGACGTCGCCGGCGTGCCGGTGCGGGACGAGGAGCCCCGCGTCGGTGCCCTGGACGCGGTTCCGGACCTGCCCCACATCACGGCCGTCGTCGATCCGGCCGTGCTCGGTCGCGTCGCCGCCCTGCGCCGCGCCGCAGGCATCGCGCCCGAGCCCCCCGACGCCCGGTACCTCCGCAGCCCCGACGTGACCCTCGCCGCGCCGAAGCGGGTGACCGGATGACCGGCCTGCGCCCCGCCACTCCCGGCGACCTCGACGGGATCATGGCGATCGAGACCGCGAGCTTCCCCACCGACGCCTGGAGCCGCTCGAGCATGGCCGCCACGCTCGCCGATCGCGACACCGCGACGGTCGTCGCGTCGGAGGTGGACGCCCTGCTCGGCTACGCCGCCGTGCTCGCGCCGCGCGGTGCCGGCGACGCGGACGTGCTCACGATCGCCGTCGCGGAGGCCGCCCGCGGCCGCGGCTTCGGCCGGGCCCTCCTCGAGCGGCTGCTCGAGGAGGCGACCGCGAGGGGCGCCGTGCGGGTGTTCCTCGAGGTGCGTGCCGACAACCCCGTCGCGACCGCCCTCTACGTCTCCGCCGGGTTCGCTCCGATCGGCCGCCGGCGGCACTACTACCAGCCCGACGACGTCGACGCCGTGGTCATGCGGCTCGAGCTGCCGGTGGCCGTCCCATGAGCCGGGACCCGCTCGTCCTCGGCATCGAGACGTCCTGCGACGAGACCGGGATCGGGATCGTCCGTGGCCGCGAGGTGCTCGCGAACGTCATCGCCTCCTCGATGGAGGAGCAGGCCCGGTACGGCGGCGTCGTGCCCGAGATCGCCGCCCGTGCGCACCTCGAGGCGCTCACGCCGGCGCTCCGCCGGGCGCTGGCGGACGCGGGCGTCGGGGTCGACGACCTCGACGCGGTCGCCGTGACCGCCGGTCCGGGCCTGGCAGGGGCGCTCATGGTCGGCGTGGGCGCCGCCAAGGCGCTCGCGATCGCGGCGGGCAAGCCGCTCTACGGCGTGAACCACCTCGTCGGCCATGTCGCGGCCGACCTGCTGCACGCGCGCGGCACCGCGCCGCGCGACCTGGAGCTGCCGGTCGTGGCGCTCCTCGTCTCCGGCGGCCACACCTCGCTCCTGCTCGTCCGCGACCTCGCCGAGGACGTCGAGCTGCTCGGCGAGACGCTCGACGACGCGGCGGGGGAGGCGTTCGACAAGACCGCCCGTCTGCTCGGGCTCGCCTACCCGGGCGGTCCGCGCATCGATGCGGCCGCTGTCGGCGGCGACCCGGCCGCCATCCGCTTCCCGCGTGGGCTGACCGCATCGAAGGACCGCGGGGCCCACCGCTTCGACTTCTCGTTCAGCGGCCTGAAGACGGCGGTGGCCCGCACCGTCGAGCGCGCGGAGGCCGCGGGGCAGCCGCTGCCCCTCGCGGACGTCGCCGCCGGCTTCCGCGAGGCGGTCGTCGACGTGCTGGTCACGAAGGCGCTCGACGCGTGCGCCGTCACGGGCGTGCCTCGGCTGCTCCTCGGCGGGGGCGTCGTGGCCAACCGGCGGCTCCGCGACACGGCGCTCGACCGCGCGGTTCCGGCGGGCGTGACCGTGCGGATCCCGCCGCTCGAGCTCTGCACCGACAACGGCGCGATGATCGCCGGCCTCGGCGCGATGCGCATCGCCGCCGGCGCGCGGCCGAGCGGGCTGGGCTTCGGCGTCGACTCGACGATGCCGGTCGACCTCGTCCAAGTGCCCTGAAGCGGGGCCGCGAGGCGCGTTGACACCCCTGGTGGCCGCTGCCACGATGGGCGCTGCCGGCGACGCTGATCGTCGGCGAAGGGAATCCCATGAGCGACTACCAGCCCACGCCCCCGCCGTCGACGCCGTACGCGTCCGCGCCGACGCCCGCGAAGTCCCCGATCCTCAGCATCCTGTCGCTGATCTTCGGCATCCTCGGCGTGCTCCTGTCGCTCTTCCTGTTCGGAACGGGCTTCCTGCCCGGCGCGGCCGCCGTCGTGCTCGGCTTCCTCGGGCGCCGCAAGGAGCCGCAGGCGAAGGGCATGTGGCTCACCGGCATCATCACCGGGTTCGTCGCCATCGCGATCGCGATCGTCGTCTGGGTCGTCCTCGCGGCGATCGTCGGCATCGCGGGCGCCTCGTCGAACTACTGAGCCTCAGCCCTTCCCCGCGCGGACGGTTCCGCGTTCCGCTCCGTCCGCTCGCCCGAAAGGCTCCGCCGTGTCCTCCTCCTACCGGCCCGTCCCGACGCAGTACGCGCAGGCGCCGCAGGACCGCTACAACACCCTGTCGATCGTCGCGTTCATCCTCGCGTTCGTGGTGTCGATCGGTGCCGTGATCTGCGGGCACATCGCGCTCTCGCAGATCAAGCGCACCGGGGAGCGGGGCCGGGGCCTCGCGATCTGGGCGCTCGTGCTCGGCTACCTGGGCATCGCGATCGGCGTCCTGCTCGTCGTGCTGTGGGCCGTCGCGCTCGCGACGCTCGCCGCGAGCGGCACCTACTGACCCGCGCCCGCGCCCGCGCCCGCGTCAGGCCGTCAGCCGCCGGCAGATGAGCGCCACCCGGCGCTCCGGCGTGCGTGTGACGATCAGGGTGGCCTCGCCGTCCCCGGCGAGCCCCAGGAACGTGCGGAACGTCGACGGATCGAGGTCGACGCCCCGCTTCTTGATCTCCAGCCGACCGATCCGCCGCGCCTTGAGCTCGCGCCGGATCCGCAGCCGGTCGAACGGCAGCACCGCCTCGATCTCGAACGAGTCCACGAACGGGGTCGACAGCGGCAGATCGCCGGTCAGGTAGGCGATCGACGGCCCCACGGGGTGCGTGCCCGTCGCCCGGGCGAGATCCCCGAGCAGGCGGGCACGGATGACCGCCCCGTCCGGCTCGTGGAGGTAGCCGGCGAGGGGCCCGGCCGGCTCGTCCGGGCTGTCGGCGGTCGCCGTCATCTCAGCGGACCCCCGATCCGTCACGACGAGGGCGGCTCGGCGGACGTCGCCCCGCCGGAGGTCGCCGAACCATAGCGCCGTCTCCACGACGTCGCCGCCGCTCGACACCCACTGCGCCTCGGCGTGGTCGGGGATGCTCTCGCGGTCGTGGGCGGGGGAGAGCTTGAGCCCGACCGGCAGCCGCTCGGCGAGCTGCGCCGCGAACTCGAGTGACGGCGAGTAGTCCGCGGGCCCGACCCGACGGGTCTCGCCATGACCGGCGGTGCGCCGCGCCGGATCGAGCCAGACCGCATTCACCGATCCGAGGTCGGCCTGCTCGGCCTCACCGTTCCGGACGTCCACGTCGGGGAACGGGGCGAGGTTGTAGGCGGCGATCGCCGCGGTCACCGGGTCGCGCTCGACCGCGAGCACCTCGAGGTCGACGGCGGCGAACGCGAGCGCGTCACCACCGATCCCGCAGCCGAGGTCGGCGATGCGGCCCGCGTCGAAGCCGCGGAAGCGCGCGGCGTGGTGCGCGGCCACGTCCAGCCGGGTCGCCTGCTCCAGGCCGGCCCGGGTGAAGAGCATGCGGGCCGCGAAGTCGCCGAACTTCGCGACCGCCCGCCGGCGCAGCTTCGCCTGGGTGAGGATCGCCGCCGTCTCGTCGGGCGTGAAGCCGGCGCGGCGCAGCGCGGTGGAGCGGGCGACCACGTCGGTCGTCCCGGTGGGCGCCGGTTCCGCGTCCACGGCGGTCAGCACGCGGGGCGAGAGCAGGCGCTCGAGTTCCTCCTGCTCCACGGCTTCACCGTAACCGGATCCGCCCGAAGCCACGGCGGCTCCCCCGCCCATTGGCACTCGCATTGCGAGAGTGCCAAGCAGCCCCCTAGACTCCGATGTTGGCACTCAGGGCTACCCAGTGCCAGCAGAACGTCCGATCGCCAAGAAAGAAGAGGTGGACCGTGCCGGTCTCCATCAAGCCGCTCGAGGATCGCATCGTGATCAGCCAGGTCGAGGCCGAGCAGACGACCGCGTCGGGTCTGGTCATCCCCGACACCGCCAAGGAGAAGCCCCAGGAGGGCGAGGTCGTGGCGGTGGGCCCCGGCCGCATCGACGACAACGGCAACCGCGTGCCGATCGACGTCGCGGTCGGCGACCGGGTGCTCTACTCGAAGTACGGCGGCACCGAGGTGAAGGTCGGCGGCGAGGACTACCTCGTCCTGTCGGCCCGCGACGTGCTCGCCGTCGTCACCCACTGACGCCGCTCGTCCGAACGCCGGGCCCCGCATCCGTCCACCGGATGCGGGGCCCGACGCGTTCATGTCAGGCCGCGTCGAGATCCGGCCAGGGTCGGCCGGCCCGGCGTGAACACGCCCCGGCCCCCAGCAGTCGGCCGGTAGCGTGCCTGCAGTGACGAACGCGCGAGCACGGGACCGCACCCGCAGCGGCATGGGCTTCGGCCTCCTCGCGTACTTCCTCTGGGGCGCGATGCCCGTCTACTTCCTCGCGATGGCCCCTGCGGGCGCGTTCGAGATCGTGGGCTGGCGGATCGTCTTCTCCCTCGTCTTCTGCGCTCTGCTGCTCACGGTCACGCGCACCTGGGGCTCGTTCCGCCGGGTGCTCGGGAACCGCCGCACGGTGCTCACCTTCGCGCTCGCCGGTGTGCTGATCTACGTCAACTGGACCGTGTACGTGCTCGCGACGGTCAGCGGCCGGGTGGTCGACGCCGCGCTCGGCTACTTCGTCAACCCGATCGTCACCGTGCTGCTCGGCGTGCTCGTGCTGCGGGAGCACCTGCGCATCGGCCAGTGGATCGCGGTCGGGATCAGCGCGCTCGCCGTCGTCGTCCTCGGCGTCGAGGGCGGCGCGCTGCCGTGGATCTCGCTCGCGCTCGCGGCGTCCTTCGGCCTCTACGGACTCGTGAAGAAGCAGGTCGGGAACCGGGCGGACGTGCTCACGGCCCTGACGCTCGAGACCGCGTGGCTGACGCCGGTCGCCCTGGCCCAGCTGCTGATCGTCGGCTTCGGGCCGGGGCTGGCGTTCGGCTCGGCCGGCGCGTTCCCCACCCTCATGCTCGCGTCGGCCGGCATCGGCACCGCGGTGCCGCTGCTGTTGTTCGGCTCCGCCGCCAAGCGGCTGCCGCTCACGGTGGCCGGGTTCCTGCAGTACCTCGCCCCGATCCTGCAGTTCCTGATCGGCGTGCTCGTGCTCCACGAGGCCATGCCGCTCGGCCGGCTGGCCGGGTTCGTCCTGGTCTGGATCGCCCTGCTGATGCTCGTCGGGGAGTCCCTCCTGACCGCCGGGCGGACGCGCCGCGCCCCGGTCGCGCCAGCGGTGGCCGTCTCCGACGTCTGAGGGGCCAGGTCACGGACCCGTAACGAATCGGCCTCAATGGCCTCTGCGAAACATGCACGGTACGTGGGCTTCCTAGGTTGACGGACACCACTCGGTATGGGCACGCCCTGGACCGACGCATCCAACACAGACGAAGGATTGCAATGCCTGCACACCGCCGCGGTCGCATGGTGACCGCCTGGGCGCTCGGGGCTGCTGCCGCAGTGACCCTCGCCGCCTGTTCGACGCCGTCCGCCGGGTCGAGCGCCTCGACCTCCGCATCCGCCTCCACGTCGGCGTCGGCCTCGGCGTCGCCGTCGAGCACCGTCGCCGCGCCGACCGACTGCCCGTCCGGCTCCGACCC
>NZ_JAODBE010000195.1 GCF_025463795.1 Amnibacterium sp.
GGCCGCAGCAGCCGCGCCCCGCATCCGCCGTCTCGCCGTCGCCGCAGCCGGTGACGACGACCGCCCCGCCCCGGCGCAGGCCACCGGTCCGCAGGCCCCCTCGGTGCAGGCCGCGGTGACGCCGCAGCAGCCGGCGCTCCAGCTCCCGGCCGCCGTCGCCGCGCCCGTCGCCGCCTCGCAGGCACCCGCTGATCAGCCGCTCGCCACGCAGCTCGTTCCGCCCATCGCGGCCCTCGCGGCCGCGGGGAACGGCGACCACGTCGTCGTCGTCCGCGTCACACCGGAGAACCTCGGCACGGTCACGGTCCGGGCGCACATCGCCGACGGATCGATGAAGGTCGAGCTCTTCGCCGCCCCGCACGCGCGTGACGCGATCACCGCGATGCTGCCCGACCTCCGGCGCGACCTCGCCGGATCCGGCTCCACGTCCGGGGCGACCCTCGGCCTCGGCACCGGAGACGCCCCCCAGGGCGGCTCGCGCGGATCCGCCTCCGACGACCGCGCACCCCGCTGGGCCCGGCAGCCAGCGCCCGCCGCCTCGCTCCCCTCCCTCCCCGTCCGCTCACCGTGGCCGGGAACGCCCGCCGCCGGGCGCCTCGACGTGCTCGCCTGAAAGGACGCCGCCATGACCGACGCCGTGACCGCCCCGACCACCACCGCGACCTCGCTGTACTCGACGCCGGCGACCCGGACCCCGACGCAGGCGTTCGACTCGCAGATGTTCCTCAAGCTGCTCGTCACCCAGCTGCAGAACCAGGACCCCAGCTCGCCGATGGACAGCACGCAGATGATCAGCCAGACGTCGCAGCTCGCCTCCATGCAGCAGCTGACGAGCCTGAACAGCGCGACCACCGACAGCTACAACCTCCAGATGCGGTCCGCCGCCGCCAACGTGCTCGGCAAGACCGTCAGCTGGACGGACGCCCAGGGCGCCGCGCACACCGGGCTCGCCACCGCGGTGTCCTTCAGCGGCTCGACCCCGAGCGTCACCGTGGGCAGCGACACCGTCGCCCTCACCGACCTGACCGGCATCAGCACCACGACCTCCTCCTCCGCCACCACCTCCTGATCCCCCGCACGACCCCCGCCGCCCCCGCGGCACCCCCAGCCATGACGGCGACCTCGCAGGCCAGGACGGCCACCACCGGCGGCTCACCACCGACCGAACCGTTCCGAAAGGCTCTCCGCCATGCTCCGCTCGCTCTACGCAGGCATCTCCGGGCTCCGCGCCGAACAGACGATGCTCGACGTCACCTCGAACAACATCGCCAACGTCAACACGACGGGCTTCAAGTCCTCCAGCGTCCAGTTCGAGGACACGCTGTCCCAGACGCTCTCCTCCGCCGGCCTCCCGCAGACCACCAAGGCGGGCACGAACCCGAGCCAGGTCGGCCTCGGTGTGCGGGTCTCGGCGATCAACACCAACCTCGCCCAGGGCGAGCAGCAGTCCACGGGGAACAACCTCGACACGATGATCTCGGGGGACGGCTACTTCGTCACGTCCGTCGGGTCCCAGACGCTCTACACCCGTGACGGCGCCTTCCACTGGGACGCGCAGGGCCGGCTCGCGACCGCCGACGGCGGTCTCGTGCAGGGCTGGAGCGCCGTCGGCGGCGTCATCAACAGCGGCGGCGCGCCCGGGGGCATCAACCTGCCGAGCGGCACGGTCGCCCCCGCCGTCGCCTCCAGCAAGGCCACCGTCACCGGCAACCTGGACTCGACCGGCGCGGGCGGCACGGCCGTCAAGGAGATCAGCGTGTACGCGAAGGACGGCACGCAGAAGACGCTGTCCATCACGTTCACGCCGGGCGCCAACGGCGCCTGGACCTACTCCGCCGGCGACGGCACCGGCGCAGCCGTGACCGGCAGCCTCCAGTGCGCGAACGGCGCGGTCACCGGGAACACGAAGATCACGACGAGCGACGGCATCGCCATCGACATGTCGGGCCTCACCGGCTTCGCCGACCTGAGCACCGCGACGATCGCCACCCAGGACGGCACCGCCGCCGGCCGGCTGCTCTCCACCACCATGGGCAGCGACGGCACGCTCTCCGGCACGTTCAGCAACGGCGCGACGATCCCGCTCGCGCGGCTCGCGCTCGCGACGTTCGTGAACCCGGAGGGCCTCGAGAAGGCGGGGAACTCCACGCTGCAGCAGACCCTGAACTCGGGGACGCCCACCATGACCACGGCGGGGGACGGCAGTGCCGGCACCATCGTCGCCGGTGCCCTCGAGGCCTCGAACGTGGACCTCAGCCAGGAGTTCACCAACCTGATCATCGCCCAGCGAGGGTTCCAGGCGAACGCCCGCATCATCACCACGTCCGACCAGGTGCTGCAGGACCTCGTCCAGCTGAAGCAGTAGTCCCCGACGGGACGGACGCGGCGCGGCACCCGATCGGGCTGCCGCGCCGCGTCCCTCGTTGCACGCGAAGTGGGGGCATGCGCGTGCCCTCCTCCACCTGACATCGTCGACGGACCGGCCGATGGTCTAGTCGACGGCGCAACGACCCCACGGACGGGGTCGGCCGTGTGCCCATGGATGGGGGAGGAATGATCCTGCTGACGCGCCTGAACGGCAGCACGTTCGCGGTGAACCCTGATCTCGTCGAACGCATCCAGGAGTCGCCCGACACCTCCGTGGTGCTCGTCGACGGGACGACGTTCATCGTCACCGAGACGATCGACGAGGTGATCAGCGAGATCGCGGAGTACCGCGCTCGCGTCATCGCGCTCGCCCACTCCATGCACTTCGAGGCACCGCCCGCCGTCCCCGCGTCGTCGCGAGGGGGGCGCCGATTCGGTGTCGTCGACGGCGCGAAGGCTCCCGTGCGTCCTGCCGACGCACGTCGTGGGGGGTCCTGATGGATCCCGCCACCATCGGCGGCATCGCCGTAGCGTTCGGGTCGCTGCTCGTCATGGCGTTCCTCGAGGGCGCCAACCCGATGTCGCTCATCATCCCCGCGCCGATGATCCTCGTGCTCGGGGGTGCGATCGGGGTCGGTATCGCGTCCACGACCCTGCCCGACGCGATCCTCGCCATCAAGTCGCTGCCGAAGGCGTTCCTCTTCAAGGGCGTGAAGCTCGGCGCCGACATCGAGCGGCTCGTCGAGCTCGCCGAGGTCGCTCGCAAGCAGGGCCTGCTGGCACTCGAGGCCCAGGCCGCCGAGGTCACGGACCCGTACCTGAAGAAGGCGCTGCAGAACGTCGCCGACGGCATGGACGCGGACGAGCTGCGGATCATGATGGAGGACGAGGCCGCCGCGAAGGAGAAGACGGCGCGCTCGGCCGCGAAGTTCTTCAACTCCCTCGGTGGCTTCGCGCCCACGGTCGGCATCATCGGCACCGTCGTCTCGCTCACCCACGTGCTCGAGAACCTCTCGAACCCGGCCGGGCTCGGCCACTCCATCGCCGGCGCGTTCGTCGCGACGCTGTGGGGCGTCATGTCGGCGAACTTCATCTGGCTGCCCATCGGCGGCCGGCTCGGCAAGGTCGCCGACCTCGAGGCGGAGCGCTACACCGTGCTCGTCGAGGGCGTCATGGCCGTGCAGGCCGGATCCCAGCCCCGGGTGCTCGGCGAGAAGCTGCGCGCGATGGTGCCGGAGAGCCAGCTCGGCAAGTCCGCCGAGAAGAGCGCCGAGAAGGCGGCCAAGCCCGTCAAGGCCGCGAAGACCGCGGAAGCGGCCGCCTGATCGTGAGCAGCGGCAGACGCCGCAAGGGGGGTCACGGGGGCGAGTTCCATCTCGACGAACGCTGGATGACCTCCTACGCGGACATGATCACGGTGCTGATGTGCCTCTTCATCGTGCTCTACGCGATGTCGACAGTGGACTCGCACAAGTTCGACGTGCTGAAGAACTCGCTCGCCTCGGGGTTCGGCGTGACGAACAGCACCAAGCTCGACCTGACCAAGGGCATCCCGGTGCCGAAGGAGCTCGTCGACAAGAACGGCAACGGCTTCACCGCATCGAAGACGACGACCGGGTCGCTGAAGCTCGAGAAGACGATGAAGACGGCCATCGAGGCGGCCCTGAAGAAGGCGCACGCGTCGAACCTCGCCGACATCAAGGTCGACGCGAGGGGCCTCACCATCGGGCTCGTCGGGTCGTCCGCCTACTTCGACGGCAACGACGCATCCCTGCGCCCCGCCGCCGTCACGGTGCTGAAGGCCGTGGCGCCGGTGATCGGCGACGGCGGCCGGACGATCACCGTCGAGGGCCACGCGGACCCGCACGGCTCGCCCGGCCGGTTCGGCAACGACTGGAACCTCGCCGCCGCCCGTGCCGGCAACGTGCTGCTCTACCTCGTCGACCACGGCGTCGCGGGGGAGCGGATCTCCTCCGTCTCGTACGGCTCGGCGCAGCCGATCGCGGGGGAGGGGGAAGCGACGATCGAGAAGAACCGGCGCGTCGACATCGTCGTGCACACGCCGACGAGCACCCCGGCCGCGTCGTCGGCGACACCCGCGGCCATCCCCGCACCGACAGCGGGTCCCGGACACTAGCACCGGCCGTTCGGGCGGTCACCGAGTGTCGTACCCCTGATCGGGGGGTGCCGCTGCGAGGATCCGACGCGTGACGGATCGGCGTGGCCATCGTGTCCGCGTGCACCCGCCTGGGGCCGCGGAGCTCGACGTGCGCCTGTACGACTTCGAGCGCCCGGAGCTGCTGTCCGCGCCGCAGAACGAGCGGCTCGCCTCGGCCTTCGAATCCTTCGGCCGGTCCCTCGGCCTCCAGCTCACCGCGAAGACCCGCACCGTCATCGACGTCGAGTACGGAGGCTTCGTGCTCAGCCCGGCGGCCGCGCTCCGCGATCCGGACGACTCCGCCGCCTACGTCGTCGCCGCGGTCGAGGGCGTCCGTGCCCGCGCGGTGCTCCGCCTGCCACTCGCCGAGGCCCGGTTCTGGGCCTCCCGTCTCGTCGGCGGCTCGGGTGCGGCATCGGGCGAGGAGCGGCTGCTCACCCCGGTCGAGCGCGCCCTCGTCTGGCACCTCGTCGACGAGCACGCCGTCG
>NZ_JAODBE010000059.1 GCF_025463795.1 Amnibacterium sp.
TGCGCCGGTCCCGTCCTGTCGATGTTGCCGTCGGCCGTGGGGATACCGTGTGCGTCAGTCATTTCTTCTCCTTGGATGGTGTGGTGCCGAACGCTTCGTGGAACGCCCTCGTCGGGTGCTCCACCGCGACGAGCGAGGTGATCTCTGGCCGCGAGATGGCCTCGGTGATCCAGCCGGCGAACACGCGCACCTTGCGGTTGAGGCTCGGGATGACGAGCCCGTGGTACGCCCGGTGGGCGGCCCAGGCGGGAAGCCCCCGGAGCTTGACGCCCTTGATCAGCGCCGCGCCGTGGCCCACGCCGTAGCTCGCGACAGTGCCGAGCGACGCGTGCCGATACTGCTCGACCGTCGAACCCTCGATCGTGGCGACGATGTTGCGCGCGAGCAGCACCCCCTGCCGCAGCGCGTTCTGCGCGTTCGGCGGGTAGAAGGCCGGCTGCTGCCGCTTCGTGGTGTCGGGGATCTGCGCGATGTCGCCCGCCGCCCACACGCCGCGCACCCACGAGCCGTCCTCGCGGACCACCTGCAGCCGCTCGTTCGCGACCACGTGGCCCTTCGGTCCACGCGGCAGGTCCATGGTGTCCAGCGCCGGGTTCGGCTTGACGCCGGCGGTCCAGACGATCATCCCGAACGGGAACGAGTCGCCGTCCGAGAGCTGCGCGACGTCGTCCTCGCAGGACTTCAGCGTGGTCCTCAAGCGGATGTCGATGCCGCGGCCCCTGAGCTCCTCGAGGGTCCAGGCCGACAGCTCCGGCCCGACCTCCGGCGCGACCCGGTCCAGCGCCTCGATCAGCACCCACGTCGGCCGCTCGCCGCGGAGCGCCGGCTGCGCCGCGATCGCCTTCTTCGAGAGGTCGGACAGCTCGGAGAGCGCCTCGACGCCCGTGTAGCCGCCGCCGACGAAGACGAAGGTGAGGTACTTGCGCCGCTCGACCGGGTCGGTCGCGGCAGCGGCGCGCGCCACGTTCTCGAGGACCGTGTTGCGGGTGCCGACGGCCTCCTCGATCGTCTTGAAGCCGATGCCGCGCTCCGCGAGACCGGGCGTCGGGAAGACCCGGCTCACCGCGCCCATGCCGATCACGACGTGGTCGTAGTCGAGACGCTGCTCCTCGCCGCCGATCGTGCGCACGGTCACGACCCGCCGCTGCGAGTCGAGGCCGGTCACGGACGCCCGCAGGAGCTTCGCGTGCGAGAACGCCTGGCGCAGGTCGACCGTGACGTTGCGCGGGTCGACGTGGCCGCCTGCCACCTCGGGCAGCAGCGGCTGGTACGTCATGTAGGCGCGAGGCTCCACGACGGTGATGTCGAGGTCGACCTCCGTGTGCTTCTCGAGCGTCCACGCGACGTAGAGGCCGACGTAGCCGCCTCCGAGCACCAGGACCTTGGATCGCGAACGGGGCATGGGGCTCCTTCCGGGCGCGCGGGCCGGTTCAGGCGGGCGCGCCGATGCCGGTCAACTTCCCACCGCGACCTGGACGGTTCCTGGCGGTCCCCCGGACGGGACGAGCGGGCGATGGCCGCGGAGCCCCGGCCCGAGCCCGATGTCCACGAGGTGGACGCTGCCGGCGAGGTCCCGCCCCGGCGGCAGGAGCAGCCCCGCCTTGACCGCGCCGAACGTGACGGTGACGGCCGCCGGGAGCACCGGGCCGGGCGCGGCGCCGTCGTCGGCGCCGACGCCGCTCGGCAGATCGACGGCGACGACCACGGGCCCGTCCCCGCCGACGACCGGGAGGAGCCCCTCCACGACCTCGCGCGCCGGGGACCGCAGCGCCGGGCTCGACGCCGCCCCGGTGCCGAGCACCCCGTCGAGCACCACGTCGGCTCCTGCGGCGATCCGGGCCGCGGCTTCCGGGTCCACCGGGTGCAGCACCTCCGCGCCCGCGGCCACCGCGGCCGCGAGGCCCGCCTCGTGGATCCGGCCCCCGAGCGGCACGACGACCGCCGTGCAGCCGTCGCCGAGCAGCTCTGCGGCGGCGAGGAGGGCGTCGCCGCCGTTGCTGCCGCTGCCGGCGAGCACGACCAGGCGCGCGGTCCCCGACGGCCGCGCCGACAGCACCTCGCGGACGACCGCGGCCAGGCCGGCGGCCGCCCGGGCCATCAGCGGCACGCCCGCGTCGAGCAGCGGCCGCTCGGCTTCGCGGATCTGCGCGGCCGAGTAGCCGGCCGTGAGGTGGCGGGAGGTCATCCCCCCATCGTGCTCGAAGCCGCGGTCCGGCACGATGGCCATGACGGAAGGGAGTCCCTCATGCGGATCATCGTCACCGGCGGCAACGGCAAGCTCGGCAGGGCGGTCGTCGCCCATCTCAAGGAGACCGGCCACGAGGTCTTCGTCTTCGACCGGGTGGCGGCGCGGGAGCCGGGCTACTTCCCGGTCGACCTCACCGACTACGGGCAGGTCCTCGACGCGGTGCTCGGTCTCGAGGAGCACCACTCGGGGGTCGACGCGATCGTGCACCTCGCGGCCGTCCCCGCCCCCGGGATCGTCCCGGACGTCGCCACGTTCGACAACAACGTCCCGTCGACGTACCACGTGCTGCAGGCCGCTCGCCGGGCCGGCATCAAGCGCATCGTGACCGCCTCGAGCGAGACCGTGCTCGGGCTCCCGTTCGACATCGATCCGCCGTACATCCCCGTCGACGAGGCGTACGACGCCCGCCCCGAGAGCACCTACTCGCTCGGCAAGCACCTCGAGGAGCAGCTGGAGATCCAGCTCTGCCGCTGGGACCCCGAGCTGTCGATCACCGCGATGCGCTTCTCGAACGTCATGGAGCCCGGCGACTACGCCGCGTTCCCCTCCTGGCAGGACGACGCGACGCTGCGCAGGTGGAACCTGTGGGGCTACATCGACGCGCGCGACGCCGCCGACGCGGTGCTCAAGGCCCTCGAGGTGCGCGGCCCCGGCTTCGAGCGGATGATCATCGCGAACGCGGACACCGTGATGGAGCGGCCGAGCGCCGAGCTCGCGGCCGAGGTGTTCCCCGACGTGCCGGTGACGAAGCAGCTCGAGGGCAGGGAGACGCTGCTGTCGATCGAGACGGCGCGCCGGCTGCTGGGCTGGGAGCCCAGCCATTCCTGGCGCGACGAACTGGGGCGCTGACCGTTCAGCGATCTCTCGAGCTGCGCCCAGATTCCCTGATCCGGGCCGCGCTACCGTCCGAGGCCACCGGAAGGGAGCATCCGTGCCCAAGAACGAGCGGGACCTGCCGTCGACCATCGAGCGGTCCGACGAGCACGCGCAGGACATCTACAGCGAGACGCTCGAGTCCGCCGAGAAGACCTACGGCGACGGGGAGCGTGCCCACCGGACCGCGTACGCGTCGCTGAAGCACAGCTACGAGAAGGTCGGCGACCACTGGGAGGCGAAGGACCACAAGGGCCCGTCGGACGAGGGCGCGGAGCAGGGCGGGCCCGGGCGCCACGACACGAAGGGCGGCGTCGACGCGAACGCGTCGAAGGAGCACCTGATGGAGCTCGCGAAGCAGCTCGACGTGTCCGGCCGCTCGAGCATGACCAAGGACGAGCTCGTGGACGCGGTCCAGAAGGCCAACGCCAGGGAGACGCGCAAGGCCCGCGACTGACACGGCCCGCCATACTCGACCCCATGCCGAGCGCACTGGTCACCGGGGTCAGCAGACGGGCCGGCATCGCCTGGACGACGGCCCACCGCCTCGCGGCGGACGGCTGGGAGGTCACCGCGTCGGGATGGCCGGGGCACGACCGCGAGCAGCCGTGGGGCGACGACCCGGAGGCCGCCCCCGCGATGCCGTGGCTCCCGGCGGATCTCGCCGATCCCGGCGTCCCGGCGCGGCTCGTCGAGCAGCACGTGCGCCGGACGGGCGGGATCGACGCCCTCGTCGCGGTGCACGCCCGGTCGAGCGATCAGGACCTCCGGACGGTCACCGCCGCCGAGCTCGACGCCTCCTTCGCGGTGAACGCCCGCGCCACGGTGCTGCTCGTGCAGGCCGCCGCGGCCGCCGGGGTGCGCCGGGTGGTGCTGTTCACGACGGGGGTGCACCAGGGGCCGATGCCCACCGAGATCCCCTACGTCGTGTCGAAGGCGGCGGTCCAGGGCGTGACGGCGACGCTCGCCGCCGCGCTGGCCCCGGTCGGCGCGACCGTGAACTGCGTGAACCCGGGACCGAACGACACGGGGTGGCCCGACGACGCGACCCGGGCGGCCGTCGCGGCCGCCATGCCGCTCGCTCCCCGCTGGGGCACGCCCGGCGACGTCACCGAGCTCGTCGCCTTCCTCGTCTCCGACGCGGCCGGCTGGATCACCGGCCAGACGATCGACTCGGACGGCGGCTGGGGCGTCCGCGAGGGGGTCCCGCCGCGCGGGTGACCTCAGGCGCTGCGCGACGGCAACCGCACGTCGGTGACCGTCCAGATCCGTCCCGTCCCGCTGCAGCCGGGGACCCGGCCGACGGCGCCGGGCGAGCCGAGGAACGCCATCGTCGCGCCCGGCCGCACCCGGGTCTGCCCCGCGTCGTCGAGCAGCTGCAGGCGGTCGTCGGCGCTCCAGCCGGGCGGCAGCACGAGCAGCACCCGTCCCTGCGCCGCGGCGACCGCGAAGCACGCCCGGTCGCCGCTCCGCGTCGCGGTGACGACGCCCTGCACGACCCCCCTCGGGGCGTGGCCGGCGCCGCCCTCGGCGGTGGCGACGGTGAGCGTGCCCCGGTGCTGGCCCTGGGGCAGCAGGGCCACCCCGACGAGCGCGAGCACCAGCACGCCGATGATCAGCAGCAGTCGGCGGATCCGCCGCGCCCGCATGCGGCGCACCGCGACGTCGAAGCCGGTCACCCGGGCACGGTATCGGCAACGCCCGGGCCGGAGGCCCTGGGACGCCCCGGTAGCGTTGCTGCACGCGTCCGCCGGAGGGCGGGCACGGAGGGAGACGACGTGCGCCTGCACGAGGTGCGGACCGCCGGCGCCGCCGGCCTGCCGCTCGAGGACCAGCTGGCCGGCCGGCTCGCGGCGATCGCGGCCGATCCGGTCGAGGTGGAGCCGGAGGTCGCCGACATGGTCGTGAACCGTCTGATCGACGACGCGGCCGTCGCCGCCGCCTCCCTCGACCGGACGTCGGTCACCGCCGCACGCGGCCAGGCGCTCGCGCACCCCGGCACCCCCGGATCGGCCGTCTGGGGCGCGCCCGGACGCTGGTCGGCCGAGTGGGCGGCCTGGGCGAACGGCACCGCCGTCCGGGAGCTCGACTTCCACGACACCTTCCTCGCCGCGGAGTACGCGCATCCCGGCGACACCATCCCGCCGCTGCTGGCCGTCGCCCAGCACGCCGGGCTCGGCGGGGCCGCACTCGTGCGGGCCGTCACGACCGCGTACGAGGTGCAGATCGACCTCGCCCGCGGGATGAGCCTGCACGCGCACAAGATCGATCACGTCGCCCATCTCGCGCCGGCGGTCGCCGCGGGACTCGGCACCCTGCTCGACCTGCCCTCACCGGTCGTCGCGCAGGCGATCGGGCACGCGGTGCACGTGAGCACGGCCACGCGCCAGTCGCGCAAGGGCGTGATCTCGAGCTGGAAGGCCTTCGCGCCCGCGTTCGCCGGCAAGGCGGCGATCGAGGCGGTCGACCGGGCGATGCGCGGCCAGACGAGCCCCGCACCGATCTGGGAGGGCGAGGACGGGGTGATCGCGCAGCTGCTCGACGGCCCGGAGGCGGTCTACCGGGTTCCGCTGCCCGAGCCCGGTGAACCGAAGCGGGCCATCCTCGACTCGTACACGAAGGAGCACTCCGCCGAGTACCAGGCGCAGGCGTGGATCGACCTCGCCCGCCGGCTCGGCCGCGAGCGGCCCGAGCTCACCGACCCGGAGCGGGTGCGCCGGATCGTGCTGCACACGAGCCACCACACCCACGTCGTCATCGGCTCCGGCTCCGGGGACCCGCAGAAGTACGACCCCGACGCGACCCGCGAGACGCTCGACCACTCGCTGCCCTACATCGTCGCCGTGGCCCTCCAGGACGGCGCCTGGGACCACGAGGCCTCGTACGCGCCGGCGCGTGCCCACCGGCCCGACACCGTCGCGCTGTGGCGGCGGATCGAGACCCGCGAGGATCCGGCCTGGACGGCGAGGTACCACGACCCCGACCCGATGCGGCGGGCGTTCGGCGGACGGGCCGAGATCGAGCTGGCCGACGGCACGGTGCTCGTCGAGGAGATCGCCGTCGCCGACGCCCATCCGGCGGGCGCCCGGCCCTTCACCCGGCCCGACTACGTCGGCAAGTTCCGCGGGCTCGCGGCCCGCCTCGTGCCGGGCGACGAGGCGGAGGCGTTCCTCGCCCTCGCCGAGCGACTGCCCGAGCTCGACGAGGCGGAGGTCGGCCGCCTCACCTTCACCGCGCCGGACCTCCCGGCCGCACCCGCCGGCCTGCTCTAGGAGAGGATCCGATGCTCCACGCCACGCCCACCCCGCAGGCCAAGCGGCGCGACCTCCGCGAGGGCCTCGCCTCCGGCCGCCTCCAGGTGCTGCCCGGCGCGTTCAACCCGCTGTCGGCGATGCTCATCGAGCGGATGGGCTTCCCCGGCGTCTACATCTCCGGCGCCGTGCTGTCGGCCGAGCTCGGTCTCCCCGACATCGGCCTCACCACCCTCACCGAGGTGGCGGGCCGCGCGCAGCAGATCGCCCGCGTCACGGCCCTGCCCGCGCTCGTCGACGCGGACACCGGCTTCGGCGAGCCGATGAACGTGGCCCGCAGCATCCAGGTGCTCGAGGACGCCGGTGTCGCGGGGATGCACCTCGAGGACCAGGTCAACCCGAAGCGCTGCGGCCACCTCGACGGCAAGCAGGTCGTCGGCGAGGACGTCGCCGTGAAGCGGATCCGGGCGGCCGTGCAGGCACGGCGGGACCCCGACTTCCTGATCATGGCGCGCACCGACGTCCGCGGCGTCGCGTCGCTGCCGGCGACGATCGACCGCCTGAAGGCGCTCGTCGACGCGGGCGCCGACGCGGTCTTCCCGGAGGCGCTCGCCTCGCTCGACGAGTTCGCCGCGGTCCGCGCCGCGATCGACGTGCCGATCCTCGCGAACATGACCGAGTTCGGCAGGAGCGACCTCTTCCCGCACCAGGCGCTGCAGGACGTCGGCGTCAACCTCGTGATCCACCCGGTCTCCCTGCTGCGCCTCGCGATGGGCGCCGCCGAGCGCGGGCTCGCGGAGCTGCAGGACGCGGGGACGCTGGAGCGGGTGGTTCCCGAGATGCAGACCAGGGCGCGGCTCTACGATCTGCTCGACTACGCCGGCACGACCGCGTTCGACGAGGGCGTCTTCACCTTCGATCTCACCGGCAACCGGGGCTGACCCCCTCCCCCACGACTGGAGCGACATGGCCGACATCAAGAAGGGGCTCGCGGGTGTCGTCGTCGACACGACCGCGATCTCCAAGGTGAACCCGGAGACCAACTCGCTGCTGTACCGCGGCTACCCGGTGCAGGAGCTCGCCGCCTCGTGCTCGGTCGAGCAGGTGGCGTGGCTGCTCTGGCACGGCGAGCTGCCGGCCGACGACGAGCTCGTGGCGTTCGAGGCCGACGAGCGCACCCAGCGGGCGCTGCCCGCGGAGCTGAAGACCGTGATCGACGGCCTGCCGACGAGCGCGCATCCGATGGACGTCGTCCGCACCGCCGTCAGCGTGCTCGGCGCCCTGGATCCGGATGCCGAGGTGTCGACGCGCGAGGCGAACCTCGCGAAGTCGGTGCGGCTGTTCGCCGTGCTGCCCGCGGTCGTGGCGTACGACCAGCGCCGCCGTCACGGCGAGGACCTGGTGCCGCCGCGCGATGACCTCGACTACGCCCGCAACTTCCTCTGGATGACCTTCGGCGAGGAGCCGGGCGACATCGAGGCGGACGTCTTCCGGATCTCGATGATCCTGTACCTCGAGCACTCGTTCAACGCGTCCACGTTCACCGCCCGGGTCGTGACCTCGACCCTCGCGGACCTGTACTCCGCGGTCACCGCCGCCGTCGGCGCCCTGAAGGGCGCGCTCCACGGCGGGGCGAACGAGGCCGTCATGCGCACCTTCGACGAGATCGGCAGCCCCGAGGCGGTCGACGAGTGGCTCGACACGGCGCTCGCCGAGAAGCGCAAGATCATGGGCTTCGGTCACCGCGTCTACAAGCACGGCGATTCGCGCGTGCCGACGATGAAGACCGCCCTCGACTGGCTGATCGCGGAGCGCCAGGCCCACGGCCTCGGCGAGCTCTACGAGCGGCTCGAGGCGGCGATGCTCGCGCGGAAGAACATCCGCCCGAACCTCGACTACCCGAGCGGCCCGGCCTACGCGCTCCTCGGCTTCGACACGTGGACCTTCACGCCGCTGTTCGTCGCGAGCCGCGTCGTCGGCTGGACGGCACACGTGATGGAGCAGCTCGAGGCGAACTCGCTCATCCGTCCGCTCTCCGAGTACGTGGGCCCGGACGAGCGCCACGTGCCCGACGCGGCCACGTCGCTCGCCGCCCGCCGCTGACCCGGGCCGGGATCAGCGGGAGGGCTCCGCGGGGCCGAAGGTCTGGCTGCGGATGGCCTCGGTCAGCGCGGCGATCGGCTCTCGCGGGGCGGCGGGGTTCGCGAGCAGCCGGAAGTCGACCTCGGCGAGGTCGGGCAGGGAGAACCGGTTCGTCACCTTCGTGAGGTCACCGGGGATGAGCGAGTGCGGGAAGACGGACACCCCGAGCCCCGCACGCACGGCGGCGACCAGCGCTCCGACGTCCCGCACCGTGCAGACGATCCGCCAGCGGCGGCCGCGCTGCTCGAGCGCCTCGATCGCCATCGTGCGGCTGAGGCTCGGTGCCCGGTACATGACGAGGGGGACGGGCTTGTCCGCCTCCACCACCGTGGTGTCCTGCCCGACCCAGACGAACCGGTCGCGCAGCACGAGCACCCCGTCGCCCGGCGCCTCCGCCGGCTCCTTCACGAACACGAGGTCGAGCTGCCCCGCCGCCAGCCGCCGCACGAGCGGACCGCTCTGCCCGACCGTCAGCTCGAGGGTGATCTGGGGGTTCTGCTGCCGGAAGTGCCGCAGGATGCGCGGCAGCTGCGTGATGGCGAGGTCGTCGGCCGCCGCGAACCGCAGCCGGCCGCGGGTCGCCGGCCCGGCGAAGTAGGCCTCCGCCGACGCGTGCGCCGCGAGGATCGAGCGCGCGAACCCGGCGAGTGCGTCGCCCGCGTCGGTGAGCCGCACCTCGCGGGTGTCGCGGATGACGAGCGGGCGGCCGACCGACTCCTCGAGCTTCTTGATGTGCTGGCTGACCGTCGGCTGGCTGAGGCCGAGCCGGTGCCCGGCACCCGTGAAGCTGCCCGCGTCGACCAGGCCGAGGAAGGTCCTGAGCAGGACGGGGTCGTACACCGCAGGCCTCCTATTCGAAACACCGATGTGATTCATTACCTGCATTGGCTTCGGTAATGCTCTCGTCTGCGTACCATTGACCGAGGCATGAGCGCAACACCCGAAGTCTCCGTCTCCTCCTCCATCCCGCAACCGGCCTCCCGACGCACGTGGCGCGACAGCTTCTCCGCCCTCTCGGTGCGGAACTTCCGCCTCTTCGCCGGCGCGAACATCCTCGCGATGACGGCCACCTGGATGCAGCGCGTCGCGCAGGACTGGCTGGTGCTCCAGCTCACGGGCAGCGTCGCGGACGTCGGCATGACCGTGGCCATGCAGTTCGGCCCCATGCTCGTGCTCGGCCTCTACGGCGGCGTCATCGTCGACCGCTACTCGAAGCGCAAGCTGCTGATGATGACCCAGGGCGCCGCCGGGCTGCTCTCCGCGGTCCTCGCACTGCTCACCCTCACCGGGACCGCGACCGTCTGGGCGGTCTGGGCGACCGCGCTCGGCATCGGGCTCGCGACCGTGGTGGACAACCCGGCCCGGCAGGTGTTCGTGAACGAGCTCGTCGGCCCGACCCACCTGCGCAACGCGATCACCATCAACTCCGGCGTCTTCCAGCTCGGCGGCCTCATCGGGCCGGCCGTCAGCGGCGCCCTGATCGCCGCGATCGGCGGCGGCTTCGCCTTCGCGGTCAACGCGCTCGCCTGCGGCGTGACGGTGGTCATGCTCACCCGGCTCGACCGCTCAGCGCTCACGCCGATCCCACCCACCCCGCGCGGCAAGGGCCAGCTGAAGGAGGGCGTGCAGTACGCCGCCGCCCGGCCCGCCATCCGCTGGCCGATCGTGCTCGTCGGCTTCCTCGCGGTGTTCACCATCACGATGCCCGTCCTGCTCGCCTCCTACGCGAAGCAGGTCTTCGACCAGGGCGCGGCCGGCTACGGCCTCTTCAACTCGCTCGTCGCGGGCGGTGCGCTCGTGGGCGCGATCCTGACGACCCGGCGCACGGTCATCCGCCTCCGCACGGTCATCGTGTGCGGCGGCATCTGGGCCGCGGTCCAGGCCGTCGCGGCGCTGATGCCCTCCGAGGTCGCCTTCGGCGTCGCGCTCATCGGCATCGGCGTCGCGAACCAGTTCTTCTTCATGGCGGCGAACCCGCTCATCCAGACGACGAGCAGCACCCGGGTGCGCGGCCGCGTGATGGCCGTCTGGATCCTCGTCCTGCTCGGCGGGCAGGGCATCGGCGGTCCGGTGATGGGCTGGATCGTCGACGCGATCGGCCCCCGCGACGCCATGTTCCTCTCGGGCGCGGTGCCCGCGCTCGCCGCGGTGGGGATCGCGCTGGTCATCGCGAGGCAGGGCGCGCTGACGCTCGCGGTGCACTGGCGCACGCCGCTCAGCCCGCTCGCGATCGAGCGGCGCCGCACCGCCTGAGCCCCGCTCAGCGGACGACGAGCCGCGGCTTCACGAGGCGGTGCTGCGGGTCGTCGACGCCCTCGGCACCGCCCGCTCGTCCCCGGTGCGCGCCGATGAGCAGGTCGAGCACGCCCTCGGCCACCTCGTCGAGTTGCTGGGCGACGCTGCTGAGCCCGAGCGCCCGCGCGACCGGGGTGTCGTCGTAGCCGACGATCGGGACGCGGTCGCCGAGGGCGAGCCGCGCCCCGAGGGCGAGCGAGTCGCTCGCGCAGACGATCGCATCGGGCGCCGGGTCGATCGTCGCCACGAGTCGCGCGGCGATCGACCCGTCGGTCGGATCCTCCTCGACCGCGAGGTCGAGGACGTCGAGCTCGGCGCGCGACAGATCCGTGCGCGCCTCCATGGTCGAGCGCCAGCCGGCCCGCCGGTCGTCGCCGGTCCCCGACCCGGCCGGCCAGCCGAGGAAGGCGACGCGGCGCGCGCCGCGGTCGAGCACGTGCCCGGTCGCGAGCGTGAGGCCGTGCCGGCCGTCGACGTCGACCCAGAGGTGCTCGGGGTCGGTCATGTCGGCGACGCCCCACGGCCGTCCGAAGGTCACGAACGGCACGTCGTGCTCGATCAGCCAGTCGATCCGCGTGTCGCCGTGGTGGGTCGAGGTGAGCACGAAGGCGTCGACGTCGGCGCCGTCGAGGAGGCGCCCGAACTGGGCGATCTCGGCCGGCTCGTCGGCCGCGGTGTAGAGCAGCACCCGGAACCCCGCGCGACCCGCCCGCTCGGCGAGGGCGTGGAGGAAGCGGTCGAGGAGCGAGCCGGAGATCCCGTCGGTGACCGGGTCGAGGCGCACGGCGATCGTCTCGCTCTGCCGGGTGCGCAGGCGGCGGGCGGAGGCGTGCGGCCGGTAGTGCAGCGAGGCGATCGCCCGCTCGACCCGCTCCCGGGTCTCGGCCCGCACGATCTGCGGCGTGTTCAGCACGTTCGACACCGTCTGCCGCGAGACGCCGGCCGCCGAGGCCACATCCGTGACCGTGGGTTGCCGCCGCATCCGCTCTCCTCCACCGCCGCTCCCCGAATCGTAGAGCACGCTGTGAATCGCCGTCCTGGCTGTTTGATCGATCAAAGGACAGCGGGTACGGTCCTCGCGTGGCGATGACGCAACCGTTCCTGCACGACGCGGAGGTGGTGCTCCGGGCCCCCGCGCAGCTCTGGGCACGGTCGGACGGCTCGATCACCTCCGGCATCGACGGCCTCTACGTCTCGGACGTGCGGGTGCTGTCGCAGCTCGACCTGCGGGTCGCGGGCACGGCCGTCGAGCACGTGCGCGGCGATCGGGCGCGCGCCGACCGCGTCCGCCTGACCGGCCTGCTGCGGGGCCTCGACGACGCCGGCGCCGACCCGCGCGTACGCCTCGACAGGGACCGGCGGGTCACGGCGGACGGCATGACGGAGATGCTGCGGGTCGCGTCCGGCCGGGACGTCCCGGTCGAGGTCGACCTCGAGCTCGTGCTCGCCGCGGACCTCGCGACGATGCCGGTGGTCAAGTCCGGCGGGCGGGGCGAGCGGCACGACGTCCGCCTCCGCGACGGGGCCGCCACCTGGGCGGGCGGCAGCGTGCGGGCCTCCCTCACGGTGCAGGGCCTCGACGCCGAGGCCGACGGCGCGCTGCTCCGGCTCCGCTGGCGCACCACCGTGCCTCCGAGGGGCTCCGTGACGGCGTCCTGGACCCTCCGCGCGCACGACGACGCCGCTGTGGTCCGGGCTCCCGAGGACCGGATCCCGCTCCCCGTGCCGGCGAGCGGCCTGCCCGATCTCGACCGGTGGCTCGAGAGCGCCAGGGCGGACCTGGAGAGCCTGCAGCTCGCGCTGCCCGACGCCCCCGACGCGGTGTTCCTGGCAGCCGGGGCGCCGTGGTTCTTCACCCTGTTCGGCCGCGACTCGATCTGGGCGGCGCGGATGCTGCTGCCGACCGGCCTCGACCTCGCCGCCGGCACGCTGAAGGTGCTCGCCCGCCTGCAGGGTGAGCGGACCGACACGGAGACGGGCGAGCGGCCCGGCGGGATCCTGCACGAGCTGCGCCGCGACGTGAACCCGCTGCACTCGGGGATGGTGCTCCCGCCCCGCTACTACGGCACGATCGACGCGACGCCGCTCTGGATCCTGCTGCTCCACGACGCCTGGCGCGCCGGGCTCGACGACGCGACCGTGCGCGAGCTGCTGCCGAACCTTCGACGCGCCCTCGCCTGGCTCGAGCAGGCCGTGCCCGAGGGCGGCTTCCTCGCCTACCACGACGAGAGCGGCCACGGGCTCGCCAACCAGGGCTGGAAGGACTCCGGGGACAGCATCCGCTGGAGCGACGGCCGGCTCGCCACGGGACCGATCGCCCTCTGCGAGGTGCAGGCCTACGCCCACGAGGCCGCGCTCGCCGCCGTGGTGCTGCTCACCGCCTTCGGCGCTCAGGACGAGGCCGCCCACTGGTCGGCGTGGGCCGCGGCCCTGAAGGCCCGGTTCCGGGACGCGTTCTGGGTGGACGACGGCGAGGGCGGGCACCCCGCGGTCGCCCTCGACGCGCACGGCGCGGCCGTCGACTCGCTCACGAGCAACATCGGCCACCTGCTCGGCACCGGCCTGCTCGCGAGCGTCGACGAGGACCGCGTCGCCGCCCTGCTCGTGGATCCGCGCCTCGACTCCGGATACGGGCTGCGCACGCTCGCCGCCGACTCCGGCGGGTACTGGCCGCTCAGCTACCACTGCGGCAGCGTCTGGGCCCATGACACCGCCATCGCCGTGCACGGGCTGCTCCGCTCCGGCCACGCCGACGAGGCGGCCGAGCTCGCCGCAGGGCTCGTGCGGGCCGCCGCGGCCTTCGGCTTCCGGATGCCGGAGCTGCACGGCGGCGACCCTGCCGTCGCAGGCGCACCGGTCCCCTACCCCGCGGCCTGCCGCCCGCAGGCCTGGTCGGCCGCCGCCGCCGTCGTGGCGCATGCGGCGCTGGCCCCAGAACCGTCCCGTCCCACAGCCCCGGCGGGCGCCGTCGAAGCGTCCGCCACGAACCAGTAAGGAAGAACTCCTCATGCAACGACGCACGACCAGGATCGCGGCCGGCATCGCCGCTGCCGCGAGCGTGCTCGCCCTCACCGCCTGCGGCTCCGGCTTCAGCGGATCGGGCTCCTCGGGCTCCACCGCGAGCGGCGGCACCGGCGGCCTCACCTCGAGCAAGTCCGCGCTCACCGTGCTCATCGGCTCGTCGGGCGACGCCGAGACCGCTGCGGTCAAGTCCGCGGTCGCCGACTGGTCGCAGACCTCCGGCACGAAGGCGACGGTGCAGGCCGCGAGCAACCTGCCGCAGCAGCTCTCGCAGGGCTTCGCCGCGAAGAAGCCGGCCGACGTCTTCTACCTCGGATCCGACACCTTCGCCTCGTACGCGAAGCAGGGCGACCTGCTCGCCTACGGCGACCAGCTGAAGAACAAGAGCGACTACTACCCGTCCCTGGTGACGAACTTCACCTACCAGGGCAGGTTCACCTGCGCCCCGAAGGACTTCTCGACCCTGCAGCTCGAGATCAACACCGACATGTGGAAGGCCGCCGGCCTCACCGACAGCGACGTCCCGACCACCTGGGACCAGCTCGCCACCGTCGCGAAGAAGCTCACCAAGGGCAAGGTCGCCGGCCTCGTGACGAGCAACGAGTACCAGCGGCTCGGCGCCTTCATGGTGCAGGCGGGCGGCAACCTGACGAACGATGCGAACACGAAGTCGACGGTCGACTCCGCCGCGAACGTGAAGGCCCTCACCTACGTGCAGGACGGCCTCAAGGCCGGCTGGTGGAAGTTCACGAAGGACGTCGGCGCCGGATGGGGCGGCGAGGCGTTCGGCAAGCAGGAGGCCGCGATGACGATCGAGGGCAACTGGATCGCCGGCGCGATGACCACCGACTACCCGAAGGTGCACTACAAGGTCGTGCCGCTGCCCGCCGGACCGGCCGGCAAGGGCACGCTGCAGTTCACGAACTGCTGGGGCATCGCCGCCGACAGCAAGAACCAGGCGGCGGCGCTGAAGCTCGTCGAGCAGCTCACGACCGCGAAGGACCAGCTGGCGTTCGCGAAGGCGTTCGGCGTGATGCCGTCCATCCAGTCCGCCGCGAGCGACTGGAAGTCCGCCTTCCCGCAGTTCGCGCCGTTCCTCGACGCGGCCTCCTACGCGAAGGGCGTGCCCACCTCGGTCGGCTCGGCCGACGTGGTGACCGACCTCAACTCGAAGATGGCCGCCTTGAAGACCGCCGACATCAAATCCCTGCTCGCCACCGAGCAGAAGAACCTGTCGGCCGTCGTTCCCGGCTGATCCGGGCGATCGGGATCACGAGGAGCACCACGATGACGAGCGCGACAGCCCGCGTGCCGGTCCGCCGGCACATGGCGGGCATCCGGCGGGGCCAGGCCGCGTCCGGCTACCTGTTCACGGCGCCGGCGGTGATCGTGCTGGTCGTCTTCCTCGTGATCCCGATCTTCATGGCCCTCTGGGTGAGCTTCAGCGACTGGGGCGGCAGGGGGTCGCCGTTCGCCTCCGGCGTGCACTTCGTCGGGTTGAAGAACTACGGCGCCCTCACCGGCGGCGGCGGGCTCGCCGAGCAGGACTTCGGCACCGCCCTCCGCAACAACCTGTGGTTCGTCATCCTCGTCGTGCCGACGCAGACCGTGATCGCGCTGCTGCTCGCCGTGCTCGTGAACAACCGGATCCTGAAGGGGCGCGGGTTCTTCCGCACGGCCTTCTACTTCCCGTCCGTCACGAGCTCCGTCGCGATCACGGTGCTGTGGTACTTCCTGTTCAACCCGACGGGGGCGGTGAACCAGCTGCTCGGGGCCGTCGGCCTCCACGGGCCGAACTGGCCCGCGGACGCGTCGGGGGTGCTCCACGACCTGCTCTCGCTGGTCGGGCTGCGGACCGGACCCGGCTTCCTCGTGAACGGCTCGTTCCTCGGGGTGACCTGGTGGGACTGGCTGTCCGGGCCCTCCGTCGGGATGATGATCATCATCACGATGGTCGTCTTCACGACCAGCGGCACCTTCATGCTGCTGTTCATCGCGGCGCTGCAGAACCTCTCCCAGGAGGTCGAGGAGGCCGCGATGGTCGACGGGGCGACGGCCTGGCAGCGGTTCCGGCTCGTCACCCTGCCGCAGCTGCGCACGACCCTCTTCACCGTGCTGACCCTCGGGCTCATCGGCACGTGGCAGGTCTTCGACCAGGTGTTCGTCGGCAGCCAGGGCGATCCGGGCAAGACCACCTTGACGCCCGCCTACCTCTCCTACGTCGCCGGGTTCCAGAACCAGGACTGGGGCCAGGCGGCGGCGATCGCGTTCATCCTGTTCGCGATCATCGTGTTCTTCACGCTCGTGCAGCGCTGGGTGCTGCGGGAGCGGGGCGTCTCGAGGCGCCGGATGCGCCGGAACGGCTTCGATCGCAACGACAGCGGCGAGTACGCCGCGGCCGATCGCCTCCTCACCGCCGCGGCCGTCGCCGGCGCGGTCCAGAACCGGGACTCGTCAGGAGGCTCGCTGTGACCACCACCACCGCGCCGGCCCGCACGGCCGCCCCCGCCACGACGACGGGCGCCGGGCGCCGGCGCCGCCGGCCTTTCCGGCTGGGCGGCGCGCTGCTCTACGTCGTGCTGATCGTCATCGCGGTCATCTACATCTTCCCGTTCCTGATCGACATCTCGACGTCGTTCAAGACGGAGACGGACGCCACGAACGACCCGCTCGGCCTGCTCCCGCCGACCTGGAGCGTGGCCGCCTACACCTACCTCTTCGCGAACTCCGACTTCCCGATCTGGTTCGTGAACTCCGCGGTCGTCACCGTCGCGGTGACGACCGGCCGCACGCTGTTCGACTCCGCGGCCGGCTACGCGCTCGCGCGGCTGCGGTTCGGCGGGCGGAACGCCCTCTACGCCGGCTTCATCGCGGTGATGGCGGTGCCCGGCGTCGTGCTGCTCATCCCGAAGTTCCTCGTGATCAACCAGCTGGGCATGTTCGACTCCTACTCGGGCATGATCGTGCCGCTGTTCGCGGACGCCGCCGGGGTGTTCATCATGAAGAACTTCTTCGAGTCCATCCCGGTCGCCGTCGAGGAGGCCGCCAGGATCGACGGCGCCGGCACGCTGAGAACGTTCTGGTCGGTGATCCTGCCGATGGCGCGGCCGGCGCTCGTGACGATCGTCATCCTGTCGTTCCAGGGATCGTGGAACGAGCTCGCGCACTTCATCGTCTCGACGAGCAGCCCCGACCTGTACACGCTGACGAAGGGCGTCGCGACGCTGTCGTCCGGGGCGATCGGCTCCGCGAAGCGCTACCCGGTGCAGCTCGGCGCGGCGGCGATCATGACGATCCCGGTCGCGATCCTCTTCATCGCCTTCCAGCGGCGGATCACGAACACGGCGAGCGGCGCGGTCAAGGAGTAGCCGGTCTGCCCAATCCTTCGACGACCTCGGCACCCGGCAGGCCGGCCAGCACCGAGCCGGGTACGAGCAGCTTCGAGCCGCGGAGCCCGGACCCGATGAGCACGACCGCCTGCGGCACGACGTCCGCGTCGACGAGGATCGGCCAGTCCGCCGGCAGCCCGATCGGGGTGATGCCGCCGTACTCCATGCCGGTGCGGCCGACGGCCTCGTCCATGGCGAGGAACGAGGCCTTGCGCACGTCGAGCCGTTTGCGCACGACGCCGTTCACATCGGCGCGCTTGGTCGACGGCACGAGGCAGGCCGCGACCCGCTCGGCACCCTCCCGGCGGCCGGCGACGACGACGCAGTTCACCAGCGTCGCCGGGTCGAGGCCGTAGACCTCCCGCGTCGCCGCCGTCTCGGAGATCGCGGGGTCGATCGCGAAGACGCCGATGCGCTCGGCGAGCCCGTGCTCGGCGAGGAACGCCGCGACCGGCACGGCGAGCAGGTCGGGGCGCTCCCCCGCCGGTCCGGCGGTGATGGAACCGAGCTCGAACGGCATCAGATCACCCAGTTGTGCTCGGAGGCGTCGGCCGGTGACCGTGGTCGCGACGTCGCCGGCATGCCGAGCACGAGCGAGTGCGGCGGTGCGTCGTGCACGACGACCGCGCCCGCGCCGACGACGCTGTCCGCGCCGACGGTGATCGGGCCGAGCAGGGTCGCCCCCGCACCGATCAGCACCCGGTCACCGACGGTCGGATGGCGCTTCACGTGCCGCCAGGTCGTGCCGCCGAGGGTCACCCCGTGGTACAGCGTGACGTCGTCGCCGATCTCGGCCGTCTCACCGATGACGACGCCCGACCCGTGATCGATGAACAGCCGTCGCCCGATCGTCGCGCCCGGGTGGATCTCGACGCCCGTGAGGAACCGGGTGAGCTGCGACAGCAGCCGTGCGGTGAACCGATGGCCGGAGCGGTGGACGCGATGGGCGATCCGGTAGGACCAGACGGCGTGCAGGCCCGGGTAGGTGAGCGCCGCCTCGACACGCGATCGCGCGGCGGGATCGCGGTGCTTCGCCGCGTCGAGGTCCTCGCGGAACCCGATGAACGAACGGCCGCTCACACGTCCAGGTCCTCGTAGAGCACCGTCGAGAGGTAGCGCTCGCCGGAGCTGGCGACGATCACGACGATCGTCCTGCCCGCGTTCTCGGGGCGCTTCGCGAGCTCCACGGCGGCGTGCACCGTGGCTCCCGAGGAGATGCCGGCGAGGATGCCCTCCTCGACGCCCAGGCGCCTCGCCATCGCCACGGACTGCGCGATGTCGACGTCGACGACCTCGTCGTAGACGGTGCGGTCGAGCACGTCCGGCACGAAGTTCGCGCCGATGCCCTGGATCTTGTGCGGGCCGGGCGCCCCGCCGTTCAGGATGGCCGACTCCTTCGGCTCGACCGCCACGACCGTGAGGCCCGGCTTCTGCTCCTTCAGGTACCTGCCCGCGCCGGTGATCGTGCCGCCCGTACCGACGCCCGCGACGAACACGTCGACGGCGCCGTCGGTGT
Organism: Amnibacterium sp.; assembly: GCF_025463795.1. Taxonomy (GTDB): domain Bacteria; phylum Actinomycetota; class Actinomycetes; order Actinomycetales; family Microbacteriaceae; genus Amnibacterium. Next base: position 18,736 of record NZ_JAODBE010000059.1, read on the forward strand.
CCTCCCAGATCTCGGGCCCGGTCGTGGCGTGATGGATCGCCGGGTTGGCCTCGTTCTCGAACTGGCGCGCGAGCACGGCGCCAGGACGCTCCGCGGCGATCTGCTCGGCGCGCGACACCGCGCCCCGCATCCCCTCCGCAGCGGGCGTGAGCACCAGCTCGGCCCCGAAGGCGCGGAGCACCTTGCGCCGCTCGACGGACGCGGACTCGGGCATCGTCAGCACGACGCTGTACCCGCGGGCCGCGCCGACCATGGCGAGCGCGATGCCGGTGTTGCCGCTCGTGCCCTCGACGACGGTGCCCCCCGGCTGCAGGGCTCCGGCGCGCTCGGCGGCGTCGACGACCGCGATGCCGAGCCGGTCCTTCACGCTCGACGACGGGTTGTAGAACTCGAGCTTCGCGAGCACGGTGGCGGCGGCGCCGTCGGTCACGCGGTTGAGCCGCACGAGCGGCGTCCGCCCGAACGCCTCCGTGATGGACGAGTGGATGCGAGCCATGTCTGCCTTCGTCGGGTCGGGGAGCAGTGCGCTGCCGCCCAGCCTAGGACGGCGCGCCGAGGCGGAACCGCGCGGGCCGGGCGTCGCACCTGCGAGAGCCGTATGACCCTCGGATCCCGCGCTCCGCGCCCCGGTTCCGCGCGTACGCTCGAGGATCGAGGAAGAAGGTCCACCGATGCCCCACCGCGCCCTCCGCTGGCTTCCCGCCGTGATCGCTCCCGTCGTCGTCGCCGGCGCGGTCGCGATCCCCCTCGCCGCCACCGCCTCCACCGACCTGCCCGGCCGGTCGCCCGCGCAGGTGCTCGCCCTCGTCGCGCACGCGAGGTCGCTGCCCGGCTACACCGGCGAGCTCGCGCAGACGTCCGACCTCGGTCTCCCGCAGCTGCCGAGCACCGGTCCCGGCTCCGACTCGCAGACGGCCTCGGCGCTCGACCTCCTCACCGGCTCGCACCGCGCATCGATCGCGGTGTCGGGCACGACCCGCAGCCGCGTCGCGGTGCTCGACTCGATGGGCGAGCGCGACGTCGTGCGCGACGGCGACACCGTCTGGTTCTGGGACTCCGCGAAGAACACGGCCGAGCAGGTCACCGTCGGCGCCCGCGCGACCGCTCCCGAGCGGTCGACGACCATGACCCCGCAGACCGCGGCGGATGAGGCGATCGCCCGGATCACGCCCTCCACGGACGTGACCGTCGAGACGACCACGACGGTCGCCGGTCACGCCGCCTACACGCTCGTGCTCACCCCGAGGACCGACGCCACCACGGTCGGATCCGTGCGGATCGCGGTCGACGGCACGACGGGGCTGCCGCTGCGCGTGCAGCTCTTCGCCCGCGGCGCGGGCTCGCCCGCGTTCGAGGTCGGCTTCACCCGGCTCGACTACGCCGTGCCCGCGGCGTCCCGCTTCGACTTCGCCGCCCCGTCCGGTGCGACCGTCGAGCGCCACACGCTGACGCCCGGCACCCACCGGCCCTCGTCCGGGAAGGCGCTGCCGGCGAAGCCGACCGTGACCGGCTCCGGCTGGGACGCGGTCGTCTCGATCCCCGCGGCGGACGTGCCCGCCTCGATCGACAGCAACGCGACGTTCCTGCGGCTCACGCAGCCGGCTGCGGGCGGCGGACGGATCCTGTCGACCTCGCTCGTCACGGTGCTGCGCACCGGCGACGGCCGGGTGCTCGCGGGCGCCGTCCCGGCGAGCCGGCTCGAAGCGCTCGCCGCGCAGGGCTGAACCGCCCGGTGCCGCAGGCCGACCACGCCGTCCTGACGCACGGCCTCACGAAGCGGTTCGGGTCCCGCAACGCCGTCGACGGCGTCGACCTCGCGGTGCCGACCGGCAGCGTGTTCGGCTTCCTCGGCCCGAACGGATCCGGCAAGACCACGACGATCCGCATGCTCCTCGGCCTGATCAGCGCGACGAGCGGCGACGTGGCCGTGCTCGGCGAGCGGATGCCGGACCGCTGGGCGACCGTGCTGCCGCGCGTCGGCGCGCTCGTCGAGGGTCCGGGCTTCGCGCCGTACCTCTCCGGCGCGGCGAACCTGCACCGGCTCGACTCGGCGGACGGACGGGCCGACGGCCGGACCCGGTCGGGCCGGATCGCCGACGCGCTCGATCGGGTCGGCCTCACGGCCGCCGCCGGGAAGGCGGTGAAGGCCTACTCGCTCGGCATGAAGCAGCGCCTCGGCCTCGCGAACGCCCTCCTCCGGCCGCGGGAGCTGCTCGTCCTCGACGAGCCCACGAACGGGCTCGATCCTCAGGGCACCAGGGAGGTGCGCTCCCTGGTGCGCTCCTTCGCGGGCGACGGCACGACGGTCTTCGTGTCGAGCCACCTGCTCGCCGAGATCGAGCAGCTCTGCAGCCACGTCGGCGTGATGCGCGCAGGGCGGATCGTCGCGCAGGGCACGCTCGACGAGCTGCGCGGCCACGACCATCCGGTCGCCCGGATCCTCACGCCGGACACGGGGGCGGCGGCTCGCGTGCTCACCGAGCGCGGGCTCGTCCCACAGCTGCCCGAGGCGGCCGGCGGCGAGCTCTCGGCACCGCTGCCGGAGGGCCTGTCCCCCGAGTCGCTCGTGGCCGGGCTCGTGGCCGCCGGTGTGCGCGTCCGCGGCTTCCGGGTGGACGAGCCGAGCCTCGAGGAGCGGTTCGTCGCCCTCACGGGGGAGGGCTTCGATGTCGAGTCCTGAGCCGCCGGGGCGACGCGGGGCGACCCTCCCCCTGCTCGCCTCGGAGATCCGCGTGCTGTTCCGTCGCCGGCGCACCTGGGCGATGCTGATCGCCCTCGCCGCGGTGCCGGTCCTCGTCGCCGTCGCGGTGCGGATCTCGGAGGGCCGAGCCGAGGACGGGCGCGGTCCGGCGCTCATCGGCGCCATCGCCGGCAACGGCCTCTTCGTGGGGGTCGCCTCCCTGGTGCTCGCCATCCCGCTGTTCCTGCCCCTCACGATCGGCGTCGTCGCCGGCGACACGATCGCCGGCGAGGCGAGTCAGGGCACGCTGCGCTACCTGCTCGTCGTGCCCGCCGGCCGCACGCGGCTGCTCGTCGTGAAGTTCCTCGGCTCGGCCGTGTTCGCGATCGCCGCGCCGCTCGCGATCGTGCTCGCCGGCACCCTGATCGGCTGGGCGCTCTTCCCGATCGGGCCCGTGACGCTGCTCTCGGGCGACCAGGTCCCCGTGGCGGAGGGCCTCCTGCGCCTGCTCCTGATCGGCCTCTACGTCGCCGTCGCCATGCTCGGGATGACCGCGATCGGCCTGTTCGTCTCGACCGTCACCGACGTCCCGGTCGGTGCGATGGCCGCCACCGTCGTGCTCGCCGTCGCGTCCGAGGTGCTCGACCAGCTGCCGCAGATCGCGTGGCTGCATCCGTTCCTCTTCACGGATTCGTGGCTGGGCCTCATCGACCTGCTGCGGCAGCCGCCGCTGCTCTCGACGTTCGGCACGAACGCGCTGCTCCAGGGCGCCTACGTCCTCGTGTTCGGCGCGCTCGCCTACGGCCGGATGACCACCCGCGACGTGCTCGCCTGATCGCCGGCGCCCCCGCCGGCCGAGGAGCGGGGTGTTCCGTCGGTACGACCGACCGTTCCGAACTAGGTTGGGAGCACGGGCCCGCCGGGGGTGCGGGTCGCGCGGCCGAGAGGGCAGACCGACGAAGATCATCAGCTACAACCTGCGCGAGCACACGGCGAGCGGGGAGCTCGCGGCCATCGCCGAGCGGTACGACGCCGATGTGCTCTGTCTCCAGGAGTGCGACAGCACCGACATGCCGCTGCACATCGGTCCGCTCGCGCTCGTCGACCAGACCAGGGGCAACCGGCTGGGCCTGGCGATGTACCTGCGCTCGGACCGGTTCCAGGTGCACCGCACCAAGGTGTTCGCGCTCCGCAAGTCGCTGCACGACCGCGTGATGGCGCCCGCCCACGAACGGCTGCTCGCGGCGCACCTCACCGACCTCCAGACGGGGTGCGAGGTGCTCGTCGGCGACTTCCACGCGGCGCCGCTGACCGCCTCCAACTCCCTTCGGCGCAAGCAGATCGCGGCGGCGCACGAGGGCATGCGCACCATGAAGGCGGGCGTGCCCGCCGTCATGGTCGGCGACTTCAACTACCCGTGGTTCGTGCGGGGCCTCGAGCGGAAGCTCTCGACGACCGGGTACCAGCTCACGAGGACGAACGCGCCGACCTACGTGCGCTACCGCTACTTCAGCGGGTACTTCGACTTCGTGACGTCGACGGGGTTCCACATCGACGACATCGACGTGCTCCCCCAGGGCGCCTCCGACCACCTGCCGATCAGCCTCACGGCGCGGATCGCCGCCTAGGCGGATGCAGCACCTCGCCGCGCTCCAGCATGGCGAGGAACTCCTCGATCCGGCGGGCGCGGGTCTCGGCGCGCTTCGCCTGGCCGACGCGCCAGACGATCGCGTAGCGGTTCGCCGCGTCGAGCCGGTCGAAGGCGGCGGCTGCCGCGGGCCGTGCGGCGAGCGCTGCGGCCAGGTCGTCGGGCACCGCCGCGCCCGACTGCGACGGGTACGCCGCCGCCCAGCGCCCGTCCGCCTTGGCCGCCTCGACCTGGGCGAGCCCCGCGGGGCGCATCCGGCCCGCCGCGGTCAGCCGTTCGATGTGCTCGCGGTTGATGCGCGACCAGACGCTCCGCGCCCCGCGGGGGGTGTACGTCACGGTGTAGTGCACGTCGTCGAGCCGATCGATGCGGGAGTCGATCCAGCCGAAGCAGAGCGCCACGTCGAGGGCCTCGGCCGCGGTCGGGCCGGGCCCGCCCGTGCCCTTCTTCGGGATCGCGAGCCGCACGCCGGCGGCCTCCGCGCCGTGCCGTTCGAGCCACTCCTCCCACTCGGCCGCGTCGGCCACGACGAGCATCGGCCGGTCGATCACGAACCCCACACGTGCTCAGTCGACCAGGTCGCGACCCGCGAGGCAACCTGGAAGCGCTCTGGATCTTTCTCGAAGATTTTCAGGATCGCGGCCTAGCGTCCTCCACGTCCCGGGCGCCGGTGCCCTCGACGGGAACGGAGCAGCGGTGACAGCGACGGACACGCGATCGGCCGGATCGGTGCGGAGCCTCGTGCCCGCCCGGATGGACCGGTTGCCCTGGACGCGGTTCCACTGGACGGTCGTGCTGGGGCTCGGCGTCTCGTGGATCCTCGACGGCCTCGAGATCCAGATGGTCTCGGCGAACGGGTTCGCGAAGCAGCTCCACATGAACTCGGTGGAGGTCGGCCTCACCGGGACCGTCTACCTGGTCGGCCAGGTCTTCGGGGCGCTCGTCTTCGGGCGCCTCTCCGACCGGCTCGGACGGCGGCGGTTCTTCATCATCACCCTCGCGATCTACCTGATCGGCAGCGGCGTCGCCGGGTTCGCGTTCTCGCCCTGGTTCCTCTGGGTCTTCCGCTTCATCGCCGGCATGGGCATCGGCGGCGAGTACACGGCGATCAACTCCGCGATCGACGAGATCATCCCGTCGCACTACCGCGGCCGCGTCGACATCGCCATCAACGGCACCTACTGGGGCGGCGCCGCGATCGGCGCGGCAGCCAACCTGTACCTGCTGCAGCAGCCCACGCTCGTCAGCACCGGCTGGGGCTGGCGGATCGGCTTCTTCATCGGGCCGGTGCTCGGGCTGATCATCATCTACCTGCGGCGCAACATCCCGGAGAGTCCGCGATGGCAGCTGACGCACGGCCATCAGCAGGAGGCCGAGGAGAACGTCGACCGCATCGAGCGCGAGGTCGAGGAGGAGTCGGGGCGCAAGCTCGAGCGGCTGCCCGACTCGAAGGCGATCGAGGTGACGCCCTCGGAGAGCATCCCGTTCCGGCAGGTCGCCCACGTCTTCCTCCGGCTGTACCCGAAGCGCACCTTCGTCGGCCTCGCGATGATGATCACGCAGTCGTTCCTCTACAACGCGATCTTCTTCAGCTACGCGCTCGTGCTGCAGAACTTCTACAAGATCCCGAACGGCGCGACCGGGCTCTACTTCTTCCCGTTCGCGATCGGCAACCTGGTCGGCCCGCTCGTGCTCGGCCCGCTCTTCGACACGATCGGACGGCGGCGGATGATCTTCGCCACCTACGCGATCGCGGGCATCGTGCTCGCCGTCTCCGGCGCCCTCTTCCAGGCCGGCGCCCTGAACGCGGTGACGCAGACGATCTTCTGGTGCGTGTCGTTCTTCTTCGCCTCGGCGGGCGCCTCGTCGGCGTACCTGACGGTCAGCGAGACCTTCCCGCTCCAGGTGCGGGGACAGGCGATCTCGTACTTCTTCTCCATCGGTCAGCTCGTCGGAGCGTTCGCCCCCACGATCTTCGGTGCGCTGGTCGGGAACGGGTCCTCCCGTGCACCGCTCGCCTTCGGTGACTACTTCGGCGCGGCGATGATGATCGTCGGCGGCCTCGTCGCCCTGATCTTCGGGATCGATGCGGAGCGGAAGTCCCTCGAGGACATCACCGACATCAACTTCATGGCGAAGGCACCGCGATGAGCGACCACGAGCCCCGGAACGGCACCGTCGTCGTGGGTGTGAGCCCCACGAGCGGATCCCCCGCAGCGCTCCGGTGGGGCGCCGACGAGGCGAAGCGGCGAGGCACGGATCTCGTCGCCCTGAGCGCCTGGCGGCCGCCCCGGCCTCCGATGGCGCCCGGTGGCAGGCCGCCCGGCGTGACGTACGACGCCGAGGAGGCCGTCGGGGAGGCTCGCGAACGACTCGCCGAGCAGGTGCGCGCGACCCTCGGGGAGGGCGTGCAGGTGTTCACGGAGATCGTGCACGGCAGCACCTTCCGGGTGCTCCTGCAGGCCTCGGAGACGGCGGAGATGCTCGTGCTCGATGCGCCGAGCCGGCTCGAGCTGCCGGAGGGACCGACGCTCGCGCGCCGGCTCATCTACTCGGCGGAGTGCCCGGTCGTGATCATGCCCCCGAAGACGCTCGGCTGATCCGGCCTCAGTCGAGGAGGCCGACGAGCCGGTAGACGGCGCCGGCGGGCCCGACCGTGCCGCGAAGGGGCTGCCGCCCCTCGCAGACGAACAGGCGCCGCAGGAGCTCCTCGACGTCGGCGGCGACCGTCGGGCGCTCCGCCGTCCAGCCCCCCCACACGGCTTCGGCCCAGGCCCGGGTCGCCGTGGCATGGCCGGTGCTCGACCCGCGCCGCACGCCCTGCTCGGCGACGTCCCGCACGGTCATCCGGGGTGGCCCGGTCGGCGGCTCGAACGTCGGCCACCAGTCCTGCGCGTGGCCCATGTGGGCATGGACCGCACGCACCTCGTCGCCGGAGAAGCCATGCTCGAGCGCGAGCCACAGCCCGGCCAGGGAGTAGCCGAGCCGGATCGGCGTGGTCGGCGGTCCGGCGTGCTGGGCACCGTAGGCGTCGACCGACAGCTGGTGGTAGCGGAGCATCACGGGATGCTGGAACTCGAACCCGGAGACCTCGGCATAGACGGCAGCGCACTCCTTGGAGGCGTTCAGCGGCACCTCGGGCGCGGCGGGCTCGACCGGCAGCTCGAGGCCGCAGCCCGGGCATTCCGTCGTGCGCCGCACGGCTCAAGCCTGCCACCCGGCGGCTGGGACCGCCCTTCAGCCGGCGTCGCTCGGCGACTCGAGCGCCGCCTCCAGGCGATCGACCTTGCCGCTCAGCTCGCCCGTGCGCTCCGGCCGGACATCGGCCTTCAGCACGAGGGAGACGCGCGGGCCGAACGCCTGCACGGCCAGGGTGGCGGCCTTGACGACCGCGAAGACCTCGTCCCACTCGCCCTCGACGGTGGTGAACATCGAGTCCGTGCGGTTGGGCAGGCCCGAGTCCCGGACGATGCGGACCGCCGCGGCGACCGCCTCGTGGACGGACCCGTCCGACGGGTCCCCGCCCATCGGGCTCACCGAGAACGCCACCAGCATGCTGCTCCCCCTCGCCTCGTTCCCGCCCGCACGGTACCGGACCGAAGCTTCCAGCCGTCCGGGTGCAGGGTGGCGGCATGCATCTCGACGCCGGGGAGACCCGTGGCCGTGCCGTCCGCGCGCTCGAGGAGCGGGTCGGTCCCGCCCGCACCGCCGCCGCCGTCCCGCTCGAGGTGACGGCGCGCGACCTGCCCGGTGAGCCGCACCCCTTCGCCTCGGCGGTCGACGGCCCCTTCACCGCCGTGGCCCCGGGCGACCGCTGGGGCTCGCCCTGGTCGACGCGCTGGTTCCGGATCCGCGGATCGGTCCCGGAGGGCTGGCCGATCGACGAGACCGAGGTCGTGGCCGAGCTCGGCTTCCGCGCCGAGCAGACCGGCTTCCAGCTCGAGGGCCTCGCCTACACGGCGGACGGGCGCCGCGTGAAGGGCGTGCACCCCGCGTCCCGGTGGATCCCCGCCGAGCCGGTCCTCGACGAGCACGGCCGGATCGACGTGCTGATCGAGGCGGCGGCGAACCCCGTCGTGCTCCACATCGGGGCGGGCGGGATGCCCGTCTCCTTCCGGCCGACGCCCGCCGGCGATCCCGCCACGGCCGGCGACGACCCGCAGTACCGCTTCGAGGGCGCCGCGCTGGTGCGCCGCGATCCTGCCGTCGCCGCCCTCTTCGCCGACCTCGAGGTCGCGATCCAGCTGGAGGCCCAGCTGACGGCGGGATCGACCCGGTCGTGGGCCCTGCTGACCGGCATCGAGCGGTGCCTCGACGTCCTCGACGCGGGGCCGTTCGCCGAGGTGATCGGCCGTGCACGCGCGGTGCTCGCCACCGCCGTCGACGCCCCCGCGTCGCGGCAGGGCCACCGGATCAGCGCCATCGGCCACTCGCACATCGACTCCGCGTGGCTCTGGCCCTTCCGCGAGACGCGCCGCAAGGTCGCCCGCACCATCGCGAACGTGCTGCACCTGCTCGACACGGATCCGCAGTTCCGCTTCACGATGTCGTCCGCGCAGCAGCTCGCCTGGCTGCAGGAGGACGCGCCGGACCTGTTCGCCCGGATCCGCCCCTACGTGGAGCAGGGCCGGTTCCTGCCGGTCGGCGGCATGTGGGTCGAATCCGACACGAACATGCCGAGCGGCGAGTCGCTGGTGCGCCAGTTCGTCGAGGGCGGCGAGTTCTTCGCGACCGAGCTGGGCGTGGCCGACACGGAGATCGGCTGGCTGCCCGACTCGTTCGGCTACCCGGGCGGCCTGCCGCAGATCCTCCGGCAGGCGGGCGCACGCCGCTTCGTCACGCAGAAGATCTCCTGGAACCGCACGAACCGCTTCCCGCACCACACCTTCCGGTGGGAGGGCATCGACGGCAGCGTCGTGCTCACCCACTTCCCCTCCGCCGACACGTACAACTCCGACCTGTCGGGCCACGACCTCGCCTGGGCCGAGGCGAACTTCGCCGACAAGGCCGGCTCCAACCGGTCGCTCGTGCCCTTCGGGTACGGCGACGGCGGCGGCGGTCCCACCAGGGAGATGATGGAGCGCGCCCGGCGCACCGCCGACGTCGAGGGCTCCCCGCGGGTCGTCGTCGAGCCACCGGCCGCCTTCTTCGCGGCCGTCGAGGCCGAGTTCCCCGAGCCGCCGGTCTGGTCGGGCGAGCTGTACCTCGAGTTCCACCGCGGCGTGCTCACCTCGCAGGCCGCGATGAAGGAGGGGAACCGGGCCGCCGAGGCGGCCCTGCACGACGCGGAGCTCTGGGCCGCGACGGCGGCCGTGCAGCGGGGCGCCCCCTACCCGCAGGACGAGCTGCGCGCCCTCTGGCGCCGCCTGCTGCTCCTGCAGTTCCACGACGTGCTCCCCGGGTCGTCGATCGCCTGGGTGCACGACGAGGCGCGCGTCGCCTTCCGGGAGATCCTGGCCGGCGCGGAGGCCGTGACCACCGCCGCGCTGGCAGCGCTCGGCGAGGGCTCGGCGCTCGCGAACGCGTCCCCCTTCCTGCAGCGGGCCGTCCCGCCCATGTCGATCGCGGAACCCGGGCCGGCCGCGTCCGCCGTGGAGCTCGCGGAGGAGGGTGCGGGCTGGCGGATGGAGAACGAGCACCTGATCGTCCGGATCGGTGCCGACGGCCTGGTCCGCTCGCTCGTCGACACCGTCACCGGACGCGACCTCGTGGCGCCGGGCGGTCGCATCGGGCTGCTGCAGCTGCACCCGGACCACCCGGTCCGCTGGGACGCCTGGGACCTCGACGGCTACTACCGCGCCACCGTGCAGGAGCTCGACGGCGTCGACGGGGTCGAGGCGGCGACCGACGGCGACGGCGCGGCGGTGCGCATCCGGCGCTCGGTCGGCGACACCCGGATCCTGCAGACGGTCCGCCTGCGCCCGGGAGCGAAGGTCCTCGATCTGGAGGCCGAGGTCGACTGGCAGGAGCGGGAGCGGATCCTGAAGGCCTCGCACGACCTCGACGTCGCCGCGGGCACGTGGGAGGCCGAGACGCAGTTCGGGCACATCGCGCGCCCGACGCACGTGAACACGAGCTGGGACGCCGCGAAGTTCGAGGCCTGCGCCCACCGGTGGATCCGGATCGCCGAGGGCGACTTCGGCGTCGCCGTCGCGAACCGCCGCACCTACGGTCACGAGGTTCGCCGCGTGACGGGCGCCGAGACGGGGCCGTGGACCGTCGCCCGCCTCTCGCTGCTGCGCGCGCCGCGGTTCCCGGACCCGGAGACCGACCGGGGCACGCACCGCTTCGCCTGGTCTGTGGGTCCAGCGCCCACGGTCGCCGACGCCGTCGAGCAGGGCTGGCGGCTCGCCCACCCGCTCCGTCCGGGGGCAGCTCCGGTCGAGGCCCTCGTCGGGACGGATCGCCCCGACCTGGTCGTCGACACGGTGAAGCTCGCGCTCGACGGCTCGGGCGACGTCGTCGTCCGTCTGCACAACGCGGCCGAGGGACGCCGCCGAGGCCGGCTGCGGTTCGGCTTCCCCGTCGCCTCCGTCCGCCGCACCGATCTGCGGGAGCGCGCCCTGCCCGTGCCGGCGCTCGAGGAGCCGTGGCCGATCGAGCTGCCGCCGTTCCGCTTCGTGACGCTCAGGATCGCCCGAGGCTGATCCCTCAGCCGCCGCCGATGCGCCGCGGGCAGGATGCTGCAGCGTGACCGTCACCCGCCCACTCGCCCGTCTCCTCGCCCCCGCCCTCACCACGAGCGGCCTGCTCGCCGGGTACGGCGCCGCGCGCGCCACCGGGGTGCGCGCGCTCGGCGGCGTCGTGCTCGCCGCGTTCGGCGCGGGAGCCTTCGTCGTCGTGCAGCGGGCCGCGGGCCCGGTCCGTGCCGGCACCCTGACGGTCGCCTACCTCGCGGCGTTCGGTGGCTCGCATCCGCTCGCGAAGCGGCTCGGCGCGTGGCCGTCCGTGCTGGCCGTCGCGGCGGCCACCGCCGTCGTGGCGGCCGCCGCCACCGGCTGAGCGAGAATCGGGCCATGACCTACTCGATCGTGGCCCGCGACCCGAGCACGGGCGCCCTCGGCGTCGCCGTGCAGTCGCACTGGTTCAACGTCGGCTCCCTCGTGCCGGCGGCATCGGCGGGCGTCGGAGCGGTGGCGACGCAGGCCATGCCGGCCCTGCAGCACAAGCCGCGCGCGCTCGCCCTGCTGCGGGAGGGCCGTTCGGCGGCCGAGGTCGTCGCGGCCCTGCAGGCGGGCGACCCCGCCGCCCCGCATCGCCAGTTCGCCGTCGTGGACGTGTCGGGACTGGCGGTCGGGCACACCGGGGCCGAATGCATCCCCGGCGCCGGCCACGTGACGGGCGAGGGTTACGTGTGCCAGGCGAACATGATGCGGACCACGGACGTCTGGCCGGCCATGGCGGAGGCGTATGAGGCGACGATCGGCCGCGGGCTGACGACGGCGCTGCTCGCAGCGCTCGACGCCGCCGAGCTGGCGGGCGGCGACCTCCGCGGCAGGCAGGCGGCCGCGATCCTCGTCGTACCCGCCGAGGGCACCGACGCCGACCGCATCGTGGACGTGCGTGTCGACGACGCCCTCGAGCCGTTGCAGGAGCTGCGCCGGCTCGTCGCCCTGAACGATGCGTACGTGCTCGCGGACGAGGGCGACCAGCTCATGGCCAACGGCGACATGACCTCGGCGGCCGACCGCTTCATCGCCGCCTACGAGTCGGCGCCCGGCAACGACGAGCTGCGGTTCTGGGCGGGGCTCGGCCTCATCACCGCGTCGATGCCGGACCGTGGCCTCGCGCTCCTCCGGGAGACGATCGCCGCGGACGCGAGCTGGGACGAGCTGCTGCACCGCCTCTCCCCCGCGGTCGTCCCCGCCGCTCCGGAAGCGATCCGGCTGCTGCGCTCCTGAATCCCGACGTTGAGCCGTCGGCGCTCAAGAATCTCCGCGCGTCGGGAATGCCCGCCTCACTCCCGCGTTACATTGAGTCGTAGGCACTCAAGTTTCCTGGAGGTCTCTTGCCCGAGTACTTCGGCCCCGCTACCGGTGACGGCTCGTTCGACGAGTTCCTGGCCCGGCTGCTCGCCAGTCAGCGGTCCGCATCCGCGGGTCGCCCCATCGACATCAGCCGGCTCCTGAGCCGGCGCACCCACGAGGTGGTCGGCAGCGCCGTCCGCTTCGCGGTCGATCGCGGCCACGCCGAGGTCGACGCGCTTCACCTGCTGCACGCCCTCGTGTCGGGCGAGCAGGGCCGCTCGGCCCTCGGTGGCGCCGCCATCGACGTCGACGCCCTGCTCTCCGCCATCGAGGAGCGGATGCCCACCGGTGGCGAGCGCGTCGCAGGCACTCCCGCCATGACCCCGTCCGCGCAGCGCGCGCTCCTCGAGGCCGTGCAGGTCGCCCGCGCCTTCGGATCGACGTACGTCGATCCCGAGCACCTGTTCTTCGCGTTCGTCGCGAACCAGCACGCGGCCGCAGGTCAGCTGCTCGCCGCCCACGGCGTCACGCCGGAGCGGCTGCAGTCCATCGCGCAGGGCACGACCGCTCCTGCCGGTGCCCAGGGCGCCGCGCAGAGCGAGACGCCGACCCTCGACCAGTTCGGCACCGACCTGACGGCGAAGGCCCGCGACCTCGGGCTCGACCCGGTGATCGGGCGTGCCCTCGAGGTCGAGCAGGTCGTCGAGATCCTGCTGCGCCGCACCAAGAACAACCCCGTCCTGATCGGTGAGCCGGGCGTCGGCAAGACCGCCATCGTGGAGGGCCTCGCCCAGCGCATCGCCGACGGCGAGGTGCCCGAGTCCCTGCGCGACAAGCGCGTCGTGGCGCTCGACCTCGCCGGCATGGTGGCGGGCACCCGCTACCGCGGCGACTTCGAGGAGCGCATCACGAAGCTGGTGGACGAGATCGTCGCCCACCAGGACGAGCTGATCGTCTTCCTCGACGAGCTCCACACGGTCGTCGGCGCCGGCAGCGGCGGCGAGGGCGGCATGGACGCGGGCAACATCCTGAAGCCCCGTCTCGCCCGCGGCGAGCTGCACCTGGTGGGCGCGACCACGCTGAAGGAGTACCGCAGGATCGAGAAGGACGCGGCCCTCGAGCGCCGCTTCCAGCCCGTGACGGTCGGCGAGCCCTCGATCGAGGACGCCGTCGCGATCCTCGACGGGCTGAAGGAGCGCTACGAGCAGCACCACGGCGTGCAGTACACCGACGAGGCGATCCGCGCCGCCGTCGAGCTGTCCGCCCGGTACCTGACGGACCGGTTCCTCCCCGACAAGGCCATCGACCTCATCGACCAGGCGGGCGCCCGGAAGCGCCTCGCCCTCGGTGGCCGCGTCGACGTCGAGTCGCTGCGCGCCCGGATGTCGGACCTCGAGGCCGACAAGACCCGGGCCGTGACCGAGGAGCGCTACGAGGAGGCCTCCCGCCTCCGCGACGAGATCGAGTCGCTTCAGCAGCGCATCGCGGCCGGTTCCGGCCGCGATGCGACTACGGAGGAGCAGGAGATCGGCCGTCCCGAGATCGCGGAGATGATCGCGCGGGCCACGGGCATCCCCGCCGCGCGCCTCACCGAGGGTGACCGGTCCCGCCTCGCGAAGCTCGAGTCCGAGCTGCACGAGCGCGTGATCGGCCAGGAGGACGCGGTGGCGTCGATCGCGAAGGCGGTCCGCCGCAGCCGCACCGGCATGGCCGACCCACGCCGCCCCGTCGGCAGCTTCCTGTTCCTCGGACCCACCGGGGTCGGCAAGACCGAGCTGGCGAAGGCCCTCGCGGCGAGCCTGTTCGGCGACGAGAGCGCGATGCTGCGGTTCGACATG
>NZ_JAODBE010000198.1 GCF_025463795.1 Amnibacterium sp.
GTCCGCAGGCATCCGCGGGCGGATGCGAAGACCCCCGGACCAGAACGGTCCGGGGGTGCTGGTCGGGGTAGCGGGATTCGAACCCACGGCCTCCTCGTCCCGAACGAGGCGCGCTACCAAGCTGCGCTATACCCCGGTACCGCGCGTCGCAGCGAAGGCGACGGCCGCGCGGGCCTCGACAAGGATAGCGGACCCGGCGCCTCCCGCCCTCCGCCGCACGCACCGGAACGGGTCGGCCGGGCGACTTCGGACGTCGGTGGGCGTCATCGGACGCCCGTTCAGCCCGAAACGGCCCGTCCGGATCAGGGGCGGGTGGCGTAGATGCTCAGCGTCGACGGGCCGACCTGCTCTGTCGACAGGAGCGTGAGCGCCGACGGGCCCTCGAACAGGCGGCGGCCTGCGCCGACCGCGGTCGAGAAGGTGAGGAGCCGGTACTCGTCGACCAGCCCCTCGGCGGTGAGGTCGTCGACGACGGAGGTGCTGCCGATCACGACGAGGTCGCGCTCCTGGACGGCGCTCCGAGCCCAGTCGGTGACCGTTCCGGGGACGACGTGGGAGTTGCCCCAGACGGCGGGATCGACGTCACGATGGGTGACGACCCACTTCTCGGCGGCGTTCATCGCCTGCGAGAACGGGTCGCTCCGCCTCGGCCACATGGTGCTGAACAGGTCCCAGGTGCGGCGGCCGAAGAGGAGCCGGCCCGTCGACATGATCTCGCCGAGCCGGAACTTGTCGCCGGCGATCGCTTCGGGCCCGTGCCGCATCGCCCAGCCGCCGAACGCGGTGCGGTCGGCGCCGGCGGGGTCCTCGATGACCCCGTCGACGGTGATGAACTGGATGACGATCACTCGTCCCATTCGTGGTGCTCCTTCGTCGAGTCGTGGATGTGGATGGTCACGCCGCGCGGCGTGCTCGGTGGCGGTCCCGCAGCCGGGCAGCCTGCGGCTCGGGCATCCCCGGGCCGGGCAGCGCCTCGATCTCGGTCGTGTCGGTCAGCGGCCCGCACTCGTCGCAGACGAGGGCCGTGCGGACGGGGTGGTCGTCCGGTCCGTGACGGTAGAGCACGGGCGCTCCGCTCGGCGACGCCCAGCGGTCGCCCCACTCGGTGAGCGCGATGAGGGCGGGGACGAGATCGTGCCCCTTCTCCGTGAGGCGGTACGCCGCCTGCTCGCCGTCATCGCCGACGACGCGTTCGAGCGCGCCCTCCTCGACCAGATGGGCGAGACGGGCGGTGAGCACGTTCGTTGCGATGCCGAGGCTGCGCTGGAACTCCACGAACCGCGTGGATCCGGCGAAGGCGGCGTTGCGCATGATGAGCAGGGTCCAGCGCTCGCCGAACACCTCGAGCGTGCGCGAGATCGAGCAGACCTGCGAGTCGTATCGGTTGCCGAGCACGCCGCGACCGTATCGCGCATCACTTGCATGATGCAAGCGCATCGGGCCGCCCCTCGCCTGCGCACCCCATCAGCCGCCGTCGAGCTCCTCGCGTTCGATCTCGAGGCGGCGGAGGAACCGGTCGGGGTCCTCGAATAGCGTCGCCGACGTGTGGACGAGGTCGGTGTCCGCCCAGTCCGCTCGACGGATGCCCCTGAGACAGGTGTGTCGGCGCGCTTCCGGGGCGCGGTGCTCACGACCTGGACTGAACGAAGCGGGACGTCGTCCGCCTACCGACCGGCCGCCACGACGGAGGGTTCGCCCGGGCTCTTCAGGTTCACCGGTCCTTCGAAGAGCTGGATCACCTCCTCCGCTCCGTGGCCCTTCGTTTCGGGCAGGAAGCGGTAGACGAAGAACGCGCCGAGGGCGCACAGGGCTGCGAAGATGACCATCACCCAGGCGAGGCCGATGCCGGCCTGGAGGATCGGGAACGCGAGAATCAGCGCGTAGTTGGCGAGCCAGTCGACCGCTGCGCCGATTGCCGCCGCCCGGCCCCGGACCGCGGTCGGGAACGCCTCGCCCTGGATCAACCAGCCCGTGCCGCCGATGCCGATGGCGAACGCGGAGATGAACAGTGCGAACGAGATCATGATGATGACGAGTCGCGCCGTCCCGGTCGTGAACTGGGTGCCCGCTGCGCCGATCAGCAGGAAGACGACCATCAACGAATAGGCCCCGATGGCGAGGCGGCGTCGGCCGACGCGGTCGATGAACCGGAACGCAAAGTACGTCGCAACGACGTTCACGACAGCGAGGATGCCGGCGGCGATGACCCCGGAGATCTCCGTCTGGATCGCCCCGCCGGTCCCGATGTAGGGGGTCAGCAGGTGCGGGCCGTAGTAGAACGCGACGTTGATGCCAGTGATCTGCTGGAACACGAAGAACACGCAGACCACGAGCAGCGCACGGCGGACGGCGGGTGTCCAGTTCGACCGCGACTCGGCGCGTGCGCGGGTCTCCTGCACGGCCAGCGCCTCGGCGTGCACATCGTCCGCGGTGACCTCGATGTCGAGCTTCTTCATCGCGGTGACCACGTCGGCCTCGCGCCCCCGCTCGAGCAGCCACCGCGGCGACTCAGGCATGCGCGCGCGGAGCACCAGCGAGATGACCGCCGGGACGAACCCGATGCCGAGCAGGATGCGCCAGTCGACGGTCTTCGCCGCGTCGGGAGCGAGCTTCAGGATGACCACCGCGATGACGTACGCGGCCAAGATGCCGATCGTGATCATCCACTGCTGGATGATCGAGAGCGACCCCCGCCGGCTCTTCGGCGCGAACTCGGCGATGTAGGCGGTCGCGATCGCGGAGTCCGCCCCGATCGCAAGCCCGATGATCAGCCGACCGATGATCAGGGTGATCGCCTCGGGCGCGAAGGCGGACACGATCGAGCCCGCCGCGAACAGCGCCGAGTCGACCAGCAGCAGGGACTTGCGGCCGAACCGGTCAACGAGCGGACCGGCAGCGAGCGCCCCGACAAAGGAGCCGAGCGACGCTCCCGCCACCACGATGCCCGTTCCCAGCGGGCCCAGTTTGAAGGGCAGGAACGCCAGGGCCGACCCGATGTTCGCCGAATCGAATCCGAACAGGAACCCGCCGATGGTGGCGAGCACTGCCAGGTAGATGTAGAGACTGCCGATCTCCCGCCGGTCCAGCTCGGCGAGAACTCCGCCGCTGCCGTCCCCGCTCTGCGCCGCCATGCCTCCGCACAATAGGACGACGCCAGGAAGGGGTCAATGGCGCGTGGAGCTCGCACCTGACCAGAGGAGGCGACAGTCCCGGGTGCGGCCGTCATCCGCGAACGCCGACCGGCTCCGCCAACGGTAGGGCGGGCGTCACCCTCGACCTGGATCGCCCGCAGAAGCAATCCGTCGCCATCGTGGACGCAGGAGGACGTGGAGTCCGAGGAGCACTGCCGGCCGTCGGTAACCATGCGCAGGGTGAGACGGCAGCTGGGCGATGGCTGCGCTATGGGGTAGTCACGGCAGCGGCCCCCCAACTGGGGGACGCGTCGCCTCTTCGGGCGTCGATACGGTGGCGCGCCCCCACCCGAGGGCTTCACCTGTCACCCACCAGGAATCCGAGCACCCCCATGCGCAAAGTTCTGCCCACCCTGTCCGCCGGCGTGATCGCTGCCGCGCTGATCATCGCCCCGACGGCCGCGGCCTCGGCGGCTACCGCGACCGCTACCCATCCCGGCGTGAAGCCCTACACACTCACCGTCACCGGCAACGGCACACACGCGATGGTCATGTGGAGCGCCGCCAAACTCTCCAACGCCGGCTCCCCGTCATCGAGTGGAATGCTCAAGTCCGCACACGAGCCGTGGACGAAGCACGTCAGCGCCAAGGACGACATCTACTCGATCATGGCGAGCCAGAAGACCGGCACCAGGATCAGTTGCACCATCCGCGACAGCAGGGGCAAGGTCCTGTCCCGCTCGACGTCCTACGGGAAGCACGGGATCGCGACGTGCATCGTCTCCACTAAGGACCTGTTCTCGGGCGCATCCCTCGGCTGACGTCCCACCTCTGGACGATCCGGTCCGTCGCCTCTTTGAGCGAGGACGACAGGGTGCTGGACGCCCGCGGTGCCCCGTCACCACGGGCGTCCAGGGCACCGAAGTCTGTCGATCGTCGCGCACATTGCGCATCCGCTCCCAGAGGCGCCCCTTCATCCAGCCGGGCCAACCGAGGCATCGGACCTCGTGCGCGAGGGCGAGCAGTGCGCGCGCCCCCGTCGGCAGAACGACCCGAAGGAGAGAACGGATGCATGTCGCAATCGACCGATGCGTGGTGGGAAGCGGTGATGGACATGGCGGCGGGCCGTGCTGATGAGGACAGTGTGAAGCGGGGCCGTCTTGAACGCGCAGGTTGATGCGCTCGTCCCCAGTGACGTGCGGGTGGGCACGTGCGTGAACTCCGCTCGCGCAGCCGGCACCGAGGCGGCGCTACGGACGCGCGGGGTGGTACGGAGTGTCTCGCGCGACGAGTTCGTGCGCTTCGCACTGGAACGTGCCGCCGTCATACCGTTCTGACGCAGGACCGACCCTCACCCCTAGTCCGGACCGGCGCAGGCTAGAGGTGCACCACCGCCTCCTCCCGTTCAGGCCGAGCGGATCATGAGCGCACTGGACCTCAGCGTGGTATTCCTGCGTCGAGTCGGGCCATGATGCGAGTGAGGTCGGCGAGATCGTGATCATCGAGCACGTCGCCGAAGACGTGTTGCAGGAATGCGTGGTGGCGCGGACGGGTCTTCCTCACTAGGGCGCGGCCGTGCGCGGTGATGGCCGCGAACGTCGAGCGGGCGTCGTCGGGATCGGGTCGTCGCTCGACGAGACCGGAGTCCTGCATGCGGTCGAGCAGCTTCGACAACCCAGACGGAGACAAGACCACGGCTTGTGCGAGGTCGCTGAGCCGGAGCCGACCACCGGCCATGTCAAGGTGCATGAGAACGTCGTAACGCGCCACGGTGAGCCCGCTGTTCCGGCGGACGTCGAGCTCGAGCTGGTCCTTCAGCCGTGCGTGGGTACGCAGCAGGGCGAGGAACGCCGGCATCCACCTGACTGACTCGTCCTCGCTCACGTCGTCCAGCCTAGACGAAGTACTTGACATGCCAAAGGGTGAGGGCTATTACTTGTCACGCCAAACGTTTCCCGACGGGGACCGCCACCACCAAAGAAGTGAGGAACAACCGATGCCGACGATCGCCTTCGCCACCCCGTTGCTACCGGGCATGACCGGACTCGACCGGGACGTCATGACGTCTTTCCAGGCCGGCGAGCGCAAGACCGACTATGAAGACGCCCGCCGCCGGGCCGGAATCACCCGCGAAAAGGTGTGGATACAGACGACACCGACCGGAGATATGGCCATCGTCTACATCGAGGCAGACGATCTCGGCGCTGCTTTCACCGCACTCGGCAAATCGGACGAGCCATTCAATCGATGGTTCCGCGACCACGTCCAACGAGTCCACGGCTTCTCACTGGCGGACGAGTTCCATGCTCCCGAACAGGTTCTGGACTTCAGCGCCTGACCGACCTCGGCCCGACCGGCCGGCCGCACGGCCCCAGGGGCTGTCCACCGTGTCGCGACCCTCGATTCGGGACTGACTTCGCGGCGCGCCCAGACTCGGGGGAGCGAAGCCAGAAGGACATTGGGTACAAGATCGACAGGACCCGGCCAGCTCATGAGCGATGCGACCAAAGCCGGGCGCCGACCAGGAGTTCTAGCAGGAACTAGCGAGCGGTGAGGGTGAGCAGCGACACCTCGGGGCGGCACGAGAAGCGCACCGGCGCGTAGATCGAGGTGCCGAGCCCGGCGGAGACGTTCAGCGTCGCGGTGCGGGACGCCGTCCGCCACCGGCTGACGCCCTTCACCTGCTGCCGCGGGATGTCGCAGTTGGTGACGAGTGCGCCGAACCCGGGTACGCACACCTGCCCGCCGTGGGTGTGACCGGCGAGCAGCAGGTCAGCGCCCCGGTCCGTGAAGTCGTCGAGCACGCGGCGGTACGGGGCGTGCGCGACGCCGATGGTCAGCGCGGCCCGTTCCTTCCGGGTCCGCAGGCCCCGCAGCCCGCTCGTCAGCTCGGCGGGCCGGTCGTACTCGCGGTGCGGGTCGTTCACGCCGATCAGGTCGAGCGGCACGCCCTTCACGACCAGGCGGGCGACGCGGTTGTTGAGGTCCGTCCAGCCCAGCTCGTCGAAGTAGGCGTCGAGGGCCGCGGTGTCGAGGCGCTTCGGCATCGGCGGTTGCGCGGAGGGCCCGCTGAAGTAGAGGAGCGGGCTCTTGAACACCGGCGCCCAGTAGTCGTTCGATCCGTGCACCTGCACGCCCGGCACACCGTGGAAGGGTTCGAGCGCGGCTCGGAGTCCGAGCAGGCCGAGCGGATGCCCCAGGTTGTCGCCGGTGTCCACCACGAGGTCGGGCTGCAGGTCGCCGAGCTCCCGGAGGAAGCGCTGCTTCTTCCGCTGCCACGGCGCCATGTGCAGGTCCGAGAGGTGCAGCAGCGTGAGGTCGGGCGACCCGGCGGGCAGCACCGGCAGCGTCGCGCGCCGCACGGTGAAGAGGGTGCGCTCCACGAGCACGCCCCATGCCGCCGCTGCCGTCCCTGCGGCGACGGCGGCGCGGGCGAGTCCGCCTATCCCGGACAGTTCGCCTCCGAGCCGTGCACGAGGAACTTCACGGTGCCGTCCGACGGTGCCGGCGAACCCGGCGCCGGGTACTGCGCCTGGACGGTGCAGTCGCCGCTCTTGATCTTGTCCCAGCCGAACTTCCCCTGAAGTCCGACCGCGGTCAGCTGAGCGAGTGCGTCATGCACCTGAAGCCCCGTGATGTTCGGGACGCCGTTCGGAGTTCCGGTGCCCTGCGTCGTGCCGGGATTCGGGATCAGCGGAGCCGGACCGGAGCTCGGCAGCAGCGCGACCGCGGATCCGGGCGTCGCCTGGGTGCCGGCGGCGGGGTTCGTGGCGGCGATGAGACCGGCGGCGACCCTGTCGGACGCCTGCGGCTGGCCCGTCGTCACCGTGAACCCGGCCTGCTTGAGCGTCGCGGTGGCGGCGACCGGCGTCAGGCCGGCCACGCTCGGCACGGACACCCGCTGGCCGTAGAGGAACTGCGCGTCCGGGGTCGGCCAGGTGGTGTCGCCCGGGTACTTCGCCTCGTTCGCGGAGCTGATCTCCTGCCAGAGGCAGTGCCGGGAGGTCGCCGCCTGCCCGGTCCCGTCGCAGCTCGGGAAGCTGTACACGTTTCGGAGGTTGGTGCCGCCGTTCACGTTGCCGACCCACACCGCGGTGGTCGTCTTCGTGGTGCCGCCGACCTCCCACGTGTTCGTCGCGTTGTCCGTGGTCCCCGTCTTCACCATGCCGAAGGCCCCGCCGACGCCCGACTCGTCACCCGCCGCGGTCCCGCCGAAGACGCCGTGCAGCGTGTAGCCGGCGGCGATCGCGATGTTCTTCGGCACACCCTGCTTGCACGTGCTCGCCGGGACGTTCACCTGCTTGCCGTCCGTGCCGACGATCTTGTCGATGGGGGTCGCGGTGCAGACCGTGCCCTGGTTCGCGATCGCGGCGTAGGCCGTCGCCATCGTCAGCGGCGCGACGGTGTCCGTGCCGAGGATGGAGGAGGGGTTCGTCCCGGTGTCGCCCCCGTCGCCGCGGTGCACGTCGAGCGCCTTCGCCTCCTGCTGGATCTGGCAGAGGTCCAGCTTCTCGGCCATCGACGCGAAGGCGCCGTTCACACTCGCCGCGGTCGCGCGGTAGACGGTCTGCATCCCGCCCTCGCCGGCGGTGTCGTTGCCGACCTGCCAGGCTGCGGCGGGCTTGCCGCATGCGGTGAGGTCACCGGCAGGCAGGGTGCGGGCGTTGCCGTTGACGGTCTCGTAGACACCGTGCCCGTTCTTCAACCAGTCGAGGAGGGTGAAGAGCTTGTAGGTCGACCCCGGCTGGAAGCCGTAGGTGGAGCCGTGGTAGAGGTGGTCGACGTTGTAGTTCAGCGCCGTCGTCGTGTAGCCGGGCTTCGCGCTCGACTTGGCCTCGTTGAAGGTCTTGCTCTGCACCATCGAGAGGATCCGGCCGGTGCCGACCTGCACGGACACGGCCGCACCAGCGAGGTCGGTGCCGGCCGGCGACTTCGCCGGCACGTAGCGCGACATCGTCGCCTTCGCCTTGTTCTCGAGATCCAGGTCGAGCGTCGAATAGATCTTCCAGCCCGCGCTCTGGACCTTGTTGTACCGCTCGTCGGGCGTCGCGCCGAAGGCGGGGTTCTGCACCACCGTCTGCACCACGTAGTCGCAGAAGTAGGCGGCGGCCTTCGCCTGCGCGCACCCGGACTGGGTCGGCGTGATCTTCGGCTTGACGGTCGTCTTCATGGCGGTGTCGTACGCCGCCTGCGAGATCATCTTGTGCTTCAGCTCGCTCGCGAGGATGTAGTCGCGCCGCGCCGTGTTGCCTGCGATGTTCGCCTTGTCGTCGATCCGCAGGTCGTTCGGGGCGTTGACGATGGCCATGAGGCTCGCGGCCTGCGCGTTCGTGAGGTCCTTGGCGTGGACGCCGAAGTAGTACTGCGCCGCGGACTCGATGCCGTAGATCTGACCGCCGAAGCCGGTGATGTTGAGGTAGCCGAGGAGGATCTGGTTCTTCGTGTACTTCTTCTCGAGGCCGATCGCGAGCCGCGCCTCCTTCAGCTTGCGACCGATGCCGCCGGTGCACTGGTCGTAGGCGGCCTGCACCTCGGCCTCGGTCGGCTTGAGCTCCGCCTCCTGGATGCAGACGTTCTTCACGTACTGCTGCGTGATGGTCGACGCCCCCTGCTGGCCGCCGCCGCCGACGTCGGAGACGAGGGCGCGCACGATGCCGGTCGGGTCGACGCCGCCGTGGGAGTAGAACCGCACGTCCTCGGCGGCGATCGTCGCGTTCTTCACCGTCGCGGACACCTCGTTCCACGGGATGACTTCGCGGTTCTGGTTGTAGAACGAGGCGATCTGCACGGGCTTGCCGTGCGAGTTCGCGTAGATCTCGGTCTTCTGCTGCAGGTCGACGATCTTGAGGTCTTCCGGCAGGTTCTCGAAGAGCCCGATGCCGTTCTTGGCACCGACGCCGGTGAGCGCGATGGCGGGGGCGACGCCGACGGTGATCATGAGACCCGCGACGACCGCCACCCCGAGCATTCCGAGCAGGGCGGATGCGGCGCCACGAGGGCGCCCAGAGCGGGCAGACATAGGATCGATGGTACGGACGGGCTTCGCCGCGCCTGCGGGGCGCGCCGCAACCCCCAAAACGGAGGTCATCCGATGCCCGCGTGGGAGTACGCGACGACGCCGCTGTTGATCCACAACACGACGGCGATCCTGAACACCTGGGGCTCCCAGGGCTGGGAGCTCGTGCAGATCGTGCAGGGCCCGGAGGGCGGGCTCGTGGCCTACCTGAAGCGGCCGGCGGAGCAGGGCTGATGGCGGTCGCGGACCGGCTGGAGGAGCTCGGCCTCGTGCTGCCCGCGGTCGCCGCACCCGCCGGCGCGTACCTGCCCGCGGTCGTTGCGGGCGACCTCGTCTACACGGCCGGGCAGCTGCCCTTCGTCGACGGCGCGCTCGCCCGCACCGGCGTGCTCGGGGTCGACGTGGCGGTCGAGGAGGCCGCCGATCTCGCGGCGGTGGCGGCCCTCAACGCGCTGGCGGCCGTCGCGTCCGTGCTCGACGGCCTCGATCGCGTCACCCGTGTCGTGAAGGTGACCGGGTTCGTCGCGTCGGCTCCCGGCTTCACCGACCAGCCGCGCGTGATCAACGGCGCCTCGCAGGTCCTCGTCGACGTCTTCGGCGAGCACGGCCGCCACGCCCGTTCCGCGGTCGGCGTCGCCGCCCTTCCGCTCGGATCGCCGGTCGAGGTCGAGCTCGTCGTCCAGTTCCGCTGAGGCCGGGCCGCTGCCCGCCGATCCCCGCAACGGCGCGCGACACGCCGTCGACAGGCCGTGTCGGAATGCTTGCACTGCGCCCCGAACTGGGTACACTCGGATTCGTCGAGTGAAGAGCTTGGCTTGCGGCGCCCTTCGATTCCCCCCAATCGAGCGCTGCTGAGGCGGCACCTGTTCCCCCCAATAGGTGCCGCCCCTTCTTTTTCCGGGACTGTTCCCGGACGGTGAGGTCCGAGGCGGTGCGGCCTCGGCTCCTCCCCAGGCCTCTGCTCCCGGCCTGCGGATGCGGCAGCGCCGGCCCTGCGGGTCGGGGACGGCCGAGACCGTACCGTTCGGGCGTGGTCGAGCCCTTCGTGCCGGTGCGGCGTGCAGCGGGCGGCCCACCGGGCGTCGCGCCCGTCCCGGCCGCCGTGTCGGAGGATCCGGCGGTCCCGGTCCCGGTCCCGGTCCCGGCGCGGCCGCACCTGGCCGTGCTCGGCCCGCTCGCGCCGTTCGCCGCCGACCCCGCCGTCACCGACCTTCTGGTCGATGCCCGCGGCGGTCTCTGGCTCGACGCGGGGTCGGGGCTCCTGCCCGCGAGGGGCTGGACGCCGCTCGATGCGCTGCAGGCGAGGCGGCTCGCCGTGGCCGTGATGGCGGCGGGTGGCCGCCATCTCGACGATGCGACCCCGTGCGTCGATGCCCGGATCGCCGGGATCGGCCGCGCGCACGCCGTGCTCCCGCCCGTCAGCACCGGGGGTCCGGTGCTCTCCGTGCGGATCGCCCGCACCGCGCCCTGGCGCCTCGCGCACCTGGAGGCCGCCGGCATGCTCACCGCCGATGAGGCGCAGGTGCTGCGCGCCGCCGTGCGCGCACGACGCAACCTGCTCATCTGCGGCCCGGCGGGCAGCGGCAAGACGTCGCTCCTCGCGGCGCTGCTCGCCGAGGCGCCGCCGACCGAGCGGATCGTCACGGTCGAGGACGTCGCGGAGCTGGTCGTCGACCATCCGCACGTCGTCGGCCTCGAGGCCCGGCAGGCGAACACCGACGGCGCGGGCGCGATCGGGCTCGAGCGGCTGGTCAGGGAGGCGCTGCGGATGCGACCGGACAGGCTCGTCGTCGGCGAGTGCCGCGGGCCGGAGATCGCCGAGCTGCTCAGCGCCCTGAACACCGGCCACGACGGGGGAGCGGGCACGGTGCACAGCACCGGGACCGCCGGACTCGGCGCACGGCTCGAGGCGCTCGGCGCCCTCGCCGGGTTGAGCGCGGACGCCCTCGGCCGCCAGGTGCGCGCGGCGGTCGACCTGGTGGTGCACCTCACCCGCGCCGACGGTCGCCGGCGGGTGGAGCGCATCGGCCGCTTCTCGCCGGACCCCGGCGACGGGCTGGCGGTCGTGGACCTGCCGTGACCCCGCCCTGGCGCCGCAGGAGGCACCCGTCCGCCGATCTCGACGAGGTCGCCGTCGCGGCCGAACGCCTCGCGGCACTGCTGTACGCCGGCGCGACGCCGGAGGCCGCGTGGCGGTACCTCGCCGAGAGCCAGGAGCCTGTCGCCGTGCTCGGCCTCGCGGCCGATGCTGCCGGGCTCGGGCTGCCGCTCGCCTCCGCGCTCGCGCGCGCGC
>NZ_JAODBE010000063.1 GCF_025463795.1 Amnibacterium sp.
GCGAGGCGGCCGAGCACCGGCGGGTCGCCCTCCAGGTCGCGGATGTCCCTGCCGAGGTGCCGGAGCGCCGACCGCGCGTCGCCCCGCCGCATCTCGATCAGCCCCACCTGCCCGACGAGCACGGCGCGCGTCTCGCGCGACAGCCCACGGGTCGCCGCCGCACGCCTCGCGCTGACGAGGGCCGCAGCCGGATCGCCGGTCTCGGCGTCGAGGTAGGCAGTGGTGCCGGTGATGCGGGCGGCGAGCTCGACATCCGTCGCGAGGCGCGCCGCCGCGGCGAGCGACCGCCGGGCCGCGACGACGCGACCGAGGTTCCCGGCGGCCAGCGCCGCGGCGTAGTGCTCCTCGGCCGTGCGCGTCACGACAGCCCGGGGACCAGCGCCTCGATCGCCGCCCGCGCCCGGGTCCGGATGTCGTCCACCGGATCCGCGTCGTCGCCGGCGGGGAGGCCCGGCAGCAGGGCCGCCGCCAGCCGCCCGGCCAGCACGGGCGCCGCGAAGGACGTGCCGCTCCACACCGCGAAGCCCCCGGCGAACGCGTCGAGATCGATGGCCGCGCGGTCGTGGCCGTCCCAGCGCAGGGCGGCAGGCGGCTGCCAGCCGCCCTGGAAGGCGACCGGCATCGTGCTCACCACCGCCCCGCCCGGCGCGAACGCCCGCACCCAGGGACCGCCGTTGCTGAACAGCGCCACCGTGCCGTCCGGGTTGAGGGCGCCGACCGACACGATCGGCACCGCGTCCGGATCCCGGGGGGCGCCGGTGCCGGACCCGGACGACCACGGGCCGAACGCGGCGGGGAACGAGGGGCGGTCGGTGGCGTCGTTGCCCGCCGAGCAGACCACGACC
Organism: Amnibacterium sp.; assembly: GCF_025463795.1. Classification (GTDB taxonomy): domain Bacteria; phylum Actinomycetota; class Actinomycetes; order Actinomycetales; family Microbacteriaceae; genus Amnibacterium. Next base: position 846 of record NZ_JAODBE010000063.1, read on the forward strand.
GTCCCCGCACGCCCGAGCGCGCCGAGCAGCTCGGCGAGCGTGGCGTCGAAGTGCGGCGCGACGGGGGTCTCGTGGTAGTAGCCGAGCGAGAGGCTGAGCACGTCGACGGGCATCCCGCCCGGTGCCCCTGCGGCGTGCCGCGTCGCCAGGGTCGCGATGCGCACGAGCGCGGCGAGCAGGTCGCTCTCCGCGACGGATCCGTCGGGCGCCACGGCACGCCACGCGACGATGTCCGCGTCGGGGCACGCCTGGTGCACGAGCCCGGCGATGAACGTGCCGTGGCCGCTGACCTCCCCGATCGCGCCGTCGCGGGGGCCGGTGAGGCTCGGATGCGTCTCGGGGTCGCTGCCGGGGTCCGTGTCGCCGATCGGCGCGCCGTCGCACGTCACGTCGCAGCGCACGATCGCGTCGAGCCACGGATGCTGCCCGCAGCCGGTGTCGAGGGTGGCGACGACGGGCCGCCGGCCGGGCAGGGTCGCCTGCCGCGCCGGCCGGGGCCCGGTCCAGGCGACGGGCTGCCGGCCGCCGGTGCCGGCGACCGCGTACGTGTCGATCGGCGAGACGCCCGCGGCGCCGAAGGGGTTCGTGCCGTGGAACGGGTTGGTGCCGTGGAACGGGTTCGTCCCGTGGAACGGATCCGGGTCGATCCCCGTCACGGTGAGCACGTGGTCGAGTCCGATGCCGGGCAGCGCGCTGCCGTGCAGGGTCCTGGCCGCCTCGAGGACCGTCCACGCGTCCGGGGCGACGCCGCCGCCCGGCGGCGGCCCGATGCGGTAGCGGCGCAGCCCGAGCTCGCCGTGGGTCGTCTTCAGCCGGTCGCGTCGCTCGATCCGGACGGGGTCCGGTTCGGCGAGCACCACCGGCGGGAAGGTGTGGTCCTCCTCGATCGTCCAGCCCGCGTCGCGGTCGCCGGCCTTCCGGAGCACGTCGACCGCCGCACCGATGTCCGCGAGGCCGGAGACGAGCACCCGGTCGGGCAGGTACCCGGTCGCGTATGCGGCGGGGCGCCGCCCCGGTACGGCGTCCGACGGGGCGAGCCGCCGTGCGCGGGCGAGCGGGAGCCGTTGCAGGGCCTCCCAGTCCAGACCACCGCTCGTGCGCTCCATCGCCCGTTCCTTCCGTCTCAGATCGCGAATGCCGCGGTGCGGAGCCGGCGGATGCCCGCCGGACCCCGCACGGTGAGGTCGAGCACGGCCGCGCCGGCCGGCAGGTCGGGCAGCTCGAAGCGGCCGTCGGCGCTGACCGCGGCGGTCCGGATGCGGGACCCGACGGTCGCGCGGGCGCTGCCCAGGGCGGCCGGGGCCACCCAGCCGTCGATCCGGCGGCGGTCGTCGCCCGTCACGGCGACGCGGATCAGCACCTCGACGCCGGCCGCGGAGAACATCCGGGTCCCCGGTCCGTCGGGGCCGCGGACCCCGACGAGCCGGTCGTCCTCGGCGAGCAGCGCGAGCAGCTCGACCTCGTCGGCCTGCCCGGCGGCGAGCACCAGCAGCACGTCGTCGGCGAGCGCCGCCGGCACCGGATCGACCGCCTCCCACAGGGCACGGAGGTCGGCGAACAGCTCGTCGTCGTTCATGCCGCACCTCCGGCGAGCGCGGCGCGGAGCTTCTCGAGGCAGCGTCCGCGCGTCGGGCCGATGCTGCCGACGGGCATCCCGAGGCGCAGGGAGAGGGCGGCGTAGTCCGGGCGCTGCTCGAACGCCACGACGCGCAGCAGCTCGCGGCAGCGTTCGGTGAGGGTGGCGACCGCCGCCCAGAGACGGCGGTGCTCGTCGCGTTCGACGACGAGCGAGTCGGGCTGCGGATCCGATGCCGGCAGCGCCGTGAGCTCCTCGTCGTCACCCGCGGGCCGGGCCGTCCTGGCCCGCCGGATCGCCTCCCGCCGCACGGTGGTGAGCAGCCAGGCGGCGACCGCGGCCGGGTCCGCGATCGAGTCCGCGCGCCGGACCAGGGCGAGCCAGGTGGCCTGCACCGCGTCGGCGGCGTCGTCGGCGTCGATCCGCGAGGCGCGAGCCACCTGCCAGAGCACCGGCGTCATCAGCCGCACGAGCTCCTCGATGGCGTCGGGCGCGCCGTCGTACCAGGCGGCGAAGGCGCGCGCGACGCGGTCCCACAGGCCGTCTCCGGCCTGCGGGACCGCTGCGCCGCGGGGCGCGCTCATGACGCCCATCATCCTCACGCGACCGCGGTCGCCGCAACGAGGTCCGTGCGGAGGATCGTGGCGGGCGTCCGGCCGTTGAACCGGCTGGCGGTCACGGTCGTGTAGGCGCCCATGGTCGGCGCGAGCACCAGGTCGCCGACCTTCAGCTGCGGCATCGGGTAGCGGCGGGCGATGACGTCCGCGCTGTCGCACGTCGGGCCCGCGAGGGTCACCCACTCCGGGTCGGTGATGGGCCGGTCGAGCTCCGAGCCGGCGAGCAGCACCGGGTGCACGTCCTCGGTGAGCACGTTGGAGAAGCTGCCGTAGAGACCGTCGTCGAGGTAGTACCAGCGGCCGTCGGGCCGGTCGGCCACGCCCACGACGCGGCTGATCGCGGTCATCGCGTCCGCCACGATCGCCCGGCCCGGCTCGGCGAGCACCGTCAGCCGCCCGGCGAGGGGCTCGAGCAGCGGGGCGACCGCCCGGGCGATCTCGACCGCGGAGATCTCCGGCTCGCAGTAGGAGGCGGGGAAGCCGCCGCCGATGTCGAGGATCCGGAACCGGATGCCGTGCCGGGCCTCGAGCACGTCCATGAGGGCGAGCGTGTCGGTGATCGCGCGGCGGAACGGGTCGGCCGTGGTCGTCTGGCTGCCGACGTGGAACGCGAAGCCGGCGACGGTGACGCCCTGGGCCACGGCGGTCGCGACGAGGCGCTCCGCGGTGCGACGGTCCGCGCCGAACTTCGTGCTGAGATCGATGTGGGCGTCCGGGTTGTGCACCGCGAGCCGCACGAGGGCGGCGCAGTCGGCGGGCAGATCACGGAGCTTCAGGAGCTCGACCTGGTTGTCGACGACGAACAGCCGCACCCCGGCATGGACGGCCGCGAGGCGCTCCGCGGTCGTCGCGATCGGGTTGCTGAACAGGATCCGGTCGCCGGGGACGCCGAGGGCCACGACCTGCCGCAGCTCGGCCTCGCCGGCGACATCGAACCGGCCGTCGGCGTCCGCGATCGCGGTGAGCACGTCGACGTGGTCGAGGGCCTTCACCGCGTAGTGCAGGTGCACGCCGGGAAGCGCCGCGCCCAGCGCCGCGTACCGGTCGCGGACGACCTGCGTGTCGAGCAGCAGCACGGGGCCGCCCGCGCGGTCGGCGACGGCGGCGAGATCGCTCCGGCGGTAGGCGGCGGCCAGCTGACGGCGCCGCACCTCCCGCATCACGGGTGCGACCGCGTCGGCCGGCCGTACCGACTCGACGCCGACGACGTCGAGCGGCCGGGCATCCGTGCGGGTGCGCCAGCCGGCGAGCTCGGTGACGCGGTAGGCGGTCGCCGCCCCGACGTAGAAGAGCACGTCGGCGGCGAGCTTGCCGGCGACGAGCCCGACGGCCGGGTCCGGCAGCACCGACATCCCGAGGTAGAGCAGCGCGGGGCGGGCGAGCAGGGTGTCGAGCAGCTCGACGGGCCCGAACTCGGCGACGCCGAGCCCGACGGTCCGGGACAGCAGCGTCCAGGCCCCGGACGGGACGACACGACGCTGCTCGGTGAGGATGAGCACGAACGCGACAGCGTAGAAGCCGACGGCCTCGGCGACGGTGCCGGCGGCGGCTGCCGCGAGCGGGGATCCGCTGCTGCGCAGCACGGACAGGCCCGCGGCGAGCAGCAGGACGGTGCCGGCGATCTCGCACGGCAGGTAGCGGGCGATCCAGAAGGCGACGGCGCGGCGGAGGCGGTGGAGGCGGGGTCGGGCCGGGGCGGCCGGCGCGGCGAGCGGGGACGTGGTGGTCATGTCTGTACGGAGCGCGCCGGCCCGCTCCTGATACAGGCCGGTCAGGAGCGGGCGAGGATCGCCTCCGCCGGCGCACCCCGATGTCGGCCGAACGCGGCGACGGCCTCCTCGAGGCCGGCACGGACGCGGGGCGTCGGGGTGGCGAACAGGGCGGCCGTGACCTCGAGCCGCTTCGCCCTCGCCGCGCTGCGCCACGTGCCCGCGACCCCGCCGTCGACCACGACGACGTGCTGCATGATCGGCGCGCCGCGGGCGTCGAGGAACCGTCGGTGCGCGGCGTCGAAGACGTCGGACCGATCCGTGTACGCCACCAGGTACTCGTCGTAGTTGGGCAGCAGCAGCACGGCCGGCGGATCCCGCGGCTCGACGGCCCCGCTCCACAGCAGCTCGCGGCCGTCGAGCGTGGCACCCTCCAGCTCCTCCCGGACCGCGTCGGCCGCGGACCGGGCGTCGGCGGCCGACAGCCCGGCCCACCAGCGGAAGTCCCGGAGCGTGGCGGGGCCACGGGTCGCGAAGTAGCGGCGGGCGAGGTCCGCGAGCACCCCCGATCGGTCGGGCGCGGCGGTGGGTGCGCGCTCGGCGAGCAGCATGTAGGTGGTGTCCCGGCCGGTCACCGGCCCGCTGCAGAGCAGGCCGGCGGTCTCCGCGTGCATCAGCGCGGTCGCGAGCCGCACGCCGTCGGTCATGTCGTGCCCGGCTGCCGTGAGCAGGCGCTGCAGCTCGCCGCGGGTGGCGGGGCCGTGCGCGAGCCGATCGCGGAGCACGGTGTGGATCGCGGCCAGCCTCTCGGGCGTGAGCCCGAGCCGGCGCATCGTCGCGGCGGCGGCGCGCATCACCGCGCCGCCCGTCGCGGCCTCGAGCGGGGCGAGGTCGGCGGGCGCGACCAGGTGCCAGGTCGGCCGCAGCACATGGGTGCGGAGGATCGCGCCGTCGGTGAGATCGGCGGTGATCGCCGCCGCGGTGCGGCCGGTGCGGACGCCGAGCGCCCAGACGCCGCCCGGCAGATCCTGGCTCTGCACGGCGCCCAGCGCGGCGACCACGTCGGCCGGCCGCCGGTCGGCGGCGGGGGCGAGGAGCTGGCCGGCGATCCGCCGCCCGCGCAGCTCCCCCGGGGTCACCGCACCGACCAGGAGTCGGAGCGGATCCGCAGGGCCGCGTCGTCTATGGCCGCGGCGGCGGCCCGGAAGCCCGCCGCGTGCTGCCCAGGAGGCAGGACCCCGACGAGGTGCCGCACGAGCGCTCCGGCGGCGAGCACCTGCGCCCGCCGCTCCTCCGGCTGGGAGGGCCGCCAGCGGTCGTCCGACAGGTATCGCGGGAGCACCGCGATCAGCAGGCCCGGCTGCGCCACGCGGGCCGCGGCCCCCTCGGGGCGGAACTCCCGCTCCGCCGCGAGGACCGTGCGCTCGTCGGGCGCCAGCACCTCGTCGGCGACGGTCTCGACGCAGTCGCGCAGCAGCTGCTCCACGACGCGCACGGAGGCGAGCCTCCGGCCGGCGCAGCCCCGCCTGCGCGTCGCGAAGAACTCGGTGAGCGTCGTATCGATGTCGTTCCTGAACCACCGCACGCACGCATGGTGGACCGCGGCACCGACAGTGCCCGAGGACCCGGGACGGCGCGGTGACGTCCGGCGCCGTCCCGGGCCGGCTCAGCGCCGTTCGGACACGCAGAGGATGTTGCCCTCGCTGTCCCGGAACCAGGCGCTGCGCATCTCGGCCGTCTCGACGACGCCCTTGTCGGTGCTCATCCCCGGGATCTCGAACTCCTCGAACACGACGCCCGCCGAGCGCAGGCGCGCCATCTCGGCGTCCAGGTCGTCGGTCGTCCAGACCATCTGGGTGTTCTTCGCCGTGCCCACGTTCTCGGTCTCGTAGACCTCGAACGCGGCCGGGCCGCTGCCGTACACGAGCATGCCGTCGTGCTCCTCGCTCGGGTCCAGGCCGAGCGTGTCGTGGTAGTACCCGCGGAACCGGGTGAGATCGGCCGCGGGCAGGATGGTGTGCGCTTCGGTGAGCATGGGAATCGTCCTCCTAGAACGAGGGAGAGAGGGACCCCGCTGACCGCGGGGTGGTGGTGGAGGGCGCGCTCCGTTGCGCGCGGCTCCCGTCCGCACAGCGAGGTGCGGGAAGACGGATCCGCCGCGCACGATACGCCCGAGGGTGCCGTTCCGACAGGGGAACGGCACCCGCAGAATGAGGCCCGTGGACTTCATCGGCAGGCACGACGACTACGAGCAGGGCGCGCTCCGCGAGGCGGAGCTCGACCCGGACCCGTTCCGGCAGTTCGTCCGCTGGCTGGCCGACGCCGAGGCGGCCGATCTGGCGAGCCCGAACGCGATGGTGCTGACGACGGTGGGCCCGGCGGGGCCCACGTCGCGCACGGTGCTGCTGAAGGACCTCGTCGGCGCGCGCTTCGAGTTCGTGACCAACGGGACCTCGCGGAAGGGCCGTGCGCTGGCTGCCGACGGGCGCGTGTCCCTGCTGTTCCCCTGGTACGCCCTCGAGCGGCAGGTGCTCGTGGACGGCACGGCGACCGCCGCGTCCGACGGAATGAGCGACCGGTACTGGGCGAGCCGGCCGCGCGGATCCCAGCTCGCGGCGTGGGCGAGCGACCAGTCGCAGCCGATCGCGTCCCGGGATGCCCTCGAGGGCCGGATGCGCGAGGTCGAGCAGCGGCTCGCCGGCGCGGGCACGATCCCGCGGCCGCCCCACTGGGGCGCCTGGCTCGTCGAGCCCGCCCGCATCGAGTTCTGGCAGGGCCGGCCGTCGCGGCTGCACGACCGGCTGGTCTTCACGCGGGAGCCGGACGGGTGGCGGATCGAGCGCCTCCAGCCCTGACGCCCTCGCGTCCCTGCTCCTCGCGCACCGCCATGTGGAGCAGCACCATCGCCCACATCCGGAGCGGTTGCCATGCCTCGGTGAGCCGGTCCGCCTCGGCGGCGGTCGGAGCGACGGGCAGGTCGAAGGCGCGCTGCACGCCCTCGAGGCTCATCGGGTCGTGGGTGACGCCGGTCGGCACGCCGACCCCGCGGTAGTGGATCGCCTCGGCGAAGAACGGCCCGATGCCCGGGATCGTCCGCAGCTCCGCGAGCGCCTGCGACTCGGGCACCGACCGGAGCCGCTGCCGATCGAGCAGGCCGTCGAGCGCGGCGTGCGCGACACCGTGCAGGCGCTCGGTCTTGACCGCCGCGAGGCCGTCGACCGCGTCGATCGCGAGCAGGGCATGCGGGTCGGGGAAGGCGGCGAACGATGCGCCGTCGACCTCGATCGTCTCCCCCGCCTGCTCCGCGAGCCGCTGCCGGATCCGCCGCGTCTGCACGATGGAGATGCGGTGCCCGATGACGAACGCGGCGGCCGCCTCGTAGGGCGAGTGGAACATCGCGGGACGCACGAAGCCGTACCGCCGCTGCAGGTCGCCGAGCAGCGGGGTGCGGTCCCCGATGCCGGGCCAGGCCGTGCCGTCCACGTCGAGTGAGATCGCGGCGAGCGCCTGTGCCGTCGCCTCGTCCGGGTGCGTGCCCACGACCCGCACCGCGACCTCACCGTCCGGATCGGCCTGGCGGAGGACCACCGCGGCGGACCCCGACCACCCCTCGACCGGGAACGGGAGAACGACCGACCGCGGATCGCCGGGCAGGGTCGGCCACGGATTGAAGTACCGGTTCTGGTTCGCGAGGTCGAAGGGTCCGAGCGGCGTCATGGGCGCATGCTCCACCCGCGCTCGGACGCCGTCCAGGCCCGGCTCTCCGGATCGGCTAGGCGGCCGAGCCGGCGAGCCGCTCCCGCACCAGCTCGGCGACCGTCTCGGGCCGGTCGATCGACGGCAGGTGCGCGGTACCGGGGATGGGCCGCGCGACGGCACCGGGGATGCGCTCCGCGATCTTCCGGTAGAACGGCACGTCGGCGGGCACGTCGAGCTCGCCCCACGCCACCGTGACGGGCACCCGGATGTCGCCGAGCGCGTGCCACACGTCCAGTCCGGCGTCCCCGGCGTCGTCGGGCGCCGCCCACTCGAGGATGCGCCGGTTCATGTCCGCCACGAGTTCCCGCTCGGCCCCGCCGACGCGGCCCTCGGGCTGGGCCGGCCCGTCGAGCCAGAGGTGGAGCAGCAGCCGCACCTGCCCGTCGCGGTCCTGCGCCGCCTCGGCCTCCTGCAGGGCGCCGTACACGCGCTCGGTGTCGGGGTCGAGCTGCCAGGGCTCGTCCTCGCCCTCGTCGGTCATGCCGCTCGCTCCGCCGCAGAGATGCAGCACCCCGCTCACCCGCTCGGGCCGGGAGGAGGCGAGATCGAGGGCCAGGGCGCCGCCGTACGAGTTGCCGACGACGAGTGCGCGATCGACGCCGGCGGCGTCGAGCACGGCGACGAGGTCGTCGAGGTGCGTGAATGCGGCCTCCGGGTCTCCGGGCGGGGTCTCGCCGAAGCCGCGCCGGTCGTAGGCGATCAGGTCGACGTCGTCGTCCTCGAGCAGCTCGAGGACGCCGCGCCACGCGCGCCGGTCCGCGACGTTGGCGTGCAGGAGGACGACGGCGGGGGCGCCGGGGCGGCCCCGCCGCTCCCCGGCGAGCACCACGTCGTCGGGCCGCCGGACGGAGAACGCTTCGCTGGGCATGCCGGAACGGTGCCACGCGCCCCCGACATCCGTCGAGGCGGACGCCCCGTTCCGGCGCCGCGCGGCCGGGAACGGGCCGGAACGTGCACGGGCGCGCGCCGGGAGGCAACACTCGCGCGCCGAGGACACGGAAGGTGTCCCCCGACAGGTGTTCGATGAGGGCATGAGTGCAGCGCCGCAGCCGGTCCGGATCGACGTCGGTCCGCTCGCCATCGAGGAGGTCGTCGCGGTCGCCCGGCACGGCGCCCCCGTCCGCCTGACCGACGACGCGCTGGCCGCCATGGCCGCCAGCCGCGCCGTGATCGAGGCGCTGGCCGAGGATCCGCTCCCCCACTACGGCGTCTCCACGGGCTTCGGCGCGCTCGCGACGACGCACATCCCGCGGCTCCGTCGCGCCGAGCTGCAGCGCTCCCTCGTCCGCAGCCATGCGGCCTGCAGCGGCGATCCGGTGGAGCGCGAGGTCGTCCGCGGGCTCATGCTGCTGCGCCTCTCGACCCTCGCGACCGGCCGTACCGGCGTCCGCCCCCTCGTCGCCGAGACCTACGCGGCGATGCTGAACGCCGGGATCACCCCGATCGTCCGCGAGTACGGCAGCCTCGGCTGCTCCGGGGACCTCGCCCCGCTCGCCCACTGCGCGCTCGCCGCGATGGGCGAGGGTCCCGCGGTCGACGCCCAGGGCGTGACCCGGCCCGCCGCGGAGGCCCTCGCCGCCGCCGGCATCGCGCCGCTCGAGCTCGCCGAGAAGGAGGGTCTCGCCCTCATCAACGGCACCGACGGGATGCTCGGGATGCTCGCGCTCGCGATCGCCGATCTCGACGCCCTGCTCCCCCAGGCCGACCTCGCCGCGGCGATGAGCATCGAGGGCCTCGCCGGCACGGACGACGTGTTCGCCGCCGACCTGCAGGCGCTCCGCCCGCATCCGGGTCAGGCGGCGTCGGCCGCCAACCTCCGCCTCGCGCTCGCGGGCTCGCCGCTCGTCGAGTCCCACCGGACGGGCGGCTTCACGCGGGTGCAGGACGCCTACTCGCTCCGCTGCGCGCCCCAGGTGCACGGCGCGGTCCGCGACACCGTCGCTCACGCCCGGACGGTCGCCGACCGCGAGCTGGCGAGCGCCGTCGACAACCCGGTCGTGACGCCGGACGGCCGGGTGGAGTCGAACGGCAACTTCCACGGCGCGCCGGTGGGCTACGTGCTCGACTTCCTCGCGATCGCCGTCGCCGACCTCGCGAGCATCTCCGAGCGGCGCACGGACCGCTTCCTCGACAGGCACCGCAACGCCGGCCTTCCTCCGTTCCTCGCGGACGATCCGGGCGTCGACTCCGGCCTGATGATCGCCCAGTACACGCAGGCGGCGATCGTGTCGGAGCTGAAGCGGCTCGCGGTACCGGCGTCGGTCGACTCGATCCCGTCGTCCGCCATGCAGGAGGACCACGTGTCGATGGGCTGGAGCGCCGCCCGCAAGCTGCGTCGCGCGATCGACGGCGCCAGGAGGGTGGTCGCGATCGAGCTGATGACCGCGGCCAGGGCCATCGACCTGCGCCGCCCCGTCCCGCCCGCCGACGTGACCGGCGCGGTCGTCGCCCGGCTCCGGCAGACGGTGCCGGGCCCCGGCCCCGACCGGTTCCTCGCCCCCGACATCGAGGAGACGGTCGCCCTCGTCGCCTCCGGGGCCCTCCTCGACGCGGCCCGCGCCGCGGCCCCGGCCCTCGTCTGATCCGGAGGCGCAGAATGACGAGCAGGAGGACGCGATGACGCTCAGCCCGACCACCGTCCGCGCGGCGCGCGGCACGGCGCTGACGGCGCGGGGCTGGCCCCAGGAGGCGGCCCTGCGGATGCTGCAGAACAACCTCGATCCGGAGGTCGCCGAGCATCCCGAGGACCTCGTCGTCTACGGCGGCACCGGCAAGGCGGCCCGCGACTGGCCGAGCTACCACGCCCTCGTCCGCACGCTCACGACGCTGCAGGGCGACGAGACGATGCTCGTGCAGTCCGGCCGCCCCGTCGGGGTGCTGCGCACCCACGAGTGGGCGCCGCGGGTGCTGATCGCGAACTCGAACCTCGTGCCCGACTGGGCGAACTGGACCGAGTTCCGCCGCCTCGAGCACCTCGGCCTCACGATGTACGGCCAGATGACGGCCGGTTCCTGGATCTACATCGGCACGCAGGGCATCCTCCAGGGCACCTACGAGACCTTCGCCGCCGTCGCGGCGACGATCGCCGCCCGGAAGGGCGGGGGAAACGGACCCAGCGGCGGCACCCTCGCCGGCACGATCACCCTCACCGCCGGGCTCGGCGGCATGGGTGGCGCGCAGCCCCTGGCCGTGACGATGAACGGCGGCGTCGCGATCGTCGTCGACGTCGACCCCTCCCGCATCGCGCGGCGGATCGAGCACGGCTACCTCGACCTGGAGGCGCGCGACCTCGACGACGCCGTCCGCCTCGCCGTCGAGGCGCGCGACGCGAAGCGGGCGCTCTCGATCGGCCTCCGCGGGAACGCCGCGGTCGTGGTCCCCGAGCTGCTGGCGAAGGGCGCCCCGATCGACATCGTCACCGACCAGACGAGCGCGCACGATCCGCTCGCCTACCTGCCCGTCGGCATCGACTTCGACGACTGGCAGGAGGCCCGCACCCGCGACCCCGAGGGCTTCGCCACGCGGGCACGGGACTCGATGGCCCGGCACGTCGCGGCGATGGTCGGCTTCCAGCGGGCCGGCGCCGAGGTCTTCGACTACGGCAACAACCTGCGCACCGAGGCGAGGACGGCCGGGTACGCGGAGGCGTTCGCCTATCCCGGGTTCGTACCCGCCTACATCCGCCCGCTCTTCGCGGAGGGCAGGGGCCCGTTCCGCTGGGCGGCGCTCTCCGGCGACCCGGCGGACATCGCGAAGACGGATCGGGCGGTGCTCGACCTGTTCCCCGAGAACGAGTCGCTCGCCCGCTGGATCCGCCTCGCGGAGGAGCGCGTGCACTTCCAGGGCCTGCCCGCACGGATCTGCTGGCTCGGCTACGGCGAGCGCGACAAGGCCGGGGTGCGCTTCAACGACATGGTCGCCTCCGGCGAGCTCGCCGCGCCGATCGTGATCGGCCGCGACCACCTGGACGCCGGATCCGTCGCCTCGCCCTACCGGGAGACCGAGGCGATGAAGGACGGCTCCGACGCCATCGCCGACTGGCCGCTGCTGAACGCGCTCGTGAACACGGCGTCCGGCGCGACCTGGGTGTCGATCCACCACGGCGGCGGCGTCGGCATCGGCCGCTCGATCCACGCCGGCCAGGTGTCGGTCGCCGACGGGACCGACCTCGCCCGCGAGAAGCTCGAGCGGGTGCTCACGAACGACCCGGGCATGGGCGTGATCCGCCACGTCGACGCCGGCTACGCCGAAGCGGATGCGGTCGCCCACCGGCTCGACGTGCGCATCCCGATGCGCGAGGGCGACGGCGAGGCGTGAGCCGGATCGCCGAGCTGCTCGAGGCGCTCGCGCCGATCGGGCGGAACGAGCGGGGCGGCTACGACCGCCTCGCGTGGAGCGACGCCGACGCGGCGATGCGCCGCTGGTTCCTCGCCGAGGCGGCCGACCTCGGGCTCGAGACCGAGGTGGACCGCAACGGCAACCTGTGGGCGCACGGACGGGGAGGCACGGGGCCCCGACTGGTGCTCGGCTCGCACCTCGACAGCGTGCCGAACGGCGGCGCCCTCGACGGTCCGCTCGGCGTCGCGAGCGCCTTCGCCGCGATGCGCTCGCTGCGGGACGCCGGCGAGGCACCCGCGTCGAACGTCTCCGTCGTCGCCTTCGTGGACGAGGAGGGCGGCCGGTTCGGGCTGGCCTGCCTCGGTTCCCGGCTGACGACCGGCGCCGTCGATCCCGAGCGGGCCCGGGCGCTCGTCGACCGCGACGGGGTGCGCCTCGACGAGGCGATGCGGGCGGCGGGGCTGGATCCGGACGCGGTCGGCCCCGATCCCGGCCGGGTGGGGTCCCTCGGCGCGTACGTCGAGCTGCACGTCGAGCAGGGCCACCTGCCGATCGACGGCTCGGACGCCGCCGGGCTCGCCGCGGCGGACGCCCCGCTCGGGGTGCTCACCGGGATCTGGCCGCACGGCCGGTGGCGGATCGACGTCGCCGGGCACGCGAACCATGCCGGCACCACGCCGATGGCCGGTCGCGACGATCCGGTCGTCGGGGCAGCGGGTGTGGTGCTCGCCGCCCGCGACGCCGCCGTAGCGGAGGGCGCGCTGGCGACCGTCGGGCGCGTCGAGGTCGAGCCCGGCGCCGTGAACGCCATCGCGGTCCGCGCGTCGCTGTGGCTCGACGTCCGTGGCGCGGACGAGGGCCGGATCCGCAGAGTCGTCGCCCGGGTCACCGCGGCGGCCGGGGTCGCGCCGGTCGAGGAGAGCTGGACCGGCGCGATGCGGTTCGCGCGGTCCGAGACGCGGAGACTGGCCGCCGTGGTCCGCGAGGTCACCGGGACCGACGCGCCGACCTTGCCCTCGGGCGCCGGTCACGACGCCGGCGTCCTGCAGGCGGCCGGCGTCCCCGCCGCGATGCTCGCCGTCCGGAACCCGACGGGGATCTCCCACGCGCCCGGAGAGTCGGCGGCCGCCCCCGACATGGACCTCGGCGTCGCGGCGCTCGCGCTGCTGCTGCGCCGCAGCTCCCCGGACCGGGTCGCCGGATGACGACCTACTGGCTCGAGCGCGCGGTGCTGCCGGACGGCATCGCCGCCGCCGTGCGGGTGCGCGTGGAGGGCGGCACGATCGAGGCGGTCCTCCCCGACGCCCCCGCGGGCACCGCCGATGTGCGCCTGCCCGGGCTCACGTTCCCCGGCTTCGCGAACGCCCACTCCCATGCGTTCCATCGAGCGCTGCGCGGCACCACGCACGTCGACGGCGGCTCGTTCTGGACCTGGCGCGACGCCATGTACGGCGTCGCCGAGCGGCTCACGCCCGACATCTACCGCTCGCTCGCCACCGCCGTCTTCGCCGAGATGGTGCTCGCCGGCTTCACGGTCGTCGGCGAGTTCCACTACCTCCACCGCGCCTCCGGCGGCAGCCCCTACCCCGTGCCGACGGCGATGGCGGATGCGGTGCTCGCCGCCGCCACGGACGCCGGCATCCGCATCACCCTGCTCGACACCGTCTACCTGCACGGCGGACTCGACGCCGAGGGCCGCCGCCTGCCCCTCGCGACCGCCCAGCGGCGCTTCGCCGATCCCGACGTCGCCGGCTGGGCCCGCCGGCACGCGCGCCTGGCGGCGGCCCCCCGCGCCCGCATCGGCGTCGCCGTGCACT
>NZ_JAODBE010000028.1 GCF_025463795.1 Amnibacterium sp.
GGCGGGTCGCGGTGCTCGCCGATCTCGCCGCCCTCGTCGGCGCTCCGCTCGCGGATGCGCTGCGGCGGGCGGCGTCAGGACTGCGCGGCGGCGCCGAGCTGCACCGGGCGGTCGCGACCTCCGTGGCGGGCCCCGCCGCCAGCGCTCGGCTGACCCTGCTGCTGCCGCCCGGCTCCGCCCTGCTGGGATGGGCGTTCGGGTTCGATGTACCCGGCGTGATCCTGTCACCCGTCGGCGGAGGGGCCCTCGCACTCGCGGTCCTCCTGCTGGTCGGCGCGCAGCGGTGGAGCGCGCGGCTGATCCGCAGCGCATCCGCGGTGGCCCTCGACCGCGGCGTCGGGCTCGAACTCGTCGCCCTCGCCGTTCGGGCGGGTCGTCCCACGTCGGCGGCCGCGACGGATGCCCGGGAAGCGGCGGCGGCGGCCGGCCTCTCGATCGAGCAGGATCTCGCCGACGTCGATCGGCTCGTCGGGTTCGCGGAGCGCTCCGGTGCTCCCCTCGCCGCCCTTCTCGACGCCGAGGCGGATCGCGTCCGGCAGCTCGTGCTCGCCGACGCCCGTCGGCGGGCGGCCGTGCTCGCCGCGCAGCTGCTCGTCCCGCTCGGCGCGCTCGTGCTGCCGGCGTTCCTGCTCGCCGGTGCGCTCCCGATCGGGCTTGCCGTCCTCTCCTCCACAGCCCTGTCCTGGTGACCGGAGCGGGGCCGACGCCGCGGCGCGGTCCCGGCGGGCCGCACGGACGGGCACGATCGCTCCGTCCGTGCGCCGCTCCTAGAAGAAGATGAGGTACGCGATGCATCCGCTCCTGCTGCCGCCGGCGCTCCGGTTCGATCGGCACGACGAGGCCGGCGCCGTCACCGCCGAGTACGCGATCGCCACGATCGCCGCCGTCGGCTTCGCCGCCCTGCTCGTGGTGGTGCTCCGGTCCGACGAGGTGCGCGGCATGCTGACGGATCTGATCCGCCATGCGCTCGCCCTTCCCGCCTGACGCGGGCGACCGGGGAACCGTGACGGCGGAGCTGGCCGTCGTGCTGCCGGCGGTGCTGCTCGTGCTCGCCGGGTGCCTCGGAGCGCTGCGGCTCGGCGTCGAGCAGGGCCGGCTCGACGCCGCGGCCGCAGTCGTCGCCCGCGGCCTCGCTCGAGGGGATCCGCCGGCGGCCGCGATCGCCCGCGGCACCATCGCCGGGGCGGCGTCGATCGTGGTCCAGCACCGATCGGGTCTGGTCTGCGTCCGGGCTGCTGCACCGATGCCGGTGCTCGGGTTGCCGATCACGGTGGCGGGGGCGGCGTGCGCCCTCGAACCGTGACACCGGACCGCGAGTCGGGCGCCGCGACGGTCCTGGCCGTGGGGATCGTCGCGGGGCTCCTCGTGCTGCTCGCGGCCCTCATGCCCGTCGTCGTGCTGCTCGCCGCTCACGGACGAGCGAGTGCTGCCGCCGACGCGGCGGCGCTCGCCGGTGCCGACACGGCCCTGGGAGCGACCGCCGGCATCCCCTGCGAGACAGCCGCCCGGGTCGCCCGTGCGAACGGCGCGACGGTCGTCCGATGCCGCCAGGACGGCGTGGACGTGCGCGTCGACGTCACCATGACGGTGCTCGGCGTGGCGGTGCCCGGCGCCGCTCGAGCGGGGCCGCCCGAGGACCGGCCGGCGGTCGCCCTGCGCAGCGCGTCCGACGGGTCTGTGTATGGTGTGCGGGATCGGCGGCCCCCACAGCACCCGCGCGCCGCTGACGAAGGAGGACCTCCGTGCCCGGCACGAAGAAGCTGGTGATCGTCGAGTCGCCCGCGAAGGCGAAGACGATCGCGAAGTACCTCGGGCCCGAGTACGAGGTGCAGGCCTCGGTGGGCCACATCCGCGACCTGATCGAGCCGAAGAACCTGCCCGCCGAGCTCAAGAAGGGCTCGATGGGCAAGTTCTCCGTCGACGTGGAGAACGGGTTCGAGCCGTACTACGTCGTCTCGGACCAGAAGAAGAAGACGGTCTCCGACCTGAAGCGCGCGCTGAAGGACGCCAGCGAGCTCTACCTCGCGACGGATGAGGACCGCGAGGGCGAGGCCATCGCCTGGCACCTCCTCGAGGTGCTGAAGCCGAAGGTGCCGGTGAAGCGGATGGTCTTCCACGAGATCACGAAGGACGCGATCGCCCACGCCCGCGACCACACCCGCGAGCTCGACACCGCCCTCGTCGACGCGCAGGAGACGCGGCGCATCCTCGACCGGCTCTACGGCTACGAGGTCTCCCCGGTGCTGTGGCGCAAGGTCGGCCCCGGCCTCTCCGCGGGCCGGGTGCAGTCCGCAGCGACCCGCCTCGTCGTCGACCGCGAGCGCGAGCGCCTCGCGTTCGTCGCCGCCGGCTACTGGGACGTCTCGGCACGGTTCGCTCCCGAGGCCGGTCAGGAATTCGGCGCACGTCTCGCCCGCCTCGACGGTCGCAGGATCGCGACCGGCCGCGACTTCGACGACCGCGGCGCCCTGAAGAACGACGTGCTCCTCCTCGATGCGGAGTCCGCGCACAAGCTCGTCGAGGCGATCGAGCACGAGCAGCCGCAGGGGTCGGTCGTCTCCGTCGACTCGAAGCCCTACACGCGACGGCCGGCGGCGCCGTTCACGACCTCCACGCTGCAGCAGGAGGCCGCCCGAAAGCTGCGGTTCAGCGCGAAGCAGACGATGTCCGTCGCGCAGGCGCTGTACGAGAACGGGTACATCACCTACATGCGCACGGACTCGCCGTCGCTGTCGGCGCAGGCCACGCAGGCCGCCCGGTCGCAGGCCGCGCGGCTCTTCGGCGCCGACACCGTGCCCGACGCCCCGCGCGTCTACTCGGGCCGGTCCAAGAACGCGCAGGAGGCGCACGAGGCGATCCGCCCCTCCGGCGAGGCCTTCCGCACCCCCGACGAGCTGCGCGGCACGCTCAGCACGAACGATCTGCGGCTCTACGAGCTGATCTGGCGACGCACCGTCGCCTCGCAGATGGTCGACGCGCGCGGGTCCACCGCGTCAGTGGTCGTCGGGCTGACCGCGGGCGGCCGAAAGGCCGAGTTCACCGCCAGCGGCACCGTGATCACCATCCGCGGCTTCCTGCTCGCCTACGAGGAGGGCCGCGACGAGGAGCGCAACGCCGGCGACTCCGAGGCGGAGGCGAAGCTGCCGCCCCTCACCCCCGGGCAGGCGCTGACTCCCCGCGAGCCGGTCGCCGCCGGGCACGAGACCAGCCCGCCTCCCCGCTACACCGAGGCGAGCCTCGTGAAGGCGCTGGAGGAGCTCGGCATCGGGCGCCCCTCGACGTACGCGTCGATCCTCTCGACCATCGTCGACCGCGGCTACGTGAGCGCCAGGGGCAGCGCCCTCGTGCCGAACTGGATCGCGTTCTCCGTCGTGCGGCTGCTCGAGGAGTTCTTCGGCGACCTCGTCGCGTACGACTTCACCGCCGAGATGGAGAACGACCTCGACCGCATCGCGGACGGCGAGCAGGACCGGGTCGACTGGCTGCGCGAGTTCTACTTCGGCGACACCGCGCACCCCGGCCTCCGCAGCGTCGTCGACAACCTCGGCGACATCGATGCGAAGTCGATCAACTCGATCCGGCTGTCCGACGACATCACGCTGCGGATCGGTCGGTACGGGCCCTACCTCGAGGTCATGGAACTCGGCGAGCCCGCGCTGGATCCGGAGAGCGGCCAGCTGAAGGTGGCGAGCACCCCGCGGCGGGTGAACCTGCCGCCGGACCTCGCCCCCGACGAGCTCACCGAGGCGAAGGCGCGCCAGCTGGTCGACGCGCCGCCGCAGGAGGACCGCGTGCTCGGGGCGCACCCCGAGACCGGCCGCACGATCGTCGCGAAGGACGGCCGCTTCGGACCGTACGTCACCGAGCTGATCCCCGAGGACGAGGCGGCGAAGAAGGGTGCGCCGAAGCCACGCACCGCCTCGCTGTTCAAGTCGATGTCGCCCGACAGCGTCGACCTCGCGACCGCGGTGCAGCTGCTGGACCTCCCGCGGACCGTCGGGGAGGACCCGGAGTCGCAGGCGCCGATCACCGCGCAGAACGGCCGCTACGGTCCCTACTTGAAGAAGGGCGCCGACACCCGCACCCTGCCCGACGAGGACAGCATCTTCACGATCGACCTGCCCGCCGCCCTCGAGATGTACGCGCAGCCGAAGTACGGCGCCCGCGGTGCATCGTCGGCGCTGAAGGAGTTCGACGCGGATCCCGTGAGCGGCAAGCCGATCCGGATCAAGGACGGACGCTTCGGCGCGTACGTGACGGACGGCGAGACGAATGTCACCGTGCCGCGCGGGCAGGATCCGCTCGCGATCGAGTTCCCCGATGCGGTGCAGATGCTCGCCGACAAGCGCGCGAAGGGACCGGCACCCAAGAAGACCGCGGCCCGCGCCCGTCCCAAGACGACCGGCGCCAAGAAGACCACCAAGAGCGCGTGACCGGGCTCTTCGTCACCCTCGAGGGCGGCGACGCCGTCGGCAAGACCACGCAGGCGGAGCAGCTCGACGGCTGGCTCACGGCGCGGGGACGCACGGTGGTGCGCACCCGCGAGCCCGGCGGCACCGACCTCGGGCTCGCCATCCGCGACCTCGTGCTGCACCGCGACGGCCACGTCGCCCCCCGGGCCGAGGCGCTGCTCTACGCCGCGGACCGGGCGCACCACGTCGCCACCGTCGTCGAGCCGGCGCTCGCCCGTGGCGACGTCGTGCTGCAGGACCGGTACCTCGACTCGTCGGTCGCGTACCAGGGCGCCGGGCGGGTGCTCGACGCCGAGGAGGTGCGCGGGCTGTCGCTCTGGGCGGTCGGGGGCCTGCTCCCACGCCTCACGGTGCTGCTCGACCTCGATCCGCGCGTCGGCCGCGCCCGGCGGGCGGGCCGCGAGCAGTACGACCGCCTCGAGGCCGAGGACGACGCGTTCCACCAGCGGGTCCGCGACGCCTACCTCCGCATCGCCGCGGCGGAGCCACGGCGCTTCCTCGTCGTCGACGCCGCGCTGCCCCCCGAGGACGTGCAGGACCGCATCCGCGCCGCGGTCGAACCCCTGCTGGAGGAGTCGTGACCGGCTCCGCCCCGTTCGAGGAGCTCGTCGGACAGAGCCGGGCCATCGAGACGATCGCCGCCGCTGCCCGCGACGCCCACCGCGGCGCGGACGCCACCGGAGCGATGACGCACGCCTGGCTGATCACCGGCCCCCCCGGCTCGGGCCGGTCCAACCTCGCGTACGCCTTCGCGACGGCGCTGCTGTCGTCCGACGGCGACCCCGACCCGAGGGTCGCCGCCCTCGTCGAGGCGAGGACGCATCCCGACCTCGCGGTGCTCGCCTCCGAGCGCGTCACGATCACGATCGACGAGGTGCGCCGGCTCGTCACGGCGGCCCAGTACTCGCCGTCCGTCGCCCACTACCGGGTGCTGGTGGTGGAGGACGCCGACCGGATGACCGAGCGCACCTCGAACGTGCTGCTGAAGGCACTCGAGGAGCCCCCGGAGCGCACCGTCTGGATCCTGTGCGCGCCGAGCGAGGCCGACCTGCTGCCCACCATCCGGTCGCGGGTGCGGACCGTGCGGCTCCGCGTCCCGGATCCCGGCGAGGTCGCCGACCTGCTCGTCCGCCGCGACGGCGTCGACCGCGCACTCGCGCTGCGGGCCGCGGAGGAGGCGCAGAGCCACATCGGCATGGCGCACCGCCTCGCGACGGACGAGGAGGCGCGGCACCGCCGGGACGAGACCATCTCGCTCGTGCTCGACGCCGCGACCGTGCCGCAGGCCGTCCGCGCCGCGCAGCGCCTGCTCGACATCGCGAAGGCCGACTCGACGGCGCTCACCGAGGAGCGCGACGACGCCGAACGGGCCGCCACGCTGCGGTCGATGGGTGTCGAGCCCGGCGGAGCCGTGCCGCCGGCGCTCCGCAGCACCCTGAAGCAGCTGGAGGAGGACCAGAAGCGGCGGGCCACCCGTGGGCTCCGCGACAGCGTCGACCGGGTGCTCGTCGACCTCCTCTCGGTCTACCGGGACGTGCTCGTCCGCCAGCTCGACGGCGGCCTGCCACCGGTCAACGCCGCGTGGGCTGACCGCGTCGAACGCCTCGCGACCGGCACCCCCGCGACGGCGACCCTCGTCGTGCTCGATGCGATCGCGGACGCCCGACGCCGGCTGCCCGCCAACGTGACCCCGCTCCTCACCCTCGAGGCGCTGCTCGTGACGACGGTGCTCGCGCGGGGCCGCGCGTGAGGCGGACGCGGATGGCGCTCGTCGCCGTGCTCGCGGTCGTCGTGCTCGCACTGAGCGGCTGCTCGGGCTTCTTCCCGCTGCCGACCGTCACGTCGACGCCGCAGCCGGTGTCCTCGGTCCCCGCGGCGCTGCGCCCCTACTACGTCCAGCGGCTCGTGTGGAAGGACTGCGGCGGCGGCTTCCGCTGCACGACGGCGACCGCCCCGCTCGACTGGGCGCATCCCGACGGCCCCCGCATCCGCCTGGCCCTCACGCAGCACCCCGCCTCCGGGCACCGGATCGGCACGCTCTTCATCAACCCCGGCGGCCCCGGCGTCTCCGGTGTCGACTTCCTGAAGAGCAGTGCGAGCCGGTTCTTCGACAGCTCACTGCTCGACGCGTACGACGTCGTCGCCTGGGACCCGAGAGGTGTGGGGCACTCGACCGCCGTCGACTGCTACGACACGAAGCAGCTCGACGCGTTCCTGTTCGACGATCCGGACCTGCCGGAGGGCAGCGCCGAGCTCAAAGCCCACGAGGAGTCGGTGAGCCGTTCCTTCGGCGCCGCATGCGCGGCGAGGACCGGTGCGCTCCTCGCCCATGTCGACACGGAGAGCACGGTGCAGGACCTCGACATGCTCCGCGCTGCGGCCGGCTCGCCGAAGCTCGACTACTTCGGCTTCTCGTACGGCACGTCCATCGGCGCGCTCTACGCCGACCGCTTCCCGACGCACGTCGGCCGGATGGCGCTCGACGGCGCCGTGGATCCGTCGACGACCTCGTTCCAGCAGGACCTCGCCAACACGAAGGCGTTCGGGGCCGCCCTGCAGACCTACCTGGCGTCCTGCGTCCGCAGCACCGACTGCCCGTTCCGCGGGATGACCGTGGACGAGGCGACCCGGGCCATCGCCACCCTGCTGATCCGGCTGCGGGAGTCGCCGATCAGGACCGCGGGAGGTCGCGCCGCGAACTCGGCGGTGCTGCGCACGGCGATCGACGCCGCCCTCTACGACCAGGGCGAGTGGAAGGTCCTCACGCAGGCGTTCACGCAGATCCTGAAGGGGGACCCGTCGACGGCGATGGCGCTCGCCGACTCCTACGTCGACCGCGGAGCGCACGGGTACACCGACAACCTCTTCGAGGCCCTGTACGCCGTCGACTGCATCGACCGGCCCGTGGAGAAGGATCCGACGGTGCTCGCCGCGGAAGGCCGACAGCTCGCCGCCGCGGATCCCCTCGGCGCCGCGGACAACACGGAGGACCTCGGCGACCCCGTGTGTGCCGACTGGCCGGTGAAGCCGACGGGGTCGCCGCACCGCGTCCACGCGACCGGGGCGCCCCCGATCCTCGTGCTCGGCACCACCGGTGACCCGGCGACGCCCTACGCGTGGGCGGAGAGCCTCGCCGGTCAGCTGCAGCGCGGGGTGCTGATCACGTGGCGCGGTCAGGGGCACACCGCCTATCGCAACCACGTGCCGTGCGTCGGCGACCGCGTCGACGCCTTCTTCACGAAGGGAGCGGTTCCGCAGCCGGTCACCTGCGGATGACGCGACCGGGCCGCGCGCCGGTGCGATGATGCGCGTATGAGCGACGACGGCCTCGGCCTGCGCGAGCAGAAGCGGCGCGCGACGCGACGTGCGCTCCAGGTCGCCCTGCTCGAGGGCGCGCTCGAACGGGGGCTCGAGAACGTCACGATCGACGACGTGTGCCGCGCCGCCCAGGTCTCGCCGCGCACGTTCTTCAACTACTTCGCCTCCAAGGAGGAGGCGATCGCCGGATCGCCGGGACCGATCGAGGTGCCGGCCGGTCAGCTGGACCGGTTCGTCGCGGGGCAGCACGACGTGCTGACCGACCTCGTCGCCATGATCGCCACGAACATCGACGACTCCGACGACGTCGAGGTGCACCGGCTGCGCAAGCGCGTGCTCGAACGGGAGCCGCAGCTGCTCGGGATGCGGGTCGCGGAGACGCAGCGGTTCCACCAGATGGCGGTGCAGGCGACGGCGCAGCGGCTCCGGGCCGACGTCGAGCGGGCGGGACGCGCGCCCGATGAGGACGCGATCGCGCAGCGGGCAGGGCTCCTGGTGCTCGTGGCCGCCGCGGTGACCCGTCACGGTTGGAGCCGGTGGGTCGCGACCGGAGGCACCCCGTCGCTCGGCGCGGCCGTGCTGGCGGGGTTCGAGGACTTCCGGGCGATCGCCGAGGCGGTCGTCGCGTCGGGGGATCCGGCGCTGCTGCCCGCGTGACCCGCGCCGTCCGCTCCCTGGGGGCGATCGCCCGATGGACTACACTCGACGGCGCCGCACGCCGCCCTAGCTCAGTCGGCAGAGCGATTCACTCGTAATGAATAGGTCGGGGGTTCGATTCCCCCGGGCGGCTCCGTAACGAGAGAAGGACCGTCCCGTGAGGGGCGGTCCTTCTCTCGTCGGGTCGCGTGGGGTCGCGAGAACCGCTCCCAGGGTGGGCCCCTGCCGCCGGTTCCTGACCGCCGCGCAGCGGCGGTCATGCCGTGACGGTAGGGATCGATTCCCCCGGGCGGTCCTTCTCCCTGGGTCGCGTGGGGTCGCGAGAACTCCTCGCAGGGTGGGCCCCTGCGGCGGCGACCGCCGGACCGCTCAGTCGGCGGCCGATAGCGTTTCCGTGGAGGTGCGCATGACCGACGACGGCTTCGGCTGGGGGATACTCGCGACGGGATGGATCGCGCAGACGTTCACCCAGGACCTCAAGGACGCGGGGCTGCGCGTCGCGGCCGTCGGCAGCCGCACCGCCGAGCGCGCCCAGGCGTTCGCCGACGAGCACGGCATCCCGCACGCGCACGGCTCGTGGGAAGCGCTGGCCGCGGATCCGACGGTCGACGCCGTGTACGTGGCGACGCCGCATCCCTTCCACGCCGAGGCCGCGAGGATCGCCCTCGAGCACGGCAAGCACGTACTCGTCGAGAAGTCGTTCACGTTGAACGCGGCGGAGGCGGAGACCGTCGTCGCGCTCGGGGCCGAGCGCGGCCTCGTCGTCCTCGAGGCGATGTGGACCCGGTTCCTGCCGCACATGGCGGAGATCCACGCGGCCATCGCCGCCGGCGAGATCGGCACCCCGCAGGTGCTCGTCGCCGACCACACCCAGGCGCTGCCCTCCGACCCGGCGCACCGCATGAACGATCCGGAGCTCGGCGGCGGGGCCCTGCTCGACCTCGGCGTCTACCCGATCTCGTTCGGCGTCGACCTCTTCGGGCTCCCCATGGCGGTGGACGCGACCGCGACCTTCACCCCGACGGGTGTCGACCAGCGTGTGCAGGGCGTGCTCACCCACGAGGGCGGGGCCTCGACGGTGTTCCTCGCCGCCTCGAACCTCGCGGGGGCGAACCGCGCCTCCATCCTCGGCACCGGCGGCTCGATCGAGATCGAGCACACCTGGTACACCCCGACCACGTACACCGTGCTCGACCTGGACCAGAAGGTCGTGCGCACCTCCCGCCCCGAGGTGCCGGGCCGCGGCATGCAGTACCAGGCGCTCGAGCTCGAGGCGCTGGCCCGTGCCGGTCGCACGAGCAGCGAGCGGATGCCCGCGGAGCAGTCCGTCGGCGTCATGCGGGCGCTCGACGCCGTTCGCGAGCGGATCGGCTTCGTCTACCCGCAGGAGCGCCGCGCCGCCGGATGAGCGGGCGCCGCGCAGGTCGCTGCCTACACTGGCGCGATGCGGAGGCGGACCACCGCGATCATCGGCGGCGCGACCCTCGTCGCCCTCGTCGCGGGTTGCTGGGGAGCGGCGCACGCCATGGGCGGCGCGCAGCCTGCGACGACCGTCGCGGCACGCCCGGCCGCAGCCGTCGCTACCTCCGCGGCGGCTCCGACGCCGGCCCTCACGCGGACGCCGACCGCGACGCCCACGCCGAAGCCGACCGTGAAGGCCGTCGCCCGCACCTGCTCCATCGCGGCCGTCGCCCGCGACCCGCGCCTCCTGCACTTCCAGGGGGCGGTGCTCGACGTGAAGACGGGCAAGCAGCTGTTCGGCCGCGGGGCGGACACGCCGTCCCGCACCGCCAGCGTGCTGAAGGTCCTCACCACGGCGGCGGCGCTGCACGTCCTCGGACCCGACTACCGCCTGACCACGAAGGTCGTGGCCGGCAGCGCGCCCGGCGAGATCGTGCTCGTCGGCGGCGGCGACGTCACCCTCTCCCGCACGCCGGCCGGCAGCACGCCGTACTACTCCGGCGCCGCTCACCTCTCCGACCTCGCCCGGCAGGTGAAGAAGGCCTGGGCCGCGGATCCCGCCCACAAGGGCGGAAGGATCACCCACATCGTGCTCGACTCGTCCTACTTCGGCGGCCCGTCCTGGCAGCCCTCCTGGGCCGTCGCGGAGCGCATCGACGGCACCACCCCGAAGATGACGGCGCTCATGGTCGACGGCGACCGCGACAACCCGTACGCCACGGTCTCGCACCGCAGCACGGATCCGGTCGGCCGCGCCGGGAGCGTGTTCGCGGGCTACTTCGGTTCGGTGAAGGTCACCCGGGGCACGGCGCCCGCCGGCGCGAAGGTGCTCGGTGCGGTGCACTCGCAGCCCGTCTCGACGCTCGTCAAGCAGACCCTCATCGTCTCCGACAACACGCTCGCGGAGGCCCTCGCCCGCGTCACCGCGATCGTCTCGGGCGCCGGCAACACGTTCTCCGCCGAGCAGGCGGGCACCCTCGGCGGCCTCCAGACGTACGGCGTCGACACGACCGGCATCCGGATCGTCGACGGATCCGGCCTCAGCGACGACAACCGTGTCGCGCCGAGATACCTCACGAAGCTCATGGTGAAGGTGCTGCACCGTGATGGGGCGCTCGGCGCCCTCTACGACGGCCTGCCGATCGCGGGCCGCACCGGGTCGCTCAGCTACTCGGATCGCTTCCAGGGCGCCGCGGCCCGCGCCGACGGTCAGGTGCACGCGAAGACCGGCTGGATCGACACCGGCTACACGCTCGCCGGGATCATCCACGCGAAGGACGGCACGATGCTCACCTTCGCGTTCTACGCCCTCGGGTCGATCAGCGAGTCGACGAAGTACGCCCTCGACGGGATCACCGCCGACACCTGGGCCTGCGGAGCGAAGCTCTCGAACGGCTGACCAGTGCTGGAAGCGCTCCCTCCTGATCGCTCGCCGGGCGGGCGGCGGTCCTCGGACGCGACCTACGATGGCGGCATGGCGCGCGCCCTCCTCGTCGTCGACGTGCAGAACGACTTCACCGAGGGCGGTGCCCTGGGCGTCGACGGAGGCGCGGCCGTCGCGGCCGCCATCACCGAGCACCTCGCGCGCCACCGCGGCGACTACGACCTGGTGGTCGCCTCGCGCGACTGGCACGACGGCGACACCGACAACGGGGGCCACTTCGCGACCGGCGAGCCGGATTTCGTCGACACCTGGCCGGTGCACTGCGTCGCCGGCACGGCGGGCGCCGAGTACCACTCCGCACTCGCCGTCGACCGGATCGACGCGCATGTGCGCAAGGGCCAGGGCGAGCCGGCCTACTCCGCGTTCGAAGGGGTGCTCGACGACGGGGAACCGCTCGCCGGCCTGCTCGCCGACCGCGGCGTGACCGACCTCGACGTCGTCGGCATCGCCACCGACTACTGCGTCCGCGCGTCCGCCCTGGACGCGGTTGCGACCGGTGCGCACGTGCGGGTGCTCACCGACCTCGTCGCCGGCGTCGCCGCCGCCTCCAGCGCCGCCGCCCTGGAGGAGCTGCGAGCGGCCGGGGTCGAGACGGTGCCCGCCGGCTCCTGATCCCGTCGGGTGCCCGGACGGCCGCCCGTAGGATCGGATCCAGCGCGGTCCCGCCGAACCCGAGGCCCTCCCGCCCGTTCGGCGCCGCGTGCACGAGCAAGGAGGCACGGCATGACGACGGCGGCGGATGAGGCGAAGGTGCTGGCCGATGTGCCGACCGGCCTGCTGATCGGCGGCACCTGGCAGGACGCGACGGGCGGACGCCGATTCGACGTCCTCGACCCCTCGACGGGCTCGACGCTCGTCTCGGTCGCCGATGCCTCGCCCGAGGACGCCGTGCGCGCACTCGACGCCGCCGTCGGCGCGCAGGACGCCTGGGCCGCCACCGCACCCCGCACCCGCAGCGACATCCTCCGCCGCGCGTGGGAGGCGGTGCAGGCCCGGCGGGACGACATCGCGCTGCTCATGACGCTCGAGATGGGCAAACCGCTCGCCGAGTCCCTCGGCGAGGTGACGTACGGATCCGAGTTCCTGCGCTGGTTCTCGGAGGAGGCCGTGCGCATCACCGGCCGGTACGGGGTCAACCCCGAGGGCACCGGCCGCACCATCGTCTCCCAGCACCCCGTCGGGCCCTGCTACCTGATCACCCCCTGGAACTTCCCCCTGGCGATGGCGACGCGGAAGATCGCCCCGGCGCTCGCCGCCGGCTGCACCGTGGTCGTGAAGCCGGCCGAGCTCACACCGCTGACGACCCTCTACGTCGCCCGGCTGCTCGAGGAGGCCGGCCTTCCGCCGGGCGTGCTGAACGTCGTCCCCACGACGACGGCGGCCGCGATCACCGAGCCGCTCCTCGCGGACCGCCGCCTCCGCAAGCTGAGCTTCACCGGCTCGACGCCGGTCGGCGTGAAGCTCCTGCAGCAGGCCGCGGGCAACGTGCTGCGCACCTCCATGGAGCTGGGCGGCAACGCGCCGTTCGTCGTGTTCGACGATGCGGACGTCGATGCGGCCGTCGAGGGCGCCATGCTGGCGAAGTTCCGCAACATCGGGCAGGCCTGCACCGCCTCCAACCGGTTCCTCGTGCACGAGGCCGTCGCGGACGAGTTCGCCGACAAGCTCACCGCCCGCGTGCAGGCGCTGCCGATCGGCCGCGGCACCGACGAGGGCGTGCGCATCGGCCCGCTCATCAACGAGGCGGCGGTCGGCAAGGCCGAGGAGCTCGTGCAGGACGCCGTCGAACGCGGGGCGACCGTCCGCATCGGAGGCGGTCCGATCGACCGGCCCGGCACCTTCTACTCGCCGACGGTGCTCGACCGCGTCCCGCCCGGCAGCGACATCCTGCGAACCGAGATCTTCGGCCCGGTCGTGGGCATCGCCCGCTTCGCCACCGAGGACGACGCCGTCCGCCTCGCGAACAACACCGAGTACGGGCTCGTCTCCTACGTCTACACGAAGGACCTCGCCCGCGGGCAGCGGATGATCGAACGCCTCGAGACCGGGATGATGGGCCTGAACGCCGGCGTGATCTCCAACGCCTCGGCGCCGTTCGGCGGCGTCAAGCAGTCCGGAATCGGCCGCGAGGGCGGCTTCGAGGGCATCCACGAGTACCTCTCGACGAAGTACACGATGACGCCGTCGCCGTTCGCCTGATCCGATGATGGACCTGCGGACGACCAGGCGGGGGATCCCGCTGACCGAGCTCGGCTTCGGCACCGCGCCGCTCGCGGGGCTGTTCACCCCCGTCAGCGAGGAGCAGGCCGCCGGAACCCTCGAGGCGGCGTGGGACGAAGGATTCCGGTACTTCGACACCGCGCCGCACTACGGGCTCGGCCTCGCCGAGCGCCGGCTGGGGCAGGCGCTCGCGGGGTGGCCGCGCGACGAGGTCGTCGTCTCGACGAAGGTCGGGCGGCTGCTCGTGCCGAACCCCGGCGGCGAGGACCGGATGGACGACGACGGCTTCGCCGTGCCCGCCGCCGTGCGCCGCGAGTTCGACTTCAGTCGCGACGGCATCCTCCGCTCGTTCGAGGAGAGCTTGACGCGGCTCGGCCTGGACCGTGTCGACATCGTCTACCTCCACGACCCCGACCAGCACTGGGAGGCGGCGTCGACGACGGGGATCGAGACCCTCGTCGAGCTGCGCGACGAGGGCGTGGTCCGCGCGATCGGCGCGGGCATGAACCAGTCGGCGATGCTCACCGCGTTCGTCCGCCGCACGGACATCGACCTCGTCCTCGTCGCGGGGCGGTACACCCTGCTCGAGCAGGGCGCGCTCGACGACCTCCTGCCGGCGGCGGCGGAGCGGGGGGTCGATGTGGTGGCCGGTGCGATCTACAACTCCGGGCTGCTCAGCCGGCCTCGGCCGGCGCCGGACGCCACCTACGACTACGCGCCGGTGCCGACGGACGTCCGCGACCGGGTGGTGCGGCTCGCCGAGGCCTGCGAGGCCGCGGGCACGAGCCTGCCGGTCGCGGCGACGCGCTTTCCGCTTCGCAACCCGCAGGTCGTGTCCGCGGTGCTCGGCCTTCGCAGCCCCGAGGAGGTGGCCGAGGCCGTCCGCCGGGCCACGACGCCGATCCCCGGCACGCTCTGGCCCGACCTCGTCGAGAGCGGGCTGCTCGATCCCCGGGAGGGCTCACGATGACGCGCATCACCGGCATCCGCACGCACGACGTCCGCTTCCCGACGTCGCTGACGCAGGACGGGTCGGACGCCATGAACAAGGTGACCGACTACTCGGCCGCCTACGTCGTGCTCGAGACGGACGAGCCCGGCCTCGCCGGCCACGGCTTCACCTTCACGATCGGCCGCGGCAACGACCTCTGCTGCGCGGCGGCGGAGCAGAGGGGGCGACCCCTCGTCGGACGGGACGTGGACGAGCTCGTCGGCGACCTCGGCCGCACCTACCGGGACCTCGCATCCGACAGCCAGCTGCGGTGGCTCGGCCCCGAGAAGGGCGTCGTGCACCTCGCGATGGCCGCCGTCATGAACGCGGTGTGGGACCTCGCCGCCCGTCGCGCGGGGAAGCCGCTCTGGCGGCTGCTCGTCGACATGACCCCCGAGCAGCTGGCGGACGCGGCCGACCTGAAGTACCTGTCCGACGTGCTCACCCGCGATGAGGCGGTCGCGATGCTCGCCGAGCTGGCGCCCACCCGCGAGCAGCGGGTCGCGGAGCTCGAGGCCGCAGGCGGCTACCCGTGCTACACGACGAGCGCCGGCTGGCTCGGCTACAGCGACGACAAGCTGCGGCACCTGCTCCGCGAGGCCGTCGACGCGGGGTACCGGCACGTGAAGCTGAAGGTCGGATCCGACCTCGAGGACGACGTGCGGCGCCTCACCATCGCGCGCGAGGTCATCGGCTGGGACGCGAACCTGATGATCGACGCGAACCAGGTGTGGGACGTGCCCGAGGCGATCGCGTGGATGGAGCGGCTCGCCGAGTTCCGGCCGCTCTGGATCGAGGAGCCGACGAGCCCCGACGACGTGCTCGGCCACGCGGCCATCCGCCGCGCCGTCGCGCCGATCGGCGTCGCGACCGGCGAGCACGGCATGAACCGGGTGCTCTTCAAGCAGCTGTTCCAGGCGGAGGCGATCGACTTCTGCCAGCTCGACTCGGCGCGGCTCGCGAGCGTGAACGAGATCCTCGCCGTCTACCTGATGGCGAAGCAGTTCGGGGTGCCGGTCTGCCCGCACGCGGGCGGGGTCGGACTCTGCGAGCTGGTGCAGCACCTGTCGATCTTCGACTTCGTCGCGGTGTCCGGCACGCTCGAGCATCGGGTGACCGAGTACGTCGACCACCTCCACGAGCACTTCACCGACCCGTGCGTCGTCGTGGACGGCCGCTACCTGCTGCCGACGGCGCCCGGCTACAGCGCGCGGATGCACGAGGCATCCGTCGCCCGCTTCACCTTTCCGGACGGCGAGTACTGGGCGACGGCGGGGCTTCCGGCCTGACCGCGCGCTCCTCAGCGCCCCACAGATCGCGCCGTTCCGGAGTTTTCGTCCGACACGCCGCGCATTCCGCCCGCGCCGCGGCGTGTCGTCCGATTTCTCCGGAACCGCGCGATGAGGAGACCGGCGGATGGCGGATCAGCGGGAGAGGGCCAGCGGACGGCCTTCGGCGAGAACCCGTCGGACGACATCGAGCACCCAAGGCCAACGGTTCATCACCTGGTCGTAGGTGAAGCGCAGGACTCGGTGGCCGTACCAGGCCATCAGGGCGTCCCGCTCCCGGTCGCGGGTGAACGCCTGCTCAGCGCTGTGCTGCATGCCGTCGACCTCGATCACCAGCCAGTCGTCCACGACGAAGTCGGCGCGGTACTCGCTGGTCACCCAGACCTGCGTCCGGAAGCTGAGGCCGGCCGCGCCCAGCCCGAGCCGCGTGATCGACTCCGCTGGACTCTCACAACTCGGATCCGCGAGGTCCACTGCGGCGCGCAGATGCCGGGGCAGTTCCTCCCGAAGGAGTGCGAGGTGTGAGGGCGGAACGAGCGGCTCCGCCGCGTTGCGGGAAGCGATCGCCGAGTCGATGGCCGCCGTCAACCACGCCGGCGGCACGCAGCTCGCCATCTGCAGGAGGGCGTCCACCGGATCGACGACGAAGCCCAGCGTCGGATGCGTTCGGCGCTCCCAGTGCCACCGCACGCCCCGCTCATCGCCGGCGAACGCCCGAACCGCCGCGTCGTCGCTCCGCCGCTGGCGCGTGGCGTGCTCGTCGAGGCTGACGTGGACGACCGCGTCCACCCGCTCGGGCGTCGCGAGGCCGAAGTGTGCGGCTGCGCTCAGGCATCCGAGCATGCCGCCGACCCGCACCGCCCGAAGGCCGTCGGGCGGCACCGCCGGGGACGCGTACCAGCCGATCCTCGGCCGGACGAGCAGGCCGCGCTGCAGGAGGTAGGCGACTTCGTGGCGCCGGAAGCCCGCTTCGAGCAGCACGCGGAGGGGCACGAGGTCGCCGTGGCGCCGCAGCACGGCGGCCAGGTGTCGCGGATTCGGATCGGGGCGACGGGGGGCCATGGCCGGTGAGGGTGCACGGTTCGGCGCGGCCCGGCGGACGCGATCCCGGCTGACCGCCGTGATCGTCACGGACGAAGGCCTGGGGAGAAGCGGACGCCACGTCCGTTCATCGCGCCGTTCCGGAGAAATCGCCCGACACGCCGCTTCGAGGGCAGGGACGGCGGGGTGTCGTTCGAGAACTCCGGAACGGCGCGATTTCCGTGCGCGGAGCCGGGACCGCGGGCGGGGTCAGACCAGCAGCTGGCTCGCCGCCAGCTCGCGGTAGAGCGGCGACGACTCGACGAGTTCCTCGTGCCGGCCCCTCGCCACCGTGCGGCCCGCGTCGACGACCACGATCTGGTCGGCGTCGACGACCGTCGAAAGGCGGTGGGCGATGACGACCACCGTGCGGCCGACCGACGCGGTCTGCAGCGACTCCCGCAGCAGCTGCTCGTTCCGTCCGTCGAGGTTCGAGGTCGACTCGTCGAGCAGCAGCACGGGCGCGTCGGCGAGCAGCGCCCGCGCGATAGCGAGCCGCTGCCGCTCGCCACCGGAGAGCAGCACGCCCTCCTCACCGACGGGTGCGTCGAGGCCCTGCGGATGCTTCAGCACCGCGGCACGCAGGTTCACCGCGTCGAGCGCGGCGAGGCAGTCGTCCTCCGTGGCGAGCGGCGCCGCGAGCACGAGGTTCTCCCGGATCGTGCCGGCGAGGGCGGGCGCGTCCTGCTCGACGTAGCCGAACTGGCTGCGCAGCACCTCGCGGGGGAGGCGCCGGATGTCCACCCCGCCGAGCCGGACCGTGCCGGCGTCGACGTCGTAGAACCGCTCGAGCAGCGACAGCATGGTGCTCTTGCCGGCCCCGGACGGGCCCACCAGCGCGGTGCGCGTGCCGCGGGGGACCGCGAACGACACGTCGTGCAGCACGTCGATCGTGGAGCCGTCCTCGGCGCCGTACGCGAACGACACGTGGTCGAACTCGATGGCGGGCGCCGCCGGGGCGCCGGCGGCGTTCGCCGGTCCGGTCAACGCCGCATCCGCGGGATCCGTCGCCGTCTCGCTCGGCAGATCGAGCACCTCGGTGATGCGGCCGAGCGCACCCAGGGCGGATGCGACCGAGCTCGCGGCGCCGAACGCCTGGCCGAGCGGCATCACGAGCAGGAAGAGGAAGAAGAGGAACGCCGACAGGTTCGCGATCGTGGTGGCACCGGCCGCGACCTGGTAGCCGCCGACGCCGATCACGACGAGGAAGGCGAGGTTGAGGGTGAGGCTTGCCACGGGCACCACCGGTGCCGAGGCGGTCGCGACGCGCAGACCCGCTGTCCACGCGTCCCTCGCGACGCCGACCACGGCCTCCGTCTCCCGCTCGGTGGCCCCGGAGGCGCGGATGGTCCGCACCGCGCCGATCGACCGCTCGACCTCCGCGGTGAGTCGGCCGACGGCGTCCTGCTGCTGGCGGCTGGCCGTCCGGATCCGCCTCGCGAGGCCCCCGACGACGAGGATCGCGAACAGGATGATGAGCACCGTGATGCCGAGCAGGAGCGGGTCGAAGACGAGCATCCCGATCAGCGCGCCGATGAAGGTGATCAGCCCGCCGGCGGCGTCGACGAGCCCCTGGGTGAGCACGGCGTAGAGCAGCGTGGTGTCCGTGCCGATCCGGGAGACCAGGTCGCCGGTGCGGCGCCGGTCGAAGTCGGCGACCGGGAGGCGGAGCAGGTGCCGGATCAGCCGCTGCCGCGCGCTCAGCACCACGGACGTGCCGGTGCGCTGCAGCAGGTAGTGCTGGATCCCGTTCGTGATCGCGGCGAACGCGACGACGACCGCGATGATCGCGATGAGGCCACCGAGCGGCTGGTCGTGCTGCACGTGCTGCACCACCTGCTGCAGCAGCAGCGGCTGGGCCAGCGACGCGAGCGCGCCGAGCACGCTGATGCCGATGACGACGCCGAGCACGCCGCGGTGCTCACGGAGGTAGGGGAGGAGGTCCGCGAACCGGGCACGCGGCCCGCTCTCCGCGCGAGCCCGGCCGAACCGGCGGGTGGGCGTGGTGGTGGCTGTGGTGGTGGTCATCGCTCGTTCATCGTCGTCCGTACCGCTTATGCACTGCCTGACGGGTCACGCCGAGCAGGGTCGCGATGAAGGCCCACGAGGCGCCCGCGACGCGCGCCCGTCGCACCGCGATCGCCTCGGCGCGGTCGAGCTCGCGGCGCTGCGCGGCGATCCGCCCCAGCGTCTGCATCGGGTCGTCCGATTCCGCGGCCGCGACCGTCACGGCGTCCTCCATCTCCGACATATGTCAACTGTAGTTGACGAACGAGGAGGTACCGTACTGAGCGGGTCGCAGAGTTGTCAACCTGGGTTGACAGGAGGGCTCCTTCCGCTGAATGGAAGTCCTCCGACGGGCGACCTCGTTCCCTGGCACGGTGGACGGGACGCGAAGGAGCGGGCATGACGGAGCGGACCACCGTGGGGATCGTCGGTGCCGGACCGGCCGGGCTGCTGCTCGGCCATCTGCTCGCGGCCGCGAACGTGCCGTTCGTGATCGTGGAGAACCGGTCCCGCGAGCACGTGCTGTCCCGCATCCGGGCCGGCGTGCTCGAGCAGTCCTCGGTCGACGTGCTCGACCGCTTCGGGCTCGCGGACCGCCTGCATGCGGAGGGCCTCGTGCACGGCGGCATCCACCTGCAGGTCGAGGGGCGGCGCTTCCACGTCGATTTCGAGGACCTCGTCGGCCGCACGGTGACCGTCTACGGCCAGCAGCAGGTGGTGCTCGACCTCATGCGGCGCCACGACGAGCTCGGCAGCGCCGTCCACTACGGCGCGAGCGAGGTCACGCCAGTCGACGTCACGGGTGACGAGCCGCACCTCCGGTTCGTCGTCGGCGGCGAGCAGCACGACCTCGCCGCTCGCTTCGTCGTGGGCGCCGACGGCTACCACGGCGTCTGCCGCACGGTGATCCCGCCCGAGGCGCTGAACCCGGCGGAGCGCGCCTACGACTGCGCCTGGCTCGGCGTGCTGGCCGACGTGGCGCCGAGCACCGACGAGCTCGTCTACGCCCTCCACCCCGACGGCTTCGCGATGCACTCGATGCGCAGCCCGTCCGTCAGCCGCCTCTACCTGCAGGTCGACCCCGGAGAGGACATCGCCGACTGGAGCGACGAGCGGATCTGGGACGGCCTCCAGGAGCGCCTCGGCATCCCCGGCTGGACCCTCACGCCCGGCCCGATCACCGAGAAGTCGATCACTCCGATGCGCTCGTCCGTGGCCAGCACCCTCACCTATGGGCGCCTCTTCCTCGCCGGCGACGCCGGCCACATCGTGCCGCCGACCGGCGCGAAGGGCCTCAACGCGGCGATCGCCGACGTCGCGATGCTCGGCGACGCGCTCACCGTCGCGGTCGGCGGCAGCGAGACCGCGCTCGCCTCCTACAGCGACCGGGCGCTCGCGCGGCAGTGGAAGATCCAGTACTTCTCCCAGTGGATGACGGACATGCTGCATCTCCCTGGGCCGTCGACGCCGCCCGCGGAGCGCGACTTCCGCTACCGCAGCCGCGTCGGTCAGCTCGACTTCGTCACGACCTCGCGCTTCGCGCAGCAGACCCTCGCCGAGCAGTACACCGGATTGGCCATCGCATGACCGACGCCCCCACGCAGCAGGACATCAGCGCGGAGATCGCCGACGCCCACCGCGCCGCGGCCGGGCGCGCGTCGCGGCATCCGTCCCGCGACTCCGCACCGTACCGCTCGAGCGGGCTGCGGCATCCGACCCACGAGCTCGTCCGTGTCGATCCGGAGGAGATCGAGCGCGTCGCGCCCGCGTTCGGCCACGTCGACGTGGACCCGTACGAGAACGACCTCACCATCCAGCACCCGGGGGAGCCGCTCGGCGAGCGCATCATCCTCACCGGCCGCGTGCTCGACGGGGCGGGCCGGCCGGTGCGCAACCAGCTCGTCGAGGTCTGGCAGGCGAACGCCTCCGGGCGGTACGTGCACAAGCGCGACCAGCATCCGGCGCCGCTCGACCCGAACTTCACGGGCGTCGGCCGCACGCTCACGGACGACACCGGCGCCTACCGCTTCGTCACGATCAAGCCGGGCCCGTACCCGTGGCGCAACCATCGCAACGCGTGGCGCCCGGCGCACATCCACTTCTCCCTGTTCGGCAACGCCTTCACGGAGCGGCTCGTGACGCAGGTGTACTTCCCGGGCGACCCGCTGTTCGCACTCGACCCGATCTACCAGTCGATCCCCGACCAGGCCGCGCGCGACCGCCTCATCGCGACCTACGATCACGATCTGACGGTGCCCGAATGGGCGACCGGCTACCGGTGGGACATCGTGCTGACCGGCGCGACCGCGACGTGGCGGGAGGACGAGCATGGCGACCACTGAACCGGACCAGGCGCGCCTCACGGCGCCGGAACGGCTCGCGCACCACGAGCCGCCGACCGGGGGACCGGACCTCGTGCAGACGCCGTCGCAGACCATCGGTCCGTTCTTCGCCTTCGCGCTGCCGTTCGACGGCGGCCCCTTCCTCGTGCCTCCGGCCGCACCGCACGCCGTCCGGCTTCACGGGTCCGTGCTCGACGGTGCGGGGGCGCCCGTCCCGGACGCGCTGCTCGAGGTGTGGCAGCGGGATGCGGACGGTCGCGTCGTCGCCGAGCCGGGCAGCCGCCGCCGCGATCGGGGCGCGTTCACCGGCTTCGGGCGGGTGGCGACCGAGGTGGACGGCACCTACGAGTTCCGCACCGAGCTGCCCGGGCCGGATGCGCACGGCGCGCGCTGGGCGCTCGTGACGGTGTTCGCCCGCGGCCTGCTGCACCACCTCTTCACGCGCGTCTACTTCGTCCCAGGCGGCGAGGAGGAGCCGACGGACGTGCTCCTCGCGCAGCTGCCGCCGGAACGTCGCCGCACCCTGCTCGCGGGGCCCGACGCCGACGGCGCCTATCGGTTCGACGTCCGGCTGCAGGGCGAGGATGAGACGGTGTTCCTCGACTACCCCGGGCCGCGATGACCGCCGCCGTCGATCTGGGCCTGCTCGACCCGGCCACCGGGACCGTCGCGGAGGTGGTGTCCGACGAGGCGTACGCCCGGGCGATGGTCGACGTCGAGCTCGCGCTCGTCCGTGCCCTCTCGGCCGTCGACGCGGCGCCGGGGGCGGCGCGCGACGAGGGCTGGGCTGCGGGCGCGGTCGACGTCGCGGCCCTCGCCGCCGGGGCCCGGGCGAGCGGCAACCCCGTGCTCCCGCTGCTCGCGCAGCTGCGCGCCGCGGCCCCGTCCGAGGTGCGGGACGTGCTCCACCTGGGCGCCACGAGCCAGGACGTGCTCGACAGCGCCACGATGCTCGTCGCAGCCCGCACCCGGGGCCGGATCGACGCCGCCCTGGTGCCCGTGCTCGCGGGCCTCGCCTCGCTGGCCGACGCCCACCGGGCCACCCCGGCCGTCGGGCGCACGCTCACGCAGCAGGCAGCGCCGACCGTCTTCGGGCTCCGCGTCGCGGTGCTCCTCGAGGGGGTGCGTCGCGCCGCCCAGCATCTGGACGCGCTCGAGCTGCCCGCCCAGCTCGGCGGATCCGTGGGCACGCTCGCCGTGCTCGTGGACCTGCTCGGCGCCGACCGCGCCGACATCGTCCGGCGCCGCTTCGCGGACGAGCTCGGCCTCGCGTTCCGGCCGACCGCGTGGCACGTCGAGCGCGGCCCGGTCGCCGAGCTCGGCGCCGCCCTCGCCGTGCTCGTCGGTGCACTCGGGCGGCTCGGTCTCGAGGTCGCCCAGGGCACCCGCACCGAGCTCGGGGAGCTCGAGCTCGGCCTCGGCGCGGCGGAGGGCGGCTCGTCCGCGATGCCGCAGAAGCACAACCCCGTCCCCGCGATCCTGCTCGTCGCCGCGGCCAGGCGGGCGCCCGGGCTCGCCGCCACGCTGCTCGGCGCCCAGCTCGCGCTCGACGACCGGCCGCCGGGGGACTGGCACGCCGAATGGCAGCCGCTCCGGGAGCTGCTGCGCCTCGCGGTCGAGTCCGCCGCGCTCGCCGGCGACGTGATCGCCGCGCTCGACGTGGATCCCGGGCGGCTCCGCGCCCACCTCGACGACGGCGGTGGTTCCGCGCATGCCGAACGGGCGCAGTGGGCGCTGGTGCCGTTCCTCGGTCGTGCCCGCGCGCAGGAGGTCGTGCGCACGGCGCTCGCCGCCGGCGACCTCGTCCCGGCCCTGCTCGCGCAGCTCGGCGACGAGCCGGAGGCGGCCGACCGCGTGCGAGCCGTGACCGACCCGGAGCGACCGGTCGGCCTCGCCGATCGGATGATCGACGCCGCGATCGGGATGCCGTCGTGACGCCGGTGCTGCGTGGGGTCGTGGATCCGACGACCGCTGCAGGCCCCGCGGCTCCGCTGCTCGTGCTCGGCCCCTCGCTCGGCACGACCGCCGAGACCTGGACCGCCGTCGCCGAGCGGCTCACGGACCGCTACCGCGTGCTGCGGTGGGACCTGCCCGGTCATGGCTCGAGCCCCGCGGCGACCGGCTCCTTCACCGTCGCCGACCTCGCCCGTGGCGTGCTCGCCCTCGTCGACTCGCTGGGCGACCGCCGGTTCACCTACGCGGGTGCCTCCTTCGGTGGCGCCGTCGGCATCGAGCTCGCCCTCATGGTCGGTCCCGACCGGCTCGACGGGCTCGCGGTGGTCTGCTCGGACGCCCGGATCGGCGAGCCGGCGTCCTGGTACGAGCGCGCGGCGCAGGTCCGGCGGCAGGGCACGGCGTCATTGGTCGCCGGGAGCGGCCGCCGCTGGTTCGCACCGTCGTTCCCGTCGCGCGATCCGGACACGGTCGGCAAGGCCCTCGCCGACCTCCTCGATGTGGACGACGAGTCCTACGCCCGCTGCTGCGAGGCCCTCGCCGACTTCGACCGGCGCGGCGACCTCGATGTGCTCGACGTGCCCACCGTGGTGGTGACCGGCGACAGCGACCCGGTGGTGTCGACCGCCGACGGCGAGACGCTCGCCGCCTCGATCCCCGGCGCGGTGGCGCTCCCTCTCGCGGACACGGGCCACCAGGCGCAGCTCGAGCGACCGGAGGCCGTCGCCGCGGCGGTGCTCGACCACCTCGCGGGCGACCGGGAGGCGCTCGACCGCTACGCCTCCGGCCTCGCGGTGCGGCGCTCGGTGCTCGGGCAGGAGTACGTCGACGCGTCCTTCGCCGGGATCACGCCCGAGACCGCTGACTTCCAGCGCTTCATCACCGAGACGGCTTGGGGCTCGGTGTGGACCCGGCCCGGCCTCGACCGGCGGATGCGCAGCGCGGTGACGATCTCGAGCCTCGTCACCGGCGGCCACTGGCACGAGCTCGAGCTGCACCTCCGGGCCGGGCTCGCGAACGGCCTCACGCGCGAGGAGCTCGCGGAGATCCTGCTGCACACCTCGATCTACGCCGGGGTGCCCGCCGCCAACACCGCGTTCGGGCGGCTGAAACGGGTGCTCGCGGAGCACGACGACACGGACGAGACGTAAGGAGGCTCGGGTGGACAAGCGAGTGGGGAGCGCCGCGGAGGCGGTCGCGGACATCTCGAGCGGCGCCTCGGTGGCCGTCGGGGGCTTCGGCCTGAACGGCGTGCCGATCGAGCTGATCCGGGCGCTGCTCGCGCGCGAGGTCACCGACCTGGAGGTCGTGTCGAACAACTGCGGCGTCGACGGCTGGGGGCTCGGGCTGCTGCTCGCCGAGGGCCGCATCCGTCGCGTGGTCGGTTCCTACGTCGGCGAGAACAAGGAGTTCGCCCGCCAGTACCTCGGCGGAGAGCTCGAGGTGGAGCTGACCCCGCAGGGGACGCTCGCCGAGCGGCTGCGGGCCGGCGGCGTGGGCATCCCCGCCTTCTACACCGCGAGCGGTGTGGGCACGATGGTGTCCGAGGGCGGCCTGCCCTGGCGCTACGGGGCGGACGGCGAGGTGGTCGTGGCGTCCCCGCCGAAGCCGACGGCGCGGTTCGACGTGCTCGGGGCCGAGACGGAGTACGTGCTCGAGACCGCGATCCGGACCGACTTCGCCCTGGTGCGGGCGGCGAAGGCGGACCACCACGGCAACCTCGTCTTCGAGAAGTCGTCGCGGAACTTCAACCCGCTCGTCGCGATGGCGGGCCGGGTCACGATCGCCGAGGTCGACGAGGTGGTGGAGCCCGGCGCGATCGACCCGGACGCCGTGCACCTGCCGGGGATCTACGTCGACCGCATCGTCCAGCTGACGCCGGAGCAGGCGATCGACCTGCCGATCGAGAAGCGCACCGTGCGCACGCGACAGGAGGCCTGAGGATGCCGCTCACCCGGGACCAGATGGCGGCGCGGGCCGCGCTCGAGCTCGAGGACGGTTCGTACGTGAACCTCGGCATCGGGCTGCCGACCCTCATCCCGAACTTCGTGCCCGACGGCCGATCGATCGTGCTGCATTCCGAGAACGGCATACTCGGCGTCGGCCCCTACCCGTGGGAGGGCGAGGAGGACCCGAAGCTCATCAACGCGGGCAAGGAGACCGTCACCGTGCTGCCCGGTGCGGCGTTCTTCGACTCCGCGGCGAGCTTCGGGATGATCCGCGGGGGCCGCGTCACGGTCGCTGTGCTCGGCGCCATGCAGGTCTCCGAGCGCGGTGACATCGCCAACTGGGCCATCCCCGGCAAGCTGATCAAGGGGATGGGCGGCGCGATGGACCTCGTCGCCGGGGCGCAGCGGGTGATCGTGCTGATGGAGCACGTCGCGAAGTCCGGCGATCACAAGATCCTCGCGGCGTGCACCCTGCCGCTGACCGGCCGCGCCTGCGTCGACCGGATCATCACGGACCGCTGCGTGTTCGACGTCACCGACGACGGCCTGCTGCTCGTCGAGCTCGCCCCCGGCGAGACCGTGGAGTCCATCCGCGAGCTGACCGGCTGCGGCTTCGCCGTCGCCGAGCCGCTCGTGTCCGAGGTGCCCGCGTGACGGAGCTGCGTGAGGCGGTCGTCTGCACGCCCGTGCGCACGCCGGTGGGCCGGTACGGCGGCGCGCTCGCGACGCTCTCCGCCCAGACCCTCGCCACGACCGTTCTCACCGCGCTGCTCGAGCGCTCGGGCCTGCCGGGCGATGCGGTCGACGATGTGATCGTCGGTCAGTGCTACCCGACGACGGAGGCGCCCCCGATCGGCCGCGTGGCCGCGCTCGACGCCGGGCTGCCCGTGACGGCGACCGGCTACCAGCTCGACCGGCGCTGCGGGTCGGGCCTGCAGGCCGTCGTCAACGCGGCGATGCAGGTGCAGACCGGCGTCTCGGACGTCGTGATCGCCGCGGGCGTCGAGTCGATGAGCAACGCCCCGTACTACACCGAGGAGGGGCGGCGCGGGCTGCCGCCCGCCGCCCTGGTGCTGCACGACGCGTTGAGCCGTGGGCGGGAGCGCGCCGGAGGCCGGTTCCATGCGACGCCGGACGGCAACATCGGCACGGCGGAGAGGTTGCGCCGCGAGTACCGGATCTCCCGGGAGCGCCAGGACGCGTACGCGCTGCAGTCGCACCGCCGGGCCGTCGCCGCCCAGGAGTCCGGCGCGTTCGATCGGGAGCTCGTGGCGGTCGATGTGCCGGGACGGAAGGGCGCCGTGACCGTGTCACGGGACGAGCATCCGCGGGCGGAAACCTCCCTCGAGGCACTCGCGGCACTGCGCCCCGCGCTCGAGCGGAAGGATCCGGACGCCACCGTGACGGCCGGCAACGCGAGCGGGCAGAACGACGCCGCGGCCGCGTGCATCCTCACGACCCCGGATCGCGCCGAGGCGCTCGGGCTGGTCCCGCTCCTGCGCCTCGCGACGTGGGCCGTCGCAGGCGTCGAGCCGGAGCGGTTCGGGATCGGACCCGTGCCCGCCGCCCGACGCGCGGTGGAGCGGGCCGGCATCGGGTTCGACGACCTCGACGTGATCGAGCTGAACGAGGCCTTCGCGGTGCAGGTGCTCGCCTGCCTCGACGAGTGGGGGGTCGACGACGCGGATCCGCGGCTCAACCCGCGGGGCAGCGGCATCTCGATCGGCCATCCGCTCGGCGCGACAGGGGTGCGGATGCTCGCGACCCTCGCGAACGAGCTGCACGACCTGGGCGGCCGGTGGGCGCTCGAGACCACGTGCATCGGCGGCGGTCAGGGCCTCGCTGCCGTCTTCGAGCGCGTCGAGCGCTGAAACGCGGACTTGCCACTTTCCGCCCTCAAACGGCTCGGATGAGGGCAGAAAGTGGCAAGTGTGCGTGGGTCCGTGCGCTCCTTCGCGCCGGCCTGCGAGGGGTCATACGAGCCGCTTCACGCCGCCGCACAGGCGAAGCCGGCCCGGTCGATCCATTCGAGCACCCGACCGGCCTGCACCGACCCGGCGTCGACAGCGGCGTCCGACGGGAGCGCGAGGAACCGGAGGGTGGTGGCCCCGCTCGGCGCCGACCGTCGCGTCGAGGGTCATGCGTACGAGCCGAGCCGCCAGCGCAGCTGCTGCAGCCGGCGCACGAGCGGGCGGGGCACGCGGTCCCCGAAGCGGGCGAACAGCCCTTCGATCTCGTCGCACTCGTGCCGCCAGCCGGCGGCGTCGACCGTGAGCAGCTCGCGCACGTCGGCGTCGGGCAGCGCGAGGCCGGCGAGGTCGAGATCGTGCCGGTAGGGCAGCAGGCCGATGGGCGAGACGACGGCATCGGCCTCGTGCTCGATCCGGGCGACGATCCAGTCGAGCACGCGGATGTTGTCTCCGTAGCCCGGCCAGAGGAAGCGGCCGTCGTTCCCCTTCCGGAACCAGTTGACGCGGAAGATCCGCGGCGCCTTCGTGCCGAGGCGCTCGCCGACCCGCAGCCAATGGTTCCAGTGCTCGGCCATGTCGTAGCCGCCGAAGGGCAGCATGGCGAACGGGTCGAACCGCAGCTCGCCGACCGGACCCTCCGCGGCGGCGGTCTGCTCGCTCGCGATGGTGGCGCCCATGAAGACGCCGTCGGTCCAGTCGGCGGCTTCGGCGACGAGCGGCACGTTGCGGGCGCGGCGGCCGCCGAACACGATCGCGTCGATCGCCACGCCGTCGGGGGAGTCCCAGTCGTCGGCGAGCACCGGGCACTGCTCCGCCGCGACCGTGAAGCGAGCGTTCGGATGCGCGGCCGGCCGGCCGGAGCGGGGCGACCACGGCTCGCCCCGCCAGTCGATCAGCCCGTCCGGCGGCGTCGGCGTCATCCCCTCCCACCAGACGTCGCCGTCGGGTCGCAGCGCGACGTTCGTGAAGATCGTGTTGCCCCACATCGTCGCCATCGCCGCCGGGTTGGTGGCCTCACCCGTGCCCGGGGCGACTCCGAAGAAGCCCGCCTCGGGGTTGATGGCGCGCAGCCGCCCGTCCGCGCCCTGCCGGAGCCATGCGATGTCGTCGCCGATCGTCTCGACCCGCCACCCGGGTCGGCTGGGCTGCAGCATCGCGAAGTTCGTCTTGCCGCACGCCGAGGGGAACGCCGCGGCGACGTGGTGGACACGGCCTGCGGGCGAGGTGAGCTTGATGAGCAGCATGTGCTCGGCGAGCCAGCCCTCGTCGCGGGCCATCACCGAGGCGATCCGGAGGGCGAAGCACTTCTTCGCCAGCAGCGCGTTGCCGCCGTAGCCGGACCCGTACGACCAGATCTCCCGCGTCTCCGGGAAGTGGGCGATGACCTTCACCGCGTTCGACGGCCACGGCAGGTCCGGGATCC
This sequence comes from Amnibacterium sp., assembly GCF_025463795.1. Lineage (GTDB taxonomy): Bacteria > Actinomycetota > Actinomycetes > Actinomycetales > Microbacteriaceae > Amnibacterium. Next base: position 28,577 of record NZ_JAODBE010000028.1, read on the forward strand.
GCCGGCCCTCCCCGTCGATCAGCGGCATGCCGACCGAGTGCACGGCCGGCACCCACGAGGTGGTCCCCTGGATCTCCGCCAGCGCCTCGTCGCCCATCCGGGTCATCAGGCCCATCGAGAGCACGACGTAGGGCGAGTCGGTCACCTGCACGCCGAGCTGCGAGATGGCTCCGCCCACCGGCCCCATCGAGAACGGCAGCACGTACATCGTGCGACCGCGCATGGCGCCGGCGAAGCGCGTGCCGAGCTCGTCCCGCATCCCGGCGGGGTCCCGCCAGTTGTTGGTCGGACCGGCGTCCGCGGCCGTCGCGGAGCAGATGAAGGTGCGGTCCTCCAGCCGGGCGACGTCGGCCGGGTCGCTCCGGGCGAGGAAGCTGTTCGGGCGCCACTCCGGATTCAGCCGGATCAGGGCCCCGTCGGCGACCATCGCCTTCGCGAGCCGGTCCGCCTCGGCGGCGCTGCCGTCGCACCACACCACCCGGTCCGGCCCGGTGAGGGCGGCGATCCCGCCGACCCAGTCCTCGAGGGCGGCCCTCCCGTGGAAGCGGGCGGCGCTCGGTGCGGATGCGACGGGCAGTACGGACACGGTGCCTCCCGGAAAGAAACGGCCTGTCTTCCACTGTTGCGCGCATTGCGTGGACCGTACAGGCTGTGCGAAGGAGAAGATCGGCCGATCTTTCCGATAGGAGAAGAACGATGGATGCGCTGCTCGTCGGCCGCCAGATCCGCGCGCGGCGACGGGCGGCAGGGCTCACGCTCGACGACCTCGGCGAGCGGACGGGCATCGCGGCGAGCCGGCTGTCCCTCATCGAGAACGGACGCCGGGAGCCGCGGCTCTCGCAGCTCGCCTCGATCGCCGCGGCGCTCGGCGCCGAGATGCCGGCGCTCCTCGCGGACGAGGCCCCTGACGAGCGCACCGCGCTGGAGGTCGAGCTGGAGCGCTTCCAGCAGTCCCCGCTCTACGCGGAGCTGGGCCTCCCGGCCGTGCCCGCCTCGCGCACCCTGCCGCAGGACGCGCTGGAGGCGCTCGTGGGGCTGCACCGGGAGCTGCGCCGCCGGGCGGAGCGCGCGATCGCGACGCCCGAGGAGGCGCGTCGGGCGAACACGGCGCTGCGGCGGGCGAGCCGCGAGCGGAACAACCACCTCCCCGCCATCGAGCGGGCGGCGCTCGAGCTGCTCGCGGTCGTCGGCCACGAGCGCGGCGCCCTCACCCACCGCTCCGTGGGCCTCATGGCGAAGCACCTCGGCTTCTCGATCATCCACGTGAACGACCTGCCGCACTCCACGCGGTCGGTCACGGACCTCGAGAACGGCCGCATCTACCTGCCCCCCGCCTCCATCCCGGGCGGTCACGGCCTGCGGGCGCTCGCGCTGCAGGCGATGGCGCACCGGGTGCTCGGCCACCACGAGCCGCGCGACTACGCCGAGTTCCTCGAGCAGCGGCTCGAGATCAACGCCTTCGCCGCCGCGTGCCTCATGCCCGAGCCGGCGAGCGTCGAGTTCCTCGCCGCGGCCAAGCAGCGCCGCGACCTGGCGGTGGAGGACTTCCGCGACGCGTTCGGCGTCACCCACGAGGCGGCGGCGCTGCGGCTCACCAACCTCGCGACCGTGCACCTCGACCTGCGACTGCACTTCCTCCGCGTCGCGGACGACGGCGCGATCACGAAGGCCTACGAGAACGACGACCTGCCCCTGCCCGCGGACGTGTCCGGATCCGTCGAGGGGCAGTTCGTGCATCCGGCGTGGGCCGCCCGCGCCGCGTTCGAGCGCACGAACAGAACGACGGAGTTCTACCAGTACACCGACACCCCGGCCGGCACCTTCTGGTGCTCGACCCAGACGGGCACATCGGCCTCGGAGGAGTTCTCGATCACCGTCGGCGTGCGGTTCGCGGACGCGAAGTGGTTCCGCGGCCGTGAGACCGCGGAGCGGGCGGATGCGCGGGTCGCGGGCGCTCGCCGCGACGGCCGGGACGCCGAGCTCGCCGCCCGGTGGAGCGGGAAGGCGTGGCCGAGCGCGAAGCTGCACGCGCACGTGCTGTCGCCGCTGCCGACCGGCACCTTCCCGGGCGTCGACGACGCGGAGGTGTACCGCTTCCTTGCGGCGCATGCGAGCCGCTAGCTCGGAGCAGAGCGCCGAGGGCCGTCTCGGCCCTCGGACCCGACGGGGCATCGAGGCCGTCCGGCTGGCCGCTCTCCTGAAGGAAGGGCGCGCTACCCTGCGCGCATCCTCTGCAGGGCGGAGCGGGGCATGACGACGGGCGCGTTCGATCGGCGGCGGTGGCGCATCGGTGCCCGGCGGCTGCTGCACCTCGTCTGGCCGTCGTCCCCGGCGTCGTGGCGGGAGGTTCCGTCTCTGCTGCGGCCGCAGGCGGTGCAGATCGCCCGTCTCACGGTGGCGGCCGTCGTCGCCTACGTCGCCGCCGAGCTCGTCACGCCGGGGACGCTCGACCTCACCGCGCCGCTCACCGCGCTCCTGGTGGTGCAGGCCTCGACGGTGGGCACGCTCCAGATGGGGATCGTGCGCGTCGGCGCGGTGCTGACGGGCGTGCTCGTCGCGGTCGGCGTCTCGACGTGGATCGGCCTGACGTGGTGGAGCCTGGCGCTCGCGATCGCGGCGTCGCTCACGCTCGCGAAGCTGCTCCGCCTCGGGGAGCAGTCGCTCGAGACGCCGATCAGCGCGATGCTCATCCTGGCGGTCTCCGCCCATCACCAGGCCGCCCAGGTGCGGATCGTCAACACGCTCATCGGCACGGCCGTCGGGATCCTGTTCAGCCTCGTCGTGCCGGTCGCGATCCCGAACAGGACGGCGGCGGACGCGGTGCGGCGGGTGGCGCGCTCCCAGGCCGCGCTGCTCGACGAGGTCGCCTCGACGCTCGGTGAGCGCCCTCCGGCGCCGGAGGAGCTGGAGGCGTGGGCCGCCTGGGCGGAGCACATCGGCACCGAGGTGGTCGAGGCGTCCCTGGCGATCCGCGCGATCGAGGAGGCGCGTCGGCTCAACCCTCGCGCGCTCGGGTCGGCGCGCCTCGATCCCGCGCTCCGGTCGGCGCTCGCCCGACTGGATCGATGCCTCGCCGCCGAGCGGGCGCTGCTCGTGGTCCTCGGCGGCCAGGAGGCACGGCCCACGGGATCACCGGGACCGACCGCGGGTGAGGTGCGTCGGGCGTTCGCCGTGCTGCTCGACGACATCGCGGGCGCGCTCCGCGCCTACGGCGACGCCGCCGGCGCTGCGGACAGACGCCCGGCCGATCGGGAGGCGGCCCTGTCGCGCACCCTCGAGACGGTCCGCGAGACGCGGGCGGTGCTCACCGAGCTGCGGCTGCTCGACGTGGACCCGCGCGACCGGCCGGACCTCTGGATGCTGCAGGGCTCCGTGCTCGCCGCCGTCGAGCACGTGCTGGCGCAGCTCGATGCCGCCCGCGACGAGGCCTGAGCATCACCAGCCGTCGGTCAGGGTCCGGTCGAGGGCGTCGACGAAGGCGTCCGCGCTCGCCCGCGAGATGCAGAGCGGCGGCTTCACCTTGAGGATGTTCTGCCGGTCGCCGGTCGGCTGCACCACCACGCCGAGCTCGAGCATCCGGTCGCAGATCCGCGCCGTCTCCTCGGTGGCGGGTTCGAGGGTCGAGGCGTCCCGCACCAGCTCGACACCCTGGTAGAGCCCGCACCCGTGCACGGCGCCGATCAGCGGATGCCGCGTCCGCAGGGCCTCGAGCCGCCGGTGCACCCGGTCGCCGACCTCGCGGGCGTGCTCCTGCAGCCGCTCGTCCGCCATCACGGCCAGCACCTCGGAGCCGATCCGGGCGGACAGCGTGCTGCCGCCGGCGGACGAGAAGAAGGAGCCCTGCGCGGCGAGCGCGTCCGCGATCTCCCGGCGCGTGATCACCGCCCCGAGCGGATGCCCGTTCCCCATCGCCTTCGCGACCGTGACGACATCCGGCACGACGTCCTCGTGCTGCTCGAAGCCCCAGAACACGTCGCCCTGCCGGCCGTAGCCGACCTGCACCTCGTCGTCGATGCAGATCCCGCCGTGCCGGCGGACGGCGTCGTACACGGCCGCGAGGTAGCCGGGCGGTACCTCGATCGCGCCCGCGTTGCCGTTGCGCGGCTCCGCCAGGAACGCCCCGAGGGGGCGGCCGGCGGCGGCGAGACGGTCGATCTCGGCCACCGCGTCGGCCGAGTAGCGGGCGCCGGCCCCGGCGCCGCGGTACCGGCCGCGGTAGGTGTTCGGCGCGTCCACGACGTGGACCCAGCCCGGCCGGGTCTCGTCGGCGAGCGGGTTGTCGGAGACGGAGGTGGAGGCGGCGTCGGTCGCGACGGTCCAGCCGTGGTACGACTCGCGCACGACGAGCACGTCCTCGCGCCCCGTGAAGGCGCGGGCCAGGCGCAGCGCGAGGTCGACGGCCTCACTGCCGCTGTTCACGAGCAGCACGGTGTCGAACGGCGCGGGCAGGGTGGCGAGCAGGCGCTCGCTGAGATCGGCGACGGCGCCGTAGTGGAACCGCGAGTTCGTGTTCAGCATCGACCACTGGTCCGCCGCCGCCGCGGCGATCCGCGGGTGCCCATGCCCGAGCGCCGTGACGTTGTCGACCATGTCGACCAGGTGGCGGCCTGCGGTGTCGATCAGGAACTCCCGCACGCCCCGCTCGATGCGCGGCGGATCCGCGTAGTAGTGGGACTGCAGGCTCGAGTAGCTGCGATCGCGGCGGGCGAGCACGGATGCGGGCGGCTCCTCCGCGGGTGCCGCGGGGAGACCGAGCAGCGGGGACGGATCCGGGCAGCGTGCGCCCCACGCGGCGACCTCGCCCGCGGGCACGAAGCGCGGGGGATCCGCGACGCCGCCCGGCACGACCGCCTGGATCCACGCGGATGTCGTGACGCGGGCGATAGGCTCGCCTGCGGCCACCGCCCGGTCCGGGCCCTCGGGTGCGACCCCGTCGATGCGCAGCTCCAGCCCGTCCGCGAGCAGGCGGACGCCGTTCCCGCTCGAGCGCGCCCGTCCCGCGAACGGTGCCCGCAGCACCTGAGGGGCGGCGACCAGCAGCTCGACGCCGAGGGCGGCGTTGCGGGGCTCCTCGGCGGACGGCGCCGCGCTCCGGGTCAGCCGGGCCTCGCCGTACCGCGTGACGGCGGCCCCGGCGGCACCGGCCGCCGTCGCCAGTAACCGCTCCTCCGTCGCACGCGGGTCGACGAGCCAGTCCCCGTCCCGGAGAGCGCGGCTCGACCAGCCGAGGTCGATCACGTCCGGGCTGGCGGGAAGCACCGGAGCCGAGGCCGCCGGCAGCGCCGGCGCCTCGGTGGGCCGGCCGAGGTGCCGCCGGATCGCCGCGGTCGCCACGGCCGGATCGAAGCCGGCCGGCACGGCGAACATGAGCCACTCCCTCTCCCTGGCCGAGTCGGCGTAGGCGTTCTCCGGGTCGATCGCGACCTGCTGCTCGCCGGACACGACGAGCGTCGCGCCGCGCAGCACGAGCAGCGACCACACCGCCGCCAGCTCCTCGTCCGTGAGCCGCACCCGGGCGTCGAACGCGGCGAGCACCGGCAGCACGGCGAGGGGCGACGCGGGATCGTGGTGGAACACCGCGCTGCAGGCGACGGCGGCCTCGGCGACGCGCCAGCCGAGTGCCGCGTCACCGAAGTCGATCACTCCGGTGATCCGCGGCCGCCCGTCGATGCCGGTCTCCGCGACCGTGTTGTCGTCGGTGAGGTCACCGTGCACGACCTGCACCGGCAGCCGGGCGGCCAGCGCCTCGAGCGCCGCTGCCGCCGCCCCGGCCGCCGCCGCGACCTGCGCCCGCCGGTCCTCGTCGGCGACGAACGGCAGCAGGTCCGTGACGACCTGCTCCGCGTGCCGCAGGTCCCACTGCAGCCGCCTGTCGAAGCCCGGATGGTCGAGGGGCGCGAGGGCCTGGACGACCGCGCCGGCGGTGTCGCCGAGTCCGGCGGCGGTCTCCGCCGCAAGGTGCCGCCGATCGGTGAGCGGCACACCGTCGACGAACGTGAGCAGGCGCACGACATGCGGCCGGCCGTCCAGCTCGACCAGCGGGCACTCGGTGCCGTCGACTGCCGCCACCGGGACGGGGCAGCGGATGCCGTGGGCCGAGACGGCCCGCATGGCGAGGTTCTGGGCCTCGACCTCGGCCACCGGGAACGCCGGGTTGCCCACCTTCAGCAGGAAGCGGCCGCGCGGACCGTCGATGCGGAAGTTGCGGTCCTGCTGGCTGCCCAGCTCCTCGAGGTCCCCGGTCACCCCGAAGAGGCGCTCCGCGAGGGAGCGGGCCGACTCGAGGTCGACCTGCGGCCGGGGCAGGCCGCCGAACGCGGGGCTGGGAGGTGCTTCCGTCACGTCCTCCACCTTCCCGCATCCGCACCCTACGGTCCGCCGAGCCAGTGGTCGATGCGGCGATGGTCCGGGGTGAATCCATGCGCGACGCCCCACAGCACGGCCTGGGTGCGGCTGCCCGCGCCGATCTTGCGGTAGATCGAGCGGATGTAGGACTTGATCGTGTTGGGGCTCAGGTGGGTGAGCCGTGCCACGTCCGCGTTGCTCTTGCCTTGCGTGATGAGTGCGAGGATCTCCGACTCCCGATCCGAGAGCCCGAGCTCGCGGCCCGGCCAGTCGAGGCCCGGGGCGCTCCCGACTCGGCCTGGCGGCCGGACGAAGACCCGCTCGCCCGCGTGCACGCGCTCGATCGCCTCGACCAGCTCCTCGGCGGAGAGCGTCTTCGGGAGGTACCCGTGGACGCCGAGCGCCTCGGCCGCAGCCACGAGGTCGGGCTGGAAGTTCCAGGTGTAGATCACCACCCGCCTCGCCCGCGGGTTGGCCACGAGGCCGGCGACCTCCACTTGATCCGACTCCGGCTGGGCGAACGAGTCGTAGAGCACGACGTCGATCGAGTCGTCGAGCGCCGCGTTGGCGTCGATCTCCGAGACCACGACGCGGTCGCGGAAGGCGTCGAACAGATGGGCGAGCCCGACCAGCACGACGTCGTAGTCGTCGACGAGGGCGACCGTGATCGGCCGCGTGAGTGTGAGAACGCTGATGATCGGACCGTAACACCCCTAGGGGTGTGCCTGCAGAGGACCTGAAGTGGTCGAGTAGGGCCACCGCCGCAACCGGGCGGTCCAGCAGCACGACGACCGTCGTGCCATCAGAAGGGATACGGCCATGGGCCTCCTCGGCACCATCATCGTCATCATCATCGTCGGCCTCATCGCCGGGTTCCTCGCCCGCGCCATCGTGCCGGGCCGTCAGAGCATGGGCATCGGAGCGACGATCCTGCTCGGCATCATCGGCTCGTTCGTGGGCGGCTTCCTCGGCTTCCTGCTCTTCCACGCGGACCCGCAGGGGGGCTTCTTCCAGCCGGCCGGCATCATCGGCTCCATCATCGGCGCGATCATCGTGCTGCTGATCTGGATGGCCGTGAAGCGCCGCAGCGGCGCCCGCGTCTGAGCCCACACCCACCCACCACGGATCGGCGCTCCGACCCGCGTCCCCCTTCGACGGGATCGCGGGGCGGGGCGCCGTCGTCTGCGCACCGCCCGGTTCCCGGCTGCCGATCTCCGCGCCGGCGTCCGCCGTTCTCAGGAGTCGGTCGAGGGATTCAGGACATCCGGGGGGCGACAGGCGGCGGCCGGCGCCTCGGATCCTGAATACGGCGGATGAGGTCAGGTGCGGCTGCCGGCCACGTCGCCACCGAGGCGCTGCGCGAGCGACACCGGCACGATCGCGACGAGCGTGAGCACGGCCGCGACGACGTTGACCACGGGCGCCTGGTTCGGGCGGAAGAGGTTCCCGAAGATCCAGATCGGCAGGGTCTGCACGGTCGGGCCGGCGGTGAAGGTCGTGACCACGATCTCGTCGAAGCTCAGCGCGAACGCGAGGAGGGCGCCCGCGACCAGCGCGCCGCGGAGCAGGGGGACGGTCACGAGCCGGAACGTCTGCCACGGGTTCGCGCCGAGGTCGGCGGACGCCTCCTCGAAGGAGGTTCCGAGCCGCCGGAGGCGTGCGGCCACGTTGTTGAAGACGATGACGATGCAGAACGTGGCGTGGCCGACGATCACCGTCCCGAGGCCGAGCGTCACGCCGACGGGTCCGAGCAGGGACGTGAAGGTCGCGTTCAGGGCGATCCCGGTGACGATGCCCGGGAGCGTGATCGGCAGCACGACGAGGAAGCTGACCGCCCGCCGGCCGAAGAAGCGGAAGCGCTGGACGGCGAACGCCGCCATCGTTCCGAGCACGAGGGCGATCGCCGTCGCGCAGAGCCCGGCGAGCACCGACGTGCCGAGCGCCTGGAGCGCCCCCGAGCTGCCGGCCGCCGCGATCCACCAGCGCAGGGTGAACCCGGACGGGGGGAAGCCGAACGTCCGCGACGCGTTGAAGGAGTTCAGCACGACGAGGGCGAGCGGCACGTAGAGCAGCACGAGCCCGGCGACGGTCCAGGCGAGCAGCGCGCGGCGGAGGCCGGGGGATCGGCGGATCACACGTTCTCCAGAGCACCGGTGCGGCGCATCGCGAGCAGGTAGATCACGATCGCGGCGAGGGGGACGAGTGAGAGTGCCGCGGCGAGCGGCTGGTCGTTGGCGGTGATGAGCTGGCCGTAGATCACGTTGCCGAGCATCTGCGTCTTCCCGCCGACGATCGTGACGGCGATGTAGTCCCCGAGCGACAGCGAGAACGTGAAGATCGAGCCCGCCGCGACGGCCGGGAGCACGAGCGGGGCGACGATCCGACGGAGCGTCGTGCGCATCGGCGCGCCGAGGTCCGCGCTCGCCTCGAGGAGCGAGTCGGGCACCCGGTCGAAGCCGGCGAACACCGGCAGCACCATGTAGGGCAGCCACAGGTAGGCGAGGGTGACGACGACCGCCCCGATCCCGTATCCGCTCGAGTGCCCACCGGTGAGCCACGCGATCGGCCCCGTCGGCGACAGCAGCACACGCCACGCGTACGCCTTCACGAGATAGCTCGCCCACAGCGGCGTCGTGACGGCCACGACGAGCGCGACCCGGGCGCGCGGAGAGGCGACGCGGCTCATGTACAGCGCCATCGGGACGGCGACCGCGGCGTCGAGCACCGTGACACCGAGGGCCACGAGCAGGGTCCTGAGGGTGACGTCGCGGTACAGGGGATCCGTGACGAGCGCGAGCAGGTTCCCGCTCGTGTAGACCGGCACGACGGCGCCGGTGAAGGTGTTCGTGCTCCAGAACGCCGAGACCAGCAGCACCGCCATCGAGCCCAGGTAGGCCACGACGAGCCACACCATCGGCGGCCCGAGCAGCGCGGCCAGGCGCAGGCGCGCGCCCGGCCGCGCAGTCGAGGGGACGCTCACCTGACCGTGCTCAGCCCTTGATCTGCTGCCACTTGTCGACCCATTCCGAGTAGGCGGTGCAGTCGTTCCCGGACCCGTCGACGCACTGCTTCTGCGGCGTCGTCCAGTAGTGGATGTTCGACGCGTACGCGGAGTCGAGGGCGTGGTAGGTCGTGCAGAAGCCCTTGTCGGAGGTCTCCGTGCAGGCCTTCGTCTGCGCGGGCGCCTCGCCGAACCACTCCGCGACCTGCGCGTTGACCTTCGGCGAGGTGATGTAGTCCATCCACTGGTACATGCAGTTCGGGTGCTTCGCCTTGGACGAGATCATCCAGGTGTCCGACCAGCCGGTCGCGCCCTCGGCCGGCAGGACCGTCTTCACCTGCACCTTCTTGTCGGCGCCGATCACGTTCGCGATGACCTGCCAGGTCGTGCCGATCACGGAGCTGCCCGACTCGAAGGCCTGCACCTCCTTCGTGTAGTCGGCCCAGTACTCGCCGACGTTCGCGTTCTGCTGCTTCAGCAGCGCCACCGCCGCGTCGAGCTGCTTCTCGGTGAGGGAGTACGGGTCCTTGATCTTCAGCGACGGCTTCGTCTTCATCAGGTACAGCGCGGCGTCCGCGATGTAGATGGGGGAGTCGTAGGCCGTGACCTTGCCCTTGTACGCGCTCGAGCCGCCGAACACGGCGCCCCACGAGGTGGGCGCGGTCGTGACGACCTTCGGGTTGTACATGAGCACGTTGGCGCCCCAGCCGTGCGGGATGCCGTACATCTGCCCGCTCACCGAGTTCCAGGGCCGCTTCTTCAGAAAGGTGGAGATCGTGGCGTAGTTCGGCACGAGCGCGGTGTTGACCGGGGCCACGTCGCCCGCGTAGATCAGGCGCAGCGTCGCATCGCCGGAGGCGGAGACCCCGTCGTACTGGCCGGTGCGCATGAGCTGCACCATCTCGTCGGAGGTGTTGCCGATCTTCACGTTCACCTGGCAGCCGGTCTGCTGCTCGAACGGATGCACCCAGTCGACGGTCTTGTCGTTCGAGCCGTCCTCGGCGTAGCCCGCCCAGGCGATGATGTTGAGCTGGCCCTCACCGGCGCCGAGCTTCTTCATCTCCTTCACCTTCGGCGGGGCGACGCCGGCCGTCCCGGTCGTCGTCGTGGCGGTGGAGCAGGCACCGAGCAGCACGGCGACGGCCAGAGCCGTCGCGGTCGCCGCGATGCGGGCGATCGGTCGCTTCATCACGCGGATCCTTCCGGGGGAGGGGTGGGGGAGGCGGACTCGAGGGTCCGGACGGATTCGGGATGCCAGGCGACCACCGCGCGGTCGCCGCGGCGCAGCGCGGCCGGGCCGGTGTCGGCGTTCAGCTGCACGACGGAGAGGGCGGCGCCCGCGTCCGTGTCGACGATCAGCCGTGTGGTGGACCCGGCGTAGACGACCTCCGCCACGGTGCCCTCGGTGCTGCGGAGGCCGCCGCCGGCGGCCGTGCCCGCCGGCAGCACCTCGAGCTTCTCGGGGCGGATGCCGAACACCCCCGGCCGGCCGACGAGGGCGGCCGCCGCGGCCCCGTCGAGCACGTTGGAGGTGCCGACGAAGCCCGCGACGAAGCGCGTCTGCGGCCGCTCGTAGACGTCGGCGGCGGCCCCGACCTGCTCGATGCGACCCGCGTTGAAGACGGCGAGGCGGTCGCAGAGGGTCAGGGCCTCGTCCTGGTCGTGGGTGACGAACACGAACGTGATGCCGACCTCGCGCTGGATCGCCTTCAGCTCGACCTGCATCTGCTCACGCAGCTTCAGGTCGAGGGCACCGAGGGGTTCGTCGAGCAGGAGCACCCGCGGGCGGACCACGAGGGCGCGGGCGAGCGCGACGCGCTGCCGCTGGCCGCCGGAGAGCTCGTCGGGGCGGCGCGCGCCCACGCCGGCGAGCCGCACCATGTCGAGCGCCTCGCCCGCCCGCCGGATCCGCTCGGCGCGGCCGATGCCGCGCACGGTGAGCCCGTACTCGACGTTCTGCTGCACGCTGAGATGGGGGAAGAGCGCATAGTCCTGGAAGACGGTGTTCACGTCGCGCCGGTGCGGGGGCAGGTCGGTCGAGTCGATCCCGGCGAGGCGGATGCGGCCCTCGGTCGGCTGCTCGAAGCCCGCGATCATCCGGAGCACGGTCGTCTTGCCGGAGCCCGACGGACCGAGCATCGCGAAGAGCTCGCCGTCGGCGATCTCGAGGTCGACGCGGTCGACCGCGACGACGGATCCGAAGGTCTTCCGCACGCCCTCCAGGGCGATCCCGGGTGTCGCCGGGTCGGCGTCCCGGACGTCGCGCCGTGCCGCGACCTGTGCCACCGCTGCTCCTCCCGGACGGGGTGCGCTCCTCTGCGTTCCCTGGGTGCATGCTAGGGGCGCGGGCGGGTGCTCGACCACGGGATCCGTGTTGCGATCGCGTCTCGGCGACCGGATCCGTGCCGATCCGGGCTCACGACGGACGATCAGGCCGTTCCGGGTCCTCGATCGAGTGGGAGCCGACCAGCGCGGTGGTCCGGGTTCCTGCCGTCAGCGGAGCGACTGGAGCGGCGTCGATCGCGACCACGGGCCGCGTCGCGCCCGCCGGGATGCGGCTAGTGGAGCAGGGGCGCGCCCGCCATCGCCTCGAGGCGGGCGATGCGCTCCCGCATGGGCGGGTGCGTGGAGAACAGCCTGCCGACGTCCTGGGCCCGGAACGGATTCGCGATCATCAGGTGGCTCGTGCTCCGCAGCTGCGGCTCCGGCGCCAGCGGGTACCGCTGCGTGCCCGCCTCGAGCTTGCGCAGCGCGGAGGCGAGCGCGATCGGGTCGCCGGTGAGGGCGGCGCCGTCCTCGTCGGCGTCGTACTCGCGCGTCCGGCTGATCGCGAGCTGCACCACGCCGGCCGCGATCGGGCCGAGGACCAGCAGGAGCAGGGCGCCGACGCCACCGCCCCGGTTCTCGCGGTCGTTCCCGCCGCCGAAGAGCATCGCGCCGTAGGCCAGATACGTGATCACCGAGCTCAGCGCGGCGGCGACCGACGACGTGAGGATGTCGCGGTTGTAGACGTGCATGAACTCGTGCCCGAGCACACCGCGCAGCTCGCGCTCGTCGAGCAGCTGCAGGATGCCCTCGGTGCAGCACACCGCCGCGTGCTCGGGGCTGCGACCGGTCGCGAACGCGTTCGGCGCGGCGGTGGGGGAGACGTAGAGGGCGGGCATCGGCCTGCCGGCGCGCGCCCAGAGCTCGCGGACGATCCGGTACATGCCCGGCTGCTCCGCCTCGGTGACGGGACGGGCGCGCATGGCCCGGATGGCGACGGAGTCGCTGAACCACCAGGAGCCGAGGTTCACCGCGAGGGCGAGCACGAGACCGATCGTGAGCGCCGCGAGGCTGCGGCCGAACAGGAGGTAGCTGGCGCCGAGCACGACGGCGCCGAGGAGTCCGAAGAGCGCCGCGGTCGTCAGACCGTTGAAGTGCCGGTGGGACATGTCGATCCTTCCGCGAGCACCCGATGCGCTCGCATCCGGATCAACACGCGAAGGGCCCCACCGCTTCGATACATCCTCGGAAGGGCATATGGACCGCCGGTCAGGCGCGGGTTCGGGGGATCAGCCGTTCGAGCTGGGTGACGTGCCGGGGCTCGAGCTCCTCGAGGGAGTGGGCGCCGAGCAGCTTCATGGTGCGGACGATCTGGTCGGCGAGGATCGCGATGGCCCGGTCGACGCCGGCGCGGCCGCCGGCCATGAGCCCGTACAGGTAGGCGCGGCCGACAAGGGTGAAGTCGGCGCCGAGGGCGATCGACGCCACGATGTCGGCGCCGTCCATGATCCCGGTGTCGACGAGCACGTCGAGATCGCGCCCGACCTCGCGCACGACGTCGGGCAGCAGGTGGAACGGGATCGGGGCGCGGTCGAGCTGGCGGCCGCCGTGGTTCGACAGCACGATGCCGTCGACGCCGAAGTCCGCGAACAGCTTCGCGTCCTCGACGCTCTGCACGCCCTTGATCGCCAGCTTGCCGGGCCACAGCTGCCGGATCGTCTTCAGGTCCGTGAAGCTGATGGTCGGATCCATCGCGAGGTCGAGCAGGTCGCCGACGGTGCCGCCGGTCGAGGTCAGCGAGGCGAACTCGAGCTTCGGCGTCGTGAGGAAGTCGAACCACCACCACGGCCGGGGTGCGGCGTCGAGCAGCGTGCGAAGGGTGAGCTGCGGCGGGATGGAGAAGCCGTTGCGCTTGTCCCGGAGCCGCGCGCCGGCGACGGGGGTGTCGACCGTGAAGAAGAGGGTCTCGTAGCCGGCCTTCGCGGCGCGCTCGACGAGGCCGTACGAGATCTCCCGCTGCCGCATCACGTAGAGCTGGAACCAGCTGCGGCCGCCAGGGTTCGCGTCCTTCACGTGCTCGATCGACGTCGTGCCGAGCGTCGAGAGGGTGAACGGGATGCCCGCGGCGTTCGCCGCACCCGCGCCGGCGGTCTCGCCCTCGGTCTGCATCAGGCGGGTGAAGCCCGTGGGCGCGATGCCGAACGGCAGGCTCGACGGGGCGCCGAACACCGTCGCGGTGGTGTCGACGTGCTCGACGTCGCGGAGCACCTCGGGGTGGAACTCGACGTCCTGGAAGGCCTGCCTCGCGCGAGCGATCGAGATCTCGCCCTCGGCGGACCCGTCCGTGTAGTCGAACGCCGCCTTCGGGGTGCGCCGCTTCGCGATCCGCCGCAGGTCCTCGATGGTCAGCGCCGCCTCGAGCCGCGCCTTCTTGCGGTCGAGGTCGGGCTTCTTGAACCGCAGGTACTCGAAGACCTCCACCGGCCTCGGGAGCTGTCGCTGGACCATGAGTCAGTCCTTCGCGTCGGTGCTGGTGCGCGGGGCGGAGGTGCGGAGGGGGAACGAGGACGCGACGACGCTGCGCAGGGCCTCGAGGTCGCCGGTGATGAGGCCGTGGGTGCGCGCCTGCACCAGCAGGTTGCCGACGGCCGTGGCCTCGACAGGGCCGGCGACGACCGGTAGCCCGCACGCGTCCGCGGTGAGCCGGCAGAGCAGCTCGTTGCGTGCGCCACCGCCCACCAGGTGCACCGTGCGGATGGGGCGGCCGGTGAGGCGCTCGATGTCGCGGATCGCGTCGGCGTACGCGTTCGCGAGGCTCTGCAGCACGCTGCGCACGAACTCGCCCATCGTCGCGGGGGGACGTACTCCCTGCTCGGTGAACAAGGTCTCGATCCGCGTGGGCATGTCGCCGGGCGGCAGCAGCCGAGGGTCGTTCGCGTCGAAGACGGGCACGTCCGCCGGCGCGTCCGCCGCCTGCTTCAGCAGATGCTCGAGGTCCTCCTGCTCGCCGACCTTCGCCCACGAGCGGATCGACTCGGAGAGCAGCCAGAGGCCCATCACGTTCTTCAGGAACCGGATGCGGCCGTCGACGCCGCCCTCGTTCGTGAAGCGCGCCAGCCGCGCCTCCTCCGTGAGCACGGGTGACGGCAGCTCGGTGCCCACGAGCGACCAGGTGCCGCAGGAGATGTATGCGGCGTCGTCGCCGGTCGACGGCACCCCGACGACGGCGGACGCGGTGTCGTGGGAGCCGACGGTCGTGAAGGGGAAGACGTGGCGGATCCCGAACTCCTCCCGCATGACGGGGGAGACGGGACCGAGCTGGGTGCCGGGCTCGACGATCGGTGGCAGCAGGTCGTAGCGCAGGCCCAGGCGGGACAGCAGCTCGGCGTCCCACTCGTTCTCGCCGGCCCGGATGAGGCCGGTGGTCGACGCGTTCGTCCGCTCGGCGACCCTCTGGCCGGTCGCCCAGTAGCCGATGAGGTCGGGGATGAGGAGGAAGCCGTCGGCGGCGTCGAGCGCGCCGGATGAGGCGGATGCCGCCAGCTGGAACAGGGTGTTGAAGGGGAGGTGCTGGAGGCCGTTGCGCCGGTAGAGCTCGTCCGGCCCGATCGCCGCGTGGACCGCCGCGACTCCCCGCTCGGTACGGGCGTCGCGGTAGTGGTAGGGGTTGCCGATCATGCGGTCGCCGAGCAGCAGGGCGTAGTCGACCGCCCACGCGTCGACGGCCGCGCCCACGAGCTCCGGCTCCTCGCGGGAGGCCGTACCGAGGCCGTGCATCGCGGCGGAGTAGAGGGAGAGGACGTCCCAGTGCAGCCCGTCGGGCAGTCGCACGGGCGTGTTGGGGAAGCGCGCGACGGTGCGCAGCGTCACCTCTCCGTGCCCGACCGAGCCGAGGATCACCCGTCCGCTCGTGGCGCCGAGGTCGACGGCGGCGACGGTCTTCATCCGGCGACCC
>NZ_JAODBE010000110.1 GCF_025463795.1 Amnibacterium sp.
GAAGCAGGGTCGCCAGTTCGGGGCGGTCGAGCAGTTCCACACCGAACGGGGCGAGGAACTCCGGCGAGCGTCCGACCGGGACGATGCGGATGTTCTCCGCCCCGGTCGACGGGTGCAGCTTCGCTGCCTGCTCGGCGGCGAACGGGCCGTCGGCGATCCCGACCCGGGCCTCCGGCACCCCGGCGCCCGCGAGCAGGCCGAGGACCGCGTCGGCGGCCTCGTGCTCCCCGCCGAAGAAGCGCGCGGGGCCCTGCGCCCGGATCACGACGACGCCGGGCCGCACGACCTGCACGGTCGGGATGCCCGCCTCGAGCGCGGTGAGCACCGGCTCGAACCGCCTGGCGTCGGCCGCCGGGTTCGCCGGCAGCACCACGAGGGTGGCGCAGCGGGACTGGGCCTCGCGGATCTTCAGGCCCCGGCGCACCCCGGCCGCTCGCGCCGCCGCCGAGCACGCCGCGACGACGCCGGCCTCGACGATCGCGATCGGCTCGCCGGGGTCGGCCTCCGCCTCCGCGGCGCCCGCCCGGACGGGCCAGTCCGGGCACCAGGCGACGATCGCCCGCTCGGCGCTCACACCGCCTCCAGCCGTGCGGCGACGGCGGGCGGCTCGATGCGCCACTGGTCGTCGCGGATCCGCACCGGATGCACGGAGCGGATGTCGCGCGAGGTCACCGTGACCGTCACGTCGCGGCCGGCGAGGTACCCGGATCCGGTGCCGATGCCCGTCCAGGCGGTGGTGCGCACCTCGAGGGTCGCCTCGGCCTGCGCCCACGGGCCGAGTACGAGCAGCGTCGAGCCCCGCTGCCGCAGCCGGGACGCGAGCCGCGCGGTGTCGCCGGCGGCCGCGCGGGCCGGTGGACGAAGGAGCACGACCGGGAGCACGTCGGCGACCTGCGCGGCGACGGCGAGCCAGTGCTCCCCGGGCTGCGGCACGAGCACGAGCCGGTCGAGGTCGACGCCGAAGCCCGCCGCCGCCTCGATGCCGAAGTCGGGCACCCCGACCGCGGCGCACCAGCCGCCCGCCGCGCTCGGACCCGCCATCAGCAGCATCGCGAGCGTCAGCGAGTCGGGCACCGCGTACGCGACCCCCGCCTTCAGCGCCCCGCCGGGCAGCAGCGGCGCCAGCTCCGGTCGCGTCGGCAGGGTGCGGGTGCCGAGCCCCGTGGCCTGCATGGCCGAGATGCGGGCCTGCAGCTCCTCCACCGTGCGCGCACGCTCGTCCGGTGCGAGCTGCAGGGCGGAGGAGGACACACCTCATCTTCGAACACGTGTTCGACGAGCGCAACACGCCCCGCCACGTCGCCCGTGCTCGCTACGCTGCCCCCGTGACCGCCGCCGCCGGAACCGTCTCCCGGTGAGCTTCTCCTCGACCGTCGCCTGGGCCGTCGGCGCCCTGCTGCTCGTCGTCGGCGTCACGGGCCTCTCGCGCAAGGTCGGCTGGTCCGCGCCCCTCGTGCTCGTCGCGGTGGGGGTCGGCATCGCCTTCATCCCCGGTGTGCCCGCGATCCGCCTCGACGAGAACCCCGACTTCGTGCTCGTCGGCGTGCTGCCTGCCGTGCTCTTCGCCGCGGCACTGCAGACCTCCTTCCTCGAGGTGCGGGCCCGCGGCGACTCGATCCTCGCCCTGTCCGTCGGCCTCGTCGTCTTCTCGGCGTTCGCCGTCGGTCTCGTGACCTGGTGGCTCGTCCCGCAGCTGACCTTCGCGGCGGGCATCGCGTTCGGGGCCATCGTGGCACCGACCGACGCGGTGAGCGTCGGCGCCATCGCAGGGAGCGGCAAGCTGCCCCGGCGCCTCGCCTCCCTGCTCGAGGGCGAGGGGCTGCTCAACGACGCGACCGCCCTCGTCACCCTGAACACGGCGATCGCGGCGATCGCGGCCCCCGTCGGCATCGGGCTCATCGCCCGCGACGCCGCGGTCGCCGTGATCGGCGGCCTGCTCTCCGGCGCCGTCGTCGCCATCGTCATCACCGCCATCCGCCGCCGCCTGAAGGCGCCGGTTCTCGACACCTCGCTGTCGCTCGCCGCGCCGTACATCGCCTACCTGCCCGCCTACGCGGTGAACGGTTCCGGCTTCCTGGCCGTGGTCGTCACCGGCATCTGGCTCGGCTACCGGGCGCCCATGTTCCAGTCCGCCGAGTCACGCATCGCCGAGCGGATCAACTGGCGCACCCTGTCGTTCCTGCTCGAGAACGCGGTCTTCCTGCTCATCGGGCTGCAGCTGCCCGACATCGTCCGCCGCGCGTCGCAGAGCCGCATCGGTCTGCTGCAGGGCGCGCTGATCATCGTCGGCCTCTACGTGGCGATGGTGCTCGTCCGGTACGTGTGGGTGTTCGCCACGACGGTGCTGTACCGGTTCGGCCCCGAGCGGCTGCGGGAACGGCGATGGGGCTGGCGCACCGCGTTCGCCATCTCGTTCTCCGGCGTCCGCGGTGTCGTGACGCTCGCCGCCGTGTTCCTGCTGCCGCCGCAGACCCCGCAGGTCGGCTTCCTGCAGCTCGCCGCCTTCGTCATCGTGGTGCTGTCGCTGCTGCAGGGCCTCGGTCTGTCGAGCCTCGTGCGGTGGATGCGCCTGCCGCTGCCGAGCCCCGACCAGGATCGGATGCAGATCCGCACGCTCGTCGGCGAGGCGCAGGGGGCCGCGCTGGAGCGACTCGAGCGGGAGGTCACCGACGGCGACCCGGAGGAGGTCGTCCTGAGCCTGCAGCAGGCAGCGCGCTTCCGGATGGGGATCGGCACGACCGACGAGGACGGGGTCGCGGCCCAGCCCGACGCCTACGCCCGCCTCCGGCTCGCGATGCTCGACGCCGAGCGGAAGGCGGTGCTCGACGCCCGTCGCGAGGGCCGGTACGAGGAGAGCGCGATCAGCGCGGTGCTCGCCGACTACGACACGATCGAGGCGGCGATGAAGCGGTCCTACCGCCGTGACCTGCCGAAGGAGGCGCCGCGGCAGCTCACGCGCCTGCGCCGAAGGGGCTAGGGCGACGGGCTCAGGCCTCGTCGTCGAGGTCGATGTCCTCGCCGGCCAGCTCGTTGTCCGGCAGGATCGGCTCGAGCTCGGCCGGGGCGCCACCGGTCGGGCCGTCGTTGCCGTCACCCGAGCCGGGGAGGACGGTGTCGCCGGCGACCGCGTCGTTCGTTACCGTGTTCATCGACTCGGCGCGGAGGGCCAGCGGGTCGCCGCCCGCGAGGTCGTCGTCCTCGTCGTCCGGCAGCACCGCCTCCCCGTCGAGGTCGCCGTCCCCGTTCGGCACGCCGGTGATCGGGTCGGCGGCCCCCAGGCCGGCGCCCTCACCCGTGGCGTCCGGATCGATGTCGTCCGTGCGTGCGTCGCTCATGGCCCCGACGCTACGTCCGGCCGCCTGAGCGGGACGTCACAGTCAGGAGGTCGTGCTCGGTCACCGCGGCGATCGAGAGCACCCGGTAGCCCTCGGACTCGAAGAAGACCGTGATCCGGTCGTCCTCGACGCTCATCACCCGTCCGTCGCCCCACTCGGCGTGCCGCACCGCGGTGTCGACGGCGAAGGGTGTGCGGCCCTCCGCGGTGCGCGACTCGGCGTAGCGCTCCGCAGCGCCGCTGTCGCAGGTGTCGCAGGCGTGGCAGAGGCCGGTGTCCTCGTCGCCGAAGTAGCCGAGCAGGTACTGCCTACGGCACTGGGTCGTCTCCGCGTAGGCGCGCATCATCGCCAGCCGGGACTCGTCGATCCGTCGCCGCGCCTCCGCCTGCTCGATCGCGGCCTGCACGGCCGTGCCGGCGACGATCGCACCGCCGCGCGGGACCGCCCTGCCGTCGACGACCGCGAGGACGCCCGCCTCCTCGAACAGGGAGGCCAGCGCGGTCGCGCGGCGGGCGCTCAGCCCGGCACGCTCGCCGGCGGTCCGGACGTCGGGATCCTCGGCGAGCGCGAGGAGGAGCGCCTTCA
The DNA here is from genome assembly GCF_025463795.1 of Amnibacterium sp. Taxonomy (GTDB): domain Bacteria; phylum Actinomycetota; class Actinomycetes; order Actinomycetales; family Microbacteriaceae; genus Amnibacterium. Next base: position 3,921 of record NZ_JAODBE010000110.1, read on the forward strand.
GGTCCTTCGCCTTCGGCACCGTGCCGGCGAAGAACTTGCGGAGAGCCAGGTCCTCCGTCCGGTAGTGCAGCGCGGCGACGGCGGGATCCCCGTCCCTGCCCGCTCGCCCGAGCTCCTGGTAGTACTCGTCGACGCTCTCCGGTGCGGCGGCGTGCACGACGAAGCGCACGTCCGCCTTGTCGATCCCCATCCCGAACGCGCTCGTCGCGACCATCACGTCGACGCCGCCCTCGTGGAAGGCCGCCGACAGCGCCCGGCGCCGCGTCGCGGGCAGGCCGCCGTGGTACCCCTCCGCAGCGATGCCGCGGTCCTGCAGCGCCGCCGCGTACTCCTCGGTCGCGCGCCGCGTCGCGACGTAGAGCAGGCCGGGTGCCGGCAGCGACGCGACGTCGTCGAGCACGGCGGCGACCTGCCGGTGCTCGTCCGTGTGCCGGGTCACCCTGAGGAAGATGTTCGGCCGGTCGAAGCCGTGGATGAGGATGCGCGGGTCCCGCAGATGGAGCCGGTCCACGATCTCCTCGCGGACCGGCCGGGAGCCCGTCGCGGTCAGGGCGAGGATCGGGGGCCTCGGCGCTCGCGGCGACTGCGGGGGAGCGGGCAGCCGGTCGGCGACCTCACCGAGACGCAGGTAGTCGGGCCGGAAGTCGTGTCCCCACGAGGAGACGCAGTGGGCCTCGTCGACCGCGAGCAGCGAGATCGGCGCGGCCGCGAGCCGCGCGACGACCTCGTCGTTCGCGAGCTGCTCCGGTGCGAGGAAGAGGTAGCCGAGCTCGCCCTGCTCGAGCAGCGCCCACGCCTCCTCGGTCCTCGTCCTCGGCTGGGCGGAGTTGACGAGCCGCGCCGGCCGGGCGCCGGGCGTCTCGGCGAGGTGCGCGAGCTGATCCGCCTGCAGCGCGATCAGCGGGGAGACGACGAGGGTCGTGCCGGGCAGCAGCGCGCCCGCGATCCGGTAGGCCGCCGACTTGCCGTACCCGGTCGGCATCACGCCGAGCACGTCGTGCCCCGCGAGGACGGCCGCGGCCGCCCGGGCGAGGCCGGGGCGCAGCGGATCCCAGCCGAACACGTCGCGGGCGACCCGCTCGATGTCCTCCGCGTGCCGGCCGGCCGACTCGCCTCGGGTGTCCTCGATCTGGATCTCGGTGGCGCTCACGGCGGCATCGCACCATCCCCGTGCTGAGCGGCGCCCCACAGTGCGGACCGCACGGATCCGGAGAAACGGCGCGACGCGCCGGGCGGAAGCGATCCGCTTCGGCGTGTCGTGCAGGAACTCCGGATCCGCGCGACGCCGGACGCTCAGGGAACGGATGCGGATGCGGCGCGCCGCGTCCCGCGGAAGCCGCTGGCCGGGCGCGCGTGGGCTTCGTAGGGTGAGTCATGCGACCGCACCTGCCGCGGCTGCCGTTCACGCAGGAGACGTGGCGGCGCCGCACCGAATGGCCGATCACGATCGCGGCCCTCGTCTTCCTCGTCGTGTACGCGTGGAGCGTGCTCGCCGACCTCCGCGGCGGCCTCTGGGAGGCCGCGGAGTGGGTGATGTGGGCCGTCTGGCTCGTCTTCGTCGCGGACTACCTCGTGCTCCTGGCGCTCGCCGAGCGGCGGCTGCACTGGTTCGTGACGCATCTGCCGCAGTTCCTCGTCGTCGCGCTGCCGATGCTGCGCCCGCTCCGGCTGCTTCGGCTGCTCACCCTCTTCACGCTGCTGCGACGGGCGACGGGCGCCTGGTTCCGGGGGCGCGTCACGGTGTACGTCGTCGGATCCGCCGCGCTGCTCGTGCTGCTCGCCTCGCTCGCGGAGCTCGAGGCGGAGCGGCACGCGCCGCGCAGCGGGATCCGCACGTTCGGCGACGCGCTCTGGTGGTCCTTCGAGACGGTCACCACCGTCGGGTACGGCGACCGCACGCCGGTGACGGGGGAGGGGAGGCTGATCGCGGTCGGGCTGATGATCGCGGGCATCGCCCTGCTCGGCGTCATCACCGCGACCTTCGCCTCCTGGCTCGTGCAGCGCGTCGCCGAGGTCGACCGAGCCTCCGAGGCGGCCACGGTCGCCCACGTGGAGGCGCTCGCCGCGGAGATCCGGGCGCTCCGCAGCGAGGTCGCCGTGCTCGCCGATCGCGCGGGTCCGGGGCGACCGGCGGACGCGCCGCGCTGAGGCCGTCCGCGCCGGCGTGCCGCGCAGGAGCTCCGGAACGGAGCGATTCAGCTCACGTGGACCATGGGCCGGCGCCGCACGTCGGGCTCCGTCTCCCTGAGCACCTCGCGGGTCACCGGCGCGACCTCGCCCTCGCCGGACACGAGGAAGCGCACCATGTTCGACACCGGGTTGCCCTCGGTCCACTCGAAGTAGATGTGCGGCACGACGCCGGTGATGTTCCGGATCTGCAGCAGCACCGCGGCGAGCGTGTTCGGCACGTTGCCGCTCGCGACCTCGAGCACCCGGTAGCCGTGCCGGACGACGCCGTGCACCTCGAGGTCCTCCTCGAAGTCGGACGAGTCCGCCTTCCGCACCTCGAGGAAGATGATCGACGCCCGGCCGGGGATGTTGCTGTCCCGCCGTTCGTCCCGCGCCTTCGAGCGGTACTCCTCCTCGTCGCGCGCGCCGGGCTCGTTGGCCACCAGGTGCACCGCGCCGTAGTCCTCGGCCTCGCGCAGGAACTCGGTCGCCGCCTCGTCGAACGTGACGCTCGTCGCCCGCAGCTCGAAGGACCGGCGGATGCGGGACGCGATCGACACGATCACGATGCCGAGGATGAAGAGCAGCGAGATCCGGAGGCCGTCGGGCCGCTGCACGATGTTCACGACGAGGGTGTAGGCGAGGATCACCGCGACGATGCCGAAGCCGGCCGTCCGCTTCCACTGCCGCTTGCGCCGCGCCGAGAGCGTGACCGCGACGGCCGCCGACGTGATGAGCATGAGCACGCCGGTCGCGTAGGCGCCTCCCTGGCCGTCGACGGACGCCTTGAAGACGAGCGTGACGACGATGGCGATGAGCGTGAACACGATCACGAGCGGGCGAACGGCCCGCGCCCACGCCGGCGCCATGCCGTAGCGGGGGAGGTAGCGGGGCACGATGTTCAGCAGTCCCGCCATCGCCGAGGCGCCCGCGAACCAGAGGATGGCGATCGTCGACAGGTCGTAGGCGGTGCCGAAGACGGGACCGAGCTGCTCGTGCGCGAGGTAGGCGAGCGCGCGGCCGTTGGCGGCGCCGCCCGGCCGGAACTCCTTCGCGGGGATCAGCAGCGTGGTGACGAGGCTCGACGTCAGCAGGAAGACGCTCATCGTGATGGCGGCGGTCGTGAGCAGGCGCTTCGCGCCGCGGATCCGCGCCTCCGGCGGCTTGCCCGTCTGCTCCGCCTCGCCGCGGATCTGGGGGATGACGGTGACCCCGGTCTCGAAGCCCGACAGGCCGAGGGCCAGCTGCGGGAAGACGAGGAGGGCGACGCCGGCGACGCCGAATGGGTTGCCGCCGCCCTGCGCGAGCATCGCCCTGCCCCACTCGGCGATCACCACCGGGTGGGCGGCCACGAGCAGGAAGCCGTCGACCACGACGACCGCGTTCAGCGCCAGGTAGGCCGCGACGAGCACGACGGCGATGCCGATCGCCTCCTGGAACCCCCGCAGGAACACCGCGCCGAGCAGCACGATGAGCAGCAGGGTGACCCACAGGTGCGCGCCGGCGAAGGACTTCGGCACGAGCGGGTTGCTCACCGCGTGCTCCGCGGCGTCGGCCGCCGACAGTGTGATCGTGATGATGAACGCCGTGCCCGCGAACCCGAGCAGCACGAGCACGAAGAGCTTGCCGCCCCACCACGGCAGCAGCTTCTCGAGCATCGCGATCGACCCCTCGCCGCGGTAGCTCTCGCTCGCCACCCGCCGGTAGACCGGCAGGGCGCCGAACAGGGTGAGCGCGACGAGCACGAGGGTCGCGACCGGGGAGACGAAGCCGGCGGCGAGGAACGCGATGGCGGGCTGGTAGCCGAGCGACGAGAAGTAGTCGACGCCGGTGAGGCACATGACCCGCAGCCAGAAGGAGGTGCGGCCGCTCTCGGCGTGCGGGCCCTGATGGTTGCCCGCCGTCTCCGAGAGGCCCTCGAGGGCCCATCGGGACAGCCGCCCGTGATGGCGGGGCTCGCGGGCGCACACGTCGGGGACGGCGTTCGGGTCCGACCGGTCGTCCGGCCGGCGCGCGGAGCCCATGTCCTTCGTGTCCGACATCCCACCGTCCGTGCTCGGCGCGGCGGCGGCCGCGCGCAGCCGTCAGTGTAGGTCAGGGCGCCGGGCCGTCTTCACCTGAGATGCAGGGAGAAGAAGCCGTCGATCCGCGCCCACGCGTCGGCCGCCGCTGCCGGATCCGGTCCCGCGTGGAGCACCAGCTCGAGCAGCAGCCCCATCACCGGGTTCGACTCGTGCGGCTCGTCGTTCAGGAAGGAGTGCCCGGCCGTCGGGTACTCCTGCACGTCGTGGGGCACGCCGTGCCGCTCGAGGGCGGCGTCGAGCCGCGCGGCCGCACCCCGCAGGCTCGCGTCGCGGCCGCCGTAGCTGCCGATGACGGGGCAGGCGCCGACGAGGCGCGGATCGAGGGGCTTCGGCAGGCGGCCGTAGTTGGCGCTCGCGGCGGAGAAGCCCTGGTCCTGCACCGCCATGAGCGCGAACCCGCCACCCATGCAGAACCCGAGCACGCCGACCTTGCCCGTGCAGTCGTTCCGGGAGGCGAGGGTGCGCCGCGCCGACTCGACGTCGTCGAAGGTGCGGCCGGCGCCGCGCGCGATGTCGCCGAAGGTGCGGCGGAGGCACTTCCGGGGACCGCCGTCGACGAAGAGGTCCGGCATCAGGGTGAGGAACCCGGCGGCGGCGCTGCGCTCGACCTGCCGCCGCATCACCGGCGTGACGCCGAACGCCTCGTGCACCATCACGACGCCGGGCCACGGGCCCTCCCCGTCGGGCACGCCGAGCACGCCGCCGAGGCCGGGGCTCCCGCCCTCGATCGTGGGCAGCGGGAGATCGGTCAGCGTCGGCACGGGCTCATCCTGCCCTCCGGGGGCGCGCACGGCGACCGGGATCGGCCGGCCGGCCGCGAGCACGAGCATCGTGACCGCGCCTCCCGGCGTCGGCGGCCCGGAGCATACTGACGCCCGTGACCGGCGCCTCCTCCCTCGACCTCGTCGCCGGCACGGCGGCCAGGAACCGGCTGCTCTGGGCCGCGATCCTCGCGTCGTTCGTCTCCTTCCTCGACGGCTCGATCGTGAACATCGCCCTGCCGGCGATCGCCCGCGACATCGGCGGCGGCATCGTCCTGCAGCAGTGGGTCGTGGACGGCTACCTGCTCACCCTCTCGGCGTTCATCCTCACCGCCGGGTCCGTCTCCGACGCCTTCGGCCGGCTGAAGGTGCTGCGGATCGCGATCGTCGCGTTCGCCGTCACCTCGCTGCTGTGCGCCGTCGCGCCCACCGCGGGCATCCTCGTCGTGGCGCGGCTGCTGCAGGGCGTCGCCGGCGCGCTGCTCGTCCCCGGCTCGCTGTCGCTCATCATCGCGACCTTCGAGGGGCCGGAGCAGAGCCGGGCGATCGGGCGCTGGACGTCGTGGACGAGCGTCTCGTTCCTCGCCGGCCCGATCATCGGCGGCCTGCTCGTCGACGCGGTGGGCTGGCGCAGCGTCTTCGTGCTCTCGGTGCTGCCCGCCGCGGCGTCGATGCTGCTGCTCGGCCGCACCCGCGACGGGGCGATGCCCGAGCCGCGCTCCAGGATCGACGTGCCCTCCGCGGCGCTCGCCGCCATCGGCCTCGGCGCGCTCGTCACCGGCCTCATCGAGGTCGGCGCGCGCAGCCGGGGCGGCGGCACGGCCACCCTGCCGCTGCCCGTGTCCGTCGGGTTGCTCGTGGCCGGTGCGGTGCTGCTCGTCGCGTTCGTGCTGTGGGACCGCAGGGCGGCGCATCCGCTCGTGCCCCGCGCCCTGTTCACCGCCCGCAACTTCCGCTGGGGGAACCTCACCACGCTGTTCGTCTACGCGGGCCTCAACATCGCCTCGCTCGTGCCGACGCTCTACCTGCAGCAGGTCGTGAAGCTTCCCGCCACGGTCGCGGCGCTGGTCGGCCTGCCGTCGACGGTGCTGATGATCCTGCTGTCCGGCCGGTTCGGCGCCCTCTCCGGGCGCTTCGGCCCGCGGCTGTTCATGACAGCGGGGCCCATCACGGCCGCGGTCGGCGCGGGTCTCATGACCTTCGTGCGCGACCCCGCCACCGCGCTCTGGCTGATCGTGCCCGGCATCGTGATCTCCGGGCTGGGGATCGCGGCGACCGTGGCGCCGCTCACCTCCGCGGTCCTCGGGGCGGTGAAGCCGGAGCAGAGCGGCATCGGGTCCGCCGTGAACAACGCGGTCGCGCGGGTCGCCGGACTCGTGGCGACGGCGTGCGTCGGCTGGATCCTCGGCGGCGTGCTCACCACCTCCGGCTTCGACCGCGCGGCGTTCGTCACGGCCCTGCTGCTCCTGGTCGGCGGCCTCACCTCGCTCGCCGGGATCCGCAACGGGTCCGCCCGCGACGCGTAGCGCCTAGCGCGTCGCGGACCGCAGCCGCTGCATCGCGCGCTCGGCACGGCGGCGCAGGCGCCGGGCGCGGCGGGCGCCTCGCTCGGCGAGCACCCCGTAGACGAACGCGTTCTCGCCGTTCGCCGCGGCGCGGGCCGCGACGAACGGGAGGTCGGCGACGACGAGCTCGAGGTCGCGGTGGGCCCCGATCGCGTCGTGCACCGCGGAGGCGCGGCGCGCCGCCCGGCGGAGCGCCGACCTGGAGCGCAGGGCGCCCTCCGCGTCGAGCTCCTCGATCACGTACCTGGCCCGCTTCGCCGCCTTCCTGGCGTCGTGCAGCGCCCCGATCGAGCGGTCCGCGTGGCGCGTCCGGCGGACGGCCCGTCCCACGGTGCTGCGGGCGAGGTCGGCGAGCACCGGCACCGGCGCGTCGGCCTGCGGCCCGGTGGGATCGGCGGCGGCGAAGGCGTCGAGCTCGGCGAAGACGGTCAGGTCGGCGGGCGAGGCGAGCGCACCGACGGCGCGCACGCGTGCCGCCTCGGCCTCGGCGAGCCGGTCCTCCACGAGCCGGGTCCCGGGCGTCAGCTCGCCGGTGATGACCAGCCGCCGGAGCTCGTCGAGCACGATC
>NZ_JAODBE010000148.1 GCF_025463795.1 Amnibacterium sp.
GGCGGGGCCGGCGCGCGGCCGGTCGTCGCCGAGGCGCTCGTCGCGCTGCTGAACCGCGGCATCGTGCCGCTCGTGCGGGACCGCGGCTCGGTGGGGGCGGCGGACCTCGTGCAGAACGCCGCGGTCGCGGCCGTGCTCGTCGGTGAGGGCGCGGTCCTGGGTGAGGACGGCTCGATCACGTCCGGTGCCGAGGCGCTCGCGGCGGCCGGCATCGCGCCGCTCGAGCCCGCCGCGCACGAAGCCCTCTCCCTGATCAACACGAACGCCTTCGCGATCGCCTCCGCCGCGGTGCTCGGCAGCCGGCTCGAGACGCTGGCGGAGGCCGCTGACCTCGCGGTCGCCTACTCGCTGGAGGCTGCGGCCGCGCACCGGACTTCCGGGGGCCTCGGCCCCTTCAGCGCGGTCGTGCACGAGGACGCCGGCGAGGACGGCCGGGCCCTGTCGGCCGCGCGGATCCGGGAGGCGCTCGCCGGGTCGTTCCTCGAGGACCCGGACCGGGAGCGGGCGGTGCAGGACGAGCTGAGCTTCCGCTGCGCTCCGCAGGTGCACGGCGCGATCGGCGACACCGCAGCGGACCTGCTCGACGCCGTCGACGGGGAGCTCGCGGTTCGGCCGGAGAACCCGCTCGTGGATCCCGCGACCGGCACGATCACGCCGAACGGCAACTTCGCGCCCGTGGGGCTCGCCCTCGACCTCGAACGGGCGCGGATCGCCCTCGCCCATCTCGGGGCCGTGGCGGAGCGGCGGATCTCGGTGCTGTCCGGCCTCGCCGCGCCGCTGCGGGCGGCCGATGCGGCCGGGATCCCCGGGCTGCTCGCCTACACCGCCGCGGCGGCCGCTGCGCAGCTCCGCGCGCTCGCCGCGCCCGTCACCCTCGGCGGGGCGCCGCTCTCCGTCGTCGAGGACTACGCGACGTTCGCGTGGACGGCCGCGGAGGCCGGGCAGCGCAGCGCCGACCTGGTGCTCGAGATCCTCGCCGTCGAAGCGCTGCACGCCGCGTCCCTGGTGCGGGGCCGCACGCTGCGGCTCGGCGCAGGCACGGCCCCCGTGCACGACCGGCTCGTGGCCCTGCTCGACGCCGCGCTGCCGGCGGAGGACCTCGTGCTCAGCGCCGCGGCGGTGCTGGCTTCGTGAACCGCAGGTAGGAGACGACCTCCCAGTCCGCGGCGAGATCGAAGTCCGGGGCCCAGCCGTGCCGGAGGTAGAGGGCGACGGCCTCCGGCTGCCTGGCACCGGTCGTCAGCTCGAGGCCCGTGTAGCCGAGATCGGCCGCGCGCTGCTCGAGCTCGGCGAGCACGCGTCCGGCGAGGCCGCGGCGCCGGTGGGCGGGCGACGTCCACATGCGCTTCAACTCCGCGAGCGGGCGGCCGTCCGGCCCCTCCCGTCCCCGCTTCAGCGCTCCCCCGGCCACGAGCATCCCGTCCTCGACGAGCGCCACGAACCCGCCGCCATGCTCGGGCGCGAAGGCCGCGGCCGGATACCGGGTCAGCTCGGCGCTCGAGGGCACGCCGTCCGTCGGCTCGTAGCGGGCGTCGTAGTCCTCGGCGAGGGCGTCGACGAGCGGAGCGAGCAGAGGGTCGTCAGCGGCGACCCAGCGCACCTGAAGTGCCGTCACGAGGCCGCGCAGGCGCGCGGATCGGTCGGCTCGACGGCCCAGTCCGGGCGGGGGCGGTCGTCGCCGACGACGCGCCAGCCGCCCGCGTCCCGCAGGTAGCGGCCGCGCGGACCGGACGCGGCGAGCGCGGCGACGGCGCCGAGCAGCGCGGCGATGTCGGCCCTCGTCGTGCCGACCCCGAAGCTCGCGCGGAGCGCTGCCCGACCCCCGGTGAGGCGCGCGAGGGCGGGATGGGCGCAGAAGCCGCCGTCGCGGACGGCGATGCCCCACTCCGCGGAGAGCGCGAGCGAGGCGAGCCGCGCATCGAGCCCCTCGATGGTGAACGCGACGACGCCGACGTGCTCGAGGGCGTCGTCGAACAGGTCGAGCACCGTCACCCCTGGCACGGCGGCGAGGCCGCCGACGAGCCGCTCGCGGAGGTCGCGCTCGTGCGCCGTCCACGCCTCGGGGTCGAGGGCCCCGAGCTCGGTCAGCGCCCGCGCGAGGGCGAGCACCCCGATGGTGTCCGGCGTGCCGGCCTCGTGCCGGTCCGGCCCGAGCCGCCAGACCGGCACGGCGTCGGATCCGGTTACCGTCACCGACTGGACGGCGCCGCCCCCTGCGAGGTGCGGCCGGGCGGCGTCCAGCCAGTCGGCCCTGCCCAGCAGCGCGCCGACGCCGAACGGCGCGTAGGCCTTGTGGCCGGAGAAGGCGAGGTAGTCGATCCCGGTCGCCGCGAGGTCCACGCGGCGGTGCGGCACGAGCTGGGCGCCGTCCACGCCGAGCCGGGCCCCGGCGGCGTGGGCGAGGGCCGCGATCCGCGGCAGCGGGAGCACCTCGCCGGTCACGTTGGAGGCGCCGGTGACGGCGAGCAGCGCGGGTCGGTGCTCCGCGAGCGCGGCGGCGAGCACGTCGAGTGTCCCGTCGATCGTCGCCGCGGCCCGCACGACGGTGCAGCCGCCGGCCGCGCGCTGCCACGGGAGCAGGTCCGCGTGGTGCTCGATGTCGAGCACCAGCACCGACCCGGGCACCGCCGACGCCAGCAGGTTGAGCGCCTCGGTGGTGTTGCGCGTGAAGACGACGGCGTCGTCGGGCCGCGCGCCGAGGTGCCCGGCGACGGTGCGCCGGGCCTGCTCGACGGCCGCGGTGGCGAGGGTGCTGCGCCAGCCGGCGCCGCGGTGCACGCTCCCGAGGTGCGGCAGCACGTCGGCGACGTGCGCGGCGACGACCTGGAGGGCCGGCGCGGTCGCGGCGACGTCGAGATCGACGACTCGTGCCTCGCCCCCGCCGACGAGCGGCACCCGCATGTCCGCGCCGACCACCGGCAGCAGCGGGAGCGCGGTGTCGACCGGGGCGAGCAACGTCATGCCGCAACGGTAGGGAGGGTCACCGCCGGGCGCACGGAGGGCCCTTCATGCGACGACACACTCGACGCCCGAGCGTCCTCAGACGAGCACGCGGAGCGCGGCCGGCACGATCTCGAGCGTGACCGGCAGGTTGCCCATCCGCTCCCCGTCGGCGTAGACCACCGGAACCGGCGCACGGCGGTCCGCGACGTCGATCGTGACCACCCGGCCGCGTTCGATCGAGACGTGCTCGTCGTGCACGTGCTCGCCGGTGAAGACCCTCGGGAGCAGGCGGACGAGCTGCCACCGCGGCAGCGGCGTCGCCACGAGCACGTCGAGCAGCCCGTCGTCGACCTCGGCGTCCGGCGTGAGCCGCATCCCGCCGCCGATGCTCGCCGTGTTGCCGACCGTGACGAGCACCGCGTCGACCTGTCGGGCGTCGCGATCGATGGTGATGCGGTAGCGGTGGGGGGTGAGGCGGGCGAGCTCGAGCAGCACGGCGAGCACGTAGCGGGAGCGCCCGCGCGGCCGGCGCATGCCGTTGGCACGCTCGTTCACGGCGGCGTCGAACCCGGCGGAGAGCATGCCCGCGAACCAGCGGCCGGTGCTCGTACGGACGGCGTCGACGGGGCGGGTGCGCGGCTCGGCGCCCTCGAGCGACGACACGATCCGGTCGATCGCCGCCTCGGCGTCGTCGAACGGGAGCCCGAGGCCGCGGGCCACGTCGTTCCCCGTGCCGGCGGGGAGGATGCCGAGCGCCGCGTCGGAGCGGGCGATCGCGTTGACGACCAGGTGCACCATGCCGTCGCCCCCGACGGCGATCACGGCGTCCGGCCCCTCGCGGGCGACGCGGCTGCGCAGATGCCGCTCGAGGGCGTCCCCGTCGGTCGCCTCCGCCCGCGAGACCTCGTGGCCGGCGCGCTCGAGCCGGGCGGTCAGCGTGTCCGCCAGCCGTGGGGCGGACCCCGACCCGGCCGCCGGGTTCACCGCCACGATCAGCCGCACCACCACGTGCCGAGTGTGCCAGGGCCGAACGTCCGCCGGACGCGACTCGGGCGTTCCATCGGCACCGACCCAGCAACGGGCACGCAGAATGCCGCCATGCGTGCGATCGTCTACCGCTCCGCCGGCGGCCCCGAGGTGCTCGAGCTCGTCGAGGACCGGCCGGTCCCGGAGCCAGGGCCCGGGGAGGTCCGGGTGCGGATCGCCGTGTCCGGCGTGAACCCGACGGACTGGAAGAGCCGCGCCGGCACGGATCCGCAGGGCGACCAGGTGCCGAACCAGGACGGGGCGGGCACCGTCGACGCCGTCGGTGCCGGCACCGCCTTCACGGTCGGCGACCGGGTCTGGGTGTGGGACGCCGCCTACCGGCGGCCGGACGGCACCGCCCAGGAGCTGGTCGTGCTGCCGGCCCGGCAGGTCGTACGGCTGCCCGACCCGGCCTCGTTCGACCTCGGCGCCGCGCTCGGCATCCCGGCCCTCACCGCGCACCTCGCGCTCACCGCGGACGCGCCGGCGCGGCCGCTCGCACCGGGCGCGCTAGATCGGCAC